>NZ_JBIAHG010000001.1:364974-450049 GCF_042870385.1 Streptomyces sp. NPDC006602 | reverse complement strand
CCCGCGCTGCGTCGCCGCCCCGTGCCTACCACCCCCCCCCCCCCCCACACCACCCCCCCCCCCCCCCCCCCCGCGCCCCCCCCCCCGCGCCCCCCCCCCCCCCCCCCCCCCCCCCCCCCCACTCCACTTTTGCGGGCCCCGAGTGGCGGGTAAGGTTAGGTTATCCTTATCGATCACGGCGGGAGGCGAATCCGCGTGTACGTCTGCAACTGCTTCGGAGTGACCGAAGCGCAGGTCCAGCAGCACGCGGACAACGGCGCCTGCACCCCCCGCCAGATCGCCTCCGCCTGCAAGGCCGGCACGGACTGCGGATCCTGCGTCCGTCGGATCCAGGCGATCCTCGGCCGCGGCGCGTGCCCCCGGTCGGCCCACCAGAGCGGGACGGTCCTCTCCGGGCTCGCGGAAGTGGAAACACTCGCGGAAGCCGAAGTGCTCGAGGAAGCCGCCTAGGTCAGGTCGGCTCAGCTCTCCGGCTGCTCGATCAGCTGCGCGAGGTAGAGCGCCTCACCGAGCTTCTCCAGCAGTTCCAGCTGGGTGTCGAGGTAGTCGATGTGGTGCTCCTCGTCCTCGAGGATCGACTCGAAGATGTTCGCCGACGTGATGTCGCCCTTGGTCCGCATCACCTCGACACCGCGCCTGAGGCGGTCGATCGCCTCGACCTCGATCTGCCGGTCGGCCTCGAACATCTCCTTGACCGTCTGCCCCACGCGGACGTGGAAGAGGCGCTGGTAGTTCGGCAGCCCGTCCAGGAACAGGATCCGGTCGGTGAGCACCTCCGCGTGCTTCATCTCGTCGAACGACTCGGACCGCGTGTACTTCGCGAGCTTGGTCCAGCCGAAGTTCTCCTGCATCTTCGCGTGCAGGAAGTACTGGTTGATCGCGGTGAGCTCGGCGGTCAGCTGCTCGTTGAGGAATTCGATGACCTCGGGGTCGCCCTGCATCGCAGAGGCTCCTTCCAACCGGGGGGAACTGGCGGGTTGCGCCGCATGATTTCATCGGCGAAGAAGATCGTCCAGTAAGTCTTCACTTAGTAAGTAAGGGCAGGCTTAGTCCTAATTGCCCGATTTGGGTGGCGGTGGTCATGTGCACTGCCCCAGGTCTGTCAGGATGGAGTCATGGGTCAGCCGGTGGAACGCGAGTCGGGAGATGCGGCACACTCCGAGCTTCCGCCGGGGCAGCGAATGCAGCGCGGCTGGCCGGTCACGCACTACGGCCCGGTCCCCAAGTTCCGGCCCGAACGCTGGGAGTTCCGGGTCTTCGGCGCCACCGCTGACGGCGACAAGCACTGCTGGAACCACGAGGAGTTCACGGCCCTGCCGTATACGACCGTCGTGGGCGATCTGCACTGCGTCACGAAGTTCAGCATGCTCGGCGCCGAGTGGGGCGGCATCCCCGCGCAGACCATCCTGGAGATCGCCCCGCCCGCCCCGGCCGTCACCCATGTGATGGTGTGGGCGGAGTACGGATTCAGCTCGAATCTGCGCCTGTCCGACTTCGCGTCCCAGGGCGCGATCTTCGCCACCCACAAGGACGGCGAACTGCTGACGGCCGAGCACGGCTTCCCCCTCCGTCTGGTCGTCCCCCATCTGTACGCGTGGAAGGGCCCCAAGTGGGTCCGGGGCGTGGAGTACATGACCGCCGACCGCCGCGGCTTCTGGGAGGAGCGCGGCTATCACAACGTCGGCGATCCCTGGAAGGAACAGCGCTACTCCTACCAGGAGGAACCCGGGGACGGGCCCGAGCTCTGACCCCGGGCCGGGTTCCTGAGCTCTGAGCTTGGGTCGGCGTTCCCGGGCTCTGAGCCTGGGCCGGCTTTTCAGCCGTCCCGTAGTTTCTTCAGCCGCTCCACGTCCGCCGCGTGCCCCTCCTTGCCGCCGGGCGTCTCGATGATCAGCGGTACGCCCTCGGTCGCGGGGTGGGTCATCAGCGCGCGGAACGGGTCCTCGCCGATGTGACCGGCGCCGATGTTCTCGTGCCGGTCCTTGTGGGCGCCGACCACGTCCTTGGAGTCGTTGGCATGGATCAGCTTCAGCCGGCCCTCGCCGACCGTGTCCACCAACAGGTCCAGCGTCCGGTGCATTCCGGCCGGCCCGGTCAGGTCGTGCCCGGCCGCGAAGATGTGGCAGGTGTCCAGACACACGCCCAGCTTCGGATGGGCGTCCAGCGCCTCGAAGTACGGCCCGAAGTCCCAGGTCCGCGAGCAAAGTGAGGCGCCCTGCCCGGCCGTCGACTCCAGGAGCAGGCACGGGTCGTCGTCGTGGGTCAGCTCGTCGAGCAGCGGCAACAGGTACTCCCGCACCTGCTTGAGCGCCACCGACCGGTCCCGGCCGCCCGTCGCACTGCCGGTGTGCACGACCACGCCCAGCGCCCCGATCGCCCGCCCGCGCCGCAGCGAATGCCGCAACGACTCGACCGACTTCTCCACGGTCGCCTCGGTGTGCGAACCGAAGTTGATCAGGTACGGGGCGTGCACGTATGCCGGAATCGACTCGGCCGCGCACACCTCCCGGAACTCCTCGTCCTGCCGCGGATTTCCGGCGGGAGTGGCCCACCCGCGCGGGTTGGCGACGAAGACCTGCACGGCCTCGGCCTTCAGGTCATGGGCGTACGACACGCCCACGGAGTGGAGGCCGCCGGCCACCGGGACGTGGCCGCCGACGGGATTGCGGGAGGGACCGGGCTGTCGCGTCTTCACCCGATCAGGGTGTCATGCGGTCCGGCCCGGCCGGTCAGCGGATCGTGATGGTGATCGTCGATCCCTTGGGGGCCGTCTTCCCGCCCTTCACGGACTGCTTCTTCACGGTGTCGCCGAAGAGCCCGAGCAGCCCGCGGTCCTCGTCGACCTTGAAGCCGGCCCCCACCAGCGCCGCCTTGGCGTCGTCGACGCTGTCGCCGACCACGTCCGGGACCTCGATCATCTCGGGGCCCTTGGACAGCGTCAGCGTCACCGTGTCGCCCTCGGCGGCGGTGCTGCCGTTCTGCGGCGTCTGCCGGGCGACCTGGCCCTTGTCGACCTCGGAGGAGTTGACCTCCTCGGCGGAGACCTTCACCTTCAGGCCCGCCTCCTCCAGGTCGGCTGTCGCGTCGTCCAGGGACTCGCCGGTGACGTCCGGGACGTCGATCGGGCGGCCCTTGCTGACGGTGAGCGCGATCGCCGAGCCCGCGCGCCGCTCGGTGCCCTTCTCCGGGTCCGTGGAGATCACGAAGCCCTTGCGGACGTCCTCGCTGAACGCCCGGCCGACCATGCCCGGCTCCAGCCCGCTGTCCTTCAACAGGGACCTTGCCTTGTCCAGCCGGTAGCCCTCCACGTCGGGCACCTTCACCGTCTCCGGGCCGTCGGAGATGGTGAGCGCCACCGAGTCGTTGTCCCGGATCCGGGTGCCCGGCTTGGGGTCGGTGCTGATGACGGTGCCGCGCTTCACGGTGTCGCTGTAGGCGTGCTCGACCTTGCCGACCTCGAGGCCGGCCTGGTCCAGCCGGTCCCGGGCCTGCGTTTCGGTCTTCGTCAGCAGCGGCGGGACCTGCGTGAACTGGCCGGAGTTGATGTACCAGACGCCCGCACCGAGACCGAGCGTCAGCAGCACGGCGGCCACGATCGTGACGAGCCGGCGCCGGGACCGCTCGGCACGGCGGCGCGGGGGAAGGGGCGGCGGGCTCTCCAGCCGGCTCGTGCGGTGGAACCCGTCCTCGGCCCCCTCTTCGTCCTCGTTCACCGGCAGCGGGCGCGGAACCGTCAGCGAGCGCGGGATCACGCTGGTGAGGTCGGCGGCGATGTCACGGTGCTCGTGCGCCGACGAGAGCGCCTGCGGCGGCACCGCGTCCAGCTGATCCACGCTGAGCGCGGCACGCGCCTCGCGCGCCTGGGCGAGCAGGGCGACCGCGTCGTACGGGCGGATGCCGGGGGTGCGGGCGGTCGCCGAGGCGACCAGCTCGTCGAGCTCGTACGCCAGCCCCGGCACGATGGCCGAAGGCGGCGGGACGTCCTCGTGGAGGTGCTTGTAGAGCACCACGGCGGGGGAGTCCCCGTCGTGCGGCTTCTCGCCGGTGAGCATCTCGTAGAGGACGACACCGCACGCGTACACGTCGACGCGGGGATCGGCGGCGCCCGGCTGCTCGATCTGCTCGGGCGCGAGGTACGAGACGGTGCCGAGCACGGCACCGGTGGTGCTGGTGACGGTGTTCACGGAGCGTACGAGCCCGAAGTCGGCGACCTTGACCCGGCCGTCGTCCCCTATCAGCACGTTCTCCGGCTTCATGTCCCGGTGTACGAATCCGGCCCGGTGCGCGGCGCCGAGCGCGGCGAGCACCGGCTCCAGGATGTCCAGGGCGGCGCGCGGCTGCAGCGCCCCGCGGTCGCGCAGTACGTCGCGCAGGGTGCACCCGGCGACGTACTCCATGGCGAGGTAGACGTACGGCCCGTCGGTGCCCTGGTCGAAGACCTGCACGACGTTCGGGTGGGCGAGCCGGGCGACCGACTTCGCCTCCCGGATGAACCGCTCGACGAAGGTCCCGTCGGCCGCGAGCGCCGGGTGCATCACCTTGAGAGCGAGCACGCGGTCCAGGCGGGTGTCCAGGGCCCGGTAGACCGTGGCCATCCCGCCGACGGCGATCCGCGCGTCCACGCGGTATCGCCCGTCGAGCAGCTGCCCGACCAACGGGTCCTGAAGCGTCGTATCCACGCAGGTGAGTGTACGAGCCGCAACTGACACGACCACCGGTTCGGTCCGGATCGGGGCGGGACTGAAGCGGACCTGTGACGCAACCCACAACCCGGCAGCCGCCGTCCCACGAACCCGCAGCCGCCCCGGGCGGGTGCCCCCACGGGAGAGGCCCGCCTCTCGACCTGGAAACGGGTGGTGCGTGGGTGGGAGACAAAGTGGTGCGTGGGCGGGAGAAAAACGGAACCGCAACGCCGGTTCAGAAGGCAGGACGCTCAGGATCCAGCACGGCCAAGCCCTCCGCAGGAGACGACGCCTCGGCGAGGTATCGCCGCGGAATCCGACCCGCCAGCCGAGCCAACCGCCCCGCTTCGACCGCGTACCTCATGGCCGCAGCCATCAACACCGGTTCCTGCGCCCGCGTCACCGCCGAGGCGAGCATCACACCCGCACACCCCAGCTCCATCGCCAACGCCGCATCCGACGCCGTACCGGCCCCCGCATCAAGAATCACCGGCACGCGCGCGTGCTCCACGATCAGCTGGAAGTTGTGCGGATTGCGAATCCCGAGCCCGGACCCGATCGGCGACCCCAACGGCATGATCGCGGCGCAGCCGACATCCTCCAGCTTCCGCGCGAGCACAGGATCGTCGTTCGTGTACGGCAGCACCGTGAACCCGTCGTCCACCAGCGTCTCCGCCGCGTCCAGCAACTCGATCGGATCCGGCAGCAGCGTCCGCTCGTCGGCGATGACCTCCAGCTTGATCAGGTCGGTGCCGAGCGCCTCGCGCGCGAGGCGGGCGGTGAGGACGGCCTCGCCGGCCGTGAAACAGCCCGCGGTGTTCGGCAGTACCCGGATGCCCAGCCTCTCCAGCACCGACAGCACCGAGCCGTGCACGTCCGGATTGACGCGCCGCATCGCGACCGTCGTCAGCTCCGTGCCGGAGGTGACCAGCGCCCGCTCCAGCACCTCGAGGCTCGGCGCCCCGCCGGTGCCCATGATCAGGCGGGACGTGAAGGACGTACCACCGATGACAAAGGGATCGTCGGCCATGGGTCAGCCTCCTTGGACGGCGGTGAGGACCTCGACGCGGTCTCCCTCGGAGAGGGATGTGGCGGGCCACTGCGCGCGCGGGACGACGGTTTCGTTGAGTGCGGCGGCCACGCCGGAGGGCGCCGCGGTGAGGGATCGTACGAGCGTGTCGAGGGCGGTGCCGGAGGCGACCTCCCGCCGCTCGCCGTTGACCTGGATGTTCATCATGCGGGCTGCTCCGTGAGGGCGGTGCTGAAGCGCTTGGGGGTGAAGGGGCGGGCCTCGTCCGGGAGTTCACCGGTGGTCAGGACGTGCGCCATGGCGTCGCCGGTGACCGGCGTGAGCAGTACGCCGTTGCGGTAGTGGCCAGTGGCCAGCAGCAGCCCGTCGAGGCCGGTCGGGCCGAGCAGCGGCGCGTTGTCGGGGGAGCCGGGCCGCAGACCGGCCCGCGTCTCCGTCAGCGGCAGCTCGGTGATCCCGGGCACCAGCTCGTGCGCGTCGCGCAGCAGCTCGTACACCCCGCCCGCGGTCACCGTCGTGTCCCAGCCCAGCTCCTCGCTGGTCGCGCCGACGACCAGCTCGCCGTTCTCGCGCGGCACCAGGTAGACCTGGCTGCCGCGCACCACGGCCCGCACGGTCCGGCTCAGGAACGGCGCGTACCGCTCGGGCACGGTCAGCCGCAGCACCTGCCCCTTCACGGGCCGTACGGGCGGCAGCAGGTCGTCCGGGACACCCGCGAGCCGCCCGCTGAGGCTGCCCGCGGCCAGCACCACCTGCCCGGTGCCCAGGACCGTGCCCTCGCGCGTCACGACACCGGCCGCCCGCTCCCGCAGGACCGACAGTCGCTCGGCCCAGGTGCGGTGGAAGACGACCCCGGCCCGCTCGCACGCGGCCACCAGTGCCGCCGCGAGCCGCCGCGGGTCGATCTGGTGGTCGCCGTCGACCCGCAGACCACCGCGCACGCCCGGCGCCAGCATGGGCTCCAGGCGTCGGCACTCCCGCCCGGACAGCCACTCGGATTCCAGCCCCGACTGCCGCTGCAGCGCGTGCAGTTCCCGCAGATGGGCGCGGTCGTCGGAGTCCAGCGCGACGGCGAGCGTGCCGCACCGGCGGTAGCCGAGGTCGTGCCCGGTGAGGTCGGTGAGCTCGGCCGCGAAGTCCGGATAGCGGCGGGCCGATTCCAGATTCAGGCCGAGCAGAGTCTGTTCGCCGTAGTGCAGTTCGGTGACGGCGGCCAGCATCCCGGCCGCCACCTGGGCGGCCCCGCCGCCCGGTTCGGGGTCCACGACGGCCACGGCGAACCCGCGTTGAGCGGCCCGCCAGGCCGTGACCAGCCCGATGATCCCGCCCCCGACGATCAGGACGTCTGAGGTGTGTGAGGTGTCCGACGTACGCGACATGGGCGTCCAGCCCCTCCCTTCGCCGGCATGACCCGGATCAGGTTCGTACGGTCGGAGGCCGCCAGCCTCCCTCTCAGCCCGGTGCGTCCGGGCTCCCGCGTGTGCTTTCGTTGGCCACCCTAGCCAATGCCGTATGTCTCAGTAAGGGAGCCTCCACCCGTGGCCCGCCCGCCCGCCTCCCACCACCACCCTCGAACGAGGGGCTCCGCCCCGCCCTGCAGATCTCTCGACGGACTCGTCCTCGCCCCCGTCGCCGATCAGGCACCAGGTCAGGTGAGTACCCGCACCCGGTTCGCGTACCACGAGAAGGACGGCGAGATCTGGGCCGAGTACGCGGGCGGGGACGTCGTACGTGGGTACCTGGTGGGGACGCGGGAGGGCGACCGCCTGGACTTCCGGTACGTACAGCTCAAGGAGGACGGGACGACGTCCTCGGGGCACTGTGCGTCGACGGTCGTCGAGCTTTCCGACGGCCGGGTGCGGCTGGAGGAGACCTGGGAGTGGGAGTCGCAGTCGGGCAGGGGGGCCAGCGTGGTGGAGCAGCTGACCGAGCACGCCCCCTGACTGACTTTTTGTCAGGTGTCTAAGGTGATCAGGTGAGCGAGCAGACGCAGGTACGGGCCACGTCCACGCCACGGCGTGTGGTTGTCGTCGGCGCGGGCATGGCCGGGGTGCAGACCGCGGTCGCCCTGCGGGAACAGGGCTACACCGGCAGCGTGACGCTGCTCGGCGCGGAGCCCCACCAGCCCTACGACCGGCCGCCGCTGTCGAAGGCCGTGCTGCTCGGCAAGGCCGAGGACTCCGCCTTCGACGTGGATTTCGAGGCGCTCGGCATCGAACTGTGGCTCGGGCGCGAGGTCCTGGGCGTCCGCCCCGCCGAGCACGAGCTGGACACCGCCGAGGGACCGGTGCCGTACGACGTCCTGGTCCTCGCCACCGGAGCCGAACCGGTTCGGCTGCCGGGCGCGGAAGGCGTGCCAGGCGTGCATCTGCTGCGCACTCTGGACGACGCCGAGCGGCTGCGCCCGGTGCTCGCCCGGCAGCACGACATCGTGGTCGTCGGCGCGGGCTGGATCGGCGCCGAGTTCGCAACGGCGGCCCGCGAGGCGGGCTGTGCGGTGACGGTCGTGGAGGCGGCCGACCGGCCGCTCCCGGGCGCGCTGCCCGCCGAGGTGACCGCGCCGATGGTCGCCTGGTACCGCGACGCCGGTGTCTCTTTGCGCACCCACGCGCGCGTGCGGCGCGTCGAGCCCGGCGCGGTGCTGCTGGACGACGGCTCCCGGCTGTCCGCGGACGCCGTGGTGGTCGGCATCGGCGCCCGCCCCGCCACGGCCTGGCTCGCCGATTCCGGCATCGAGCTCGGCACCCACGGCGAGGTCGTCGCCGACGCCCGTCTGCACACCTCGGTGCCGGACGTCTACGCGGTCGGCGACTGTGCCTCCTTCCCTTCGGGAAGGTATGGCGAGCGCCTGCTGGTCCACCACTGGGACAACGCCCTGCAGGGCCCGCGCACGGTGGCCGCGAACATCCTCGGCGAGGCCAGCGGCGAGCCCGCGGCCGTCTACGACCCGGTCCCGTACTTCTGGTCCGAGCAGTTCGGGCGCTTCGTCCAGTACGCCGGCCACCACGCGTCCGCCGACACCACCCTGTGGCGCGGCGACCCGTCCGGCCCGGCCTGGACGGTGTGCTGGCTGCGGGAGGGCCGCCTGGTCGCCCTGCTGGCCGTCGGCCGCCCCCGGGACCTGGCGCAGGGACGCCGGCTGATCGAGGCGAGGACGCCCATGGACCCCGCCTTGCTGGCCGACCCGGCGAGGCCCTTGAAGGCGGCCACGGCGTAACGCGAAACCCCAGGTCGGGGGGTCCTGGCTTCCGACTGTCAGTGCGGGATGGCAGGCTTGTCCCGTGACCGAGATTGACGCAAAGATCGATGCTCTCGTCCCCGCCTGGCTCACCCTCCCCGACATCGCGGAAATGCTCGATGTCGAGGTGACGCGTGTGCGGCAGCTGGTCAAGGAGGGCCAGCTCATCGCCGTACGCCGTGGTGAGAACCGCGCGCTGCACGTCCCCGCCGCCTTCATCGACGGGGCCGAGCAGAAGGTCGTCAAGGGCCTGACCGGCACCCTGACGCTCCTGCGGGACGACGGCTTCACCGACGAAGAGATGCTCGAATGGCTCTTCACCCCCGACCCGAGCCTGCCCGGCACCCCCGCACAGGCCCTCAGTGAGAATCGCGGCACGGAGGTGAAGCGCCGGGCCCAGGCGCTCGCCGTCTGATCTGAGCACGCTGATCTGAACATCGCCCGACGTACGGGCCGTGGCCCGCAAGCCGCGGTCGCGGTTCTGTACGGCCCACTGCGGCCGGCCCGCGGCCCGTACGCCATCGACAACGGGGGACCCTCGCATGCCCGACACCACCGCCCGCGCCCGGCTCGCCGACGCCAGGGTCTACCTCTGCACGGACGCCCGCGGGCGCCAAGGTGACCTCGCCGACTTCCTGGACGCCGTCCTGGCCGGCGGGGTCGACATCGTGCAGTTGCGGGACAAGGGCATGGAGGCGGCTCAGGAGCTGGAGCACCTCGAGGTGTTCGCCGACGCCTGCGCCCGGCACGGCAAGCTCCTCGCGGTCAACGACCGCGCGGACGTCGCCCACGCGGCCGGGGCCGCCGTCCTGCACCTGGGTCAGGGCGACCTCCCGGTCCCCGCGGCGCGCGCGATCCTGGGCGAGGACATCCTCATAGGCCGCTCCACGCACTCCGGGTCCGAGGCCGCCGCGGCCTCCGTCCAGGAGGGCGTGGACTACTTCTGCACCGGCCCCTGCTGGCCGACCCCCACCAAGCCCGGCCGCCACGCCCCCGGCCTCGACCTGGTCCGCCACACCGCCTCCCTCGGCACCGACCGCCCCTGGTTCGCCATCGGCGGCATCGACCTGGGCAACCTCGACGAAGTGGTGGAGGCGGGTGCCCGCCGGGTCGTGGTCGTGCGTGCCATCACGGAGGCGGACGACCCGGGCGCCGCGGCGGCGGAGTTCGCCAAGAGACTGCGCCAGGCGTGACGTCAGTCACAGTCTCGGGTGTCCGAAAGATGGACAACAAATCGACAAACCGGGCAAATTCCCGGGATCTGGTTGGGGGACCGCCTCCCCCTGACTAACCTGCGGGTATGGCCCTCGGCACCGCATCCACCAGGTCGGACCACGCCCGCACGGTGCGTGACATGCTCGCGACCGGCAAGACGACGTACTCGTTCGAGTTCTACGCCCCGAAGACCCCGAAGGGCGAGCGGAACCTGTGGAACGCGCTGCGCCGGGTCGAGGCGGTCGCGCCCGACTTCGTCTCCGTGACCTACGGCGCGGGCGGTTCCACCCGCGCGGGCACGGTCAAGGCGACCGAGGCGATCGCGTCCAACACCACCCTCACCCCGATCGCCCACCTCACCGCGGTCGACCATTCGGTGGCCGACCTGCGCAACATCATCGGGCAGTACGCCGACGCCGGGATCCGCAACATGCTGGCCCTGCGCGGCGACCCGCCCGGCGACCCCATGGGCGACTGGGTGCCGCACCCCCGCGGCCTCACCTACGCCGCCGAACTCGTCGAACTCATCAAGGCGTCCGGCGACTTCTGTGTGGGCGTCGCGGCCTTCCCCGCGATGCACCCGCGCTCGTCCGACTGGGACAGCGACGTCCGCCGCTTCGTCGACAAGTGCCGCGCCGGCGCGGACTACGCGATCACGCAGATGTTCTTCCACCCGGAGGACTACCTGCGGCTGCGCGACAAGGTGACGGCCGCCGGCTGCGAGACCCCGATCATCCCCGAGGTCATGCCGATCGCGAGTGTGAAGAGCCTGGACCGGGTGCCGTCCCTCACCAACGCGACCTTCCCGCCCGCCTTGAAAGAGCGAATCCTCACAGCAAAAGACGATCCGGCCGCTGTACGCTCCATTGGCATCGATTACGCCACAGAGTTCTGCGCACGGTTGCTTGCCGAGGGAGTGCCCGGCCTGCACTTCATCACGCTCAACAACTCCACGGCGACGCTGGAAATCTACGAAAACCTGGGCCTGCACCACCCACCGCAGGCCTAGACCGGTCGCACCGGTATACGACACACTGCGTAGCGGCCACTGGGAGAGGGGCGTACATGGGCTGGACGGTCCTCTACATCGCGTTCGGCATCGTCGCGCTGTGGCTGCTCGGCGAGGTGCTGCTGCAGTACAAGGCGCGCCTGCGCTGGCGGTTGCTCGCCTTCGGCGGCTTCCTCGGCGTCGTGCTCGGTGTCCTCATCCCCTCCGTGATCGTCATCGGCCTGGGCGCCGCCGCCTTCGCGGTCGGCCAGACCTACGTCACGCTCTCCTTCCGCCGCGGCTTCGCGTCCGGCTGGGCGGTCAGCCGCCCGGGCGCCGACGGCATCAAGCGGCGCCGCGGCAAGGCCGACCGCCAGGACCCGACCCTTGAGGTCACCGACCTCGAAGCGGCCGACGCCGGCTTCGGCGCCGACGCCGAATACGGCCGGACCGCCGGCGGCTACGGCCACGACGACTACGACCGCGACGACGTGTTCACACCCGCGCGCCCGGTCGACCCCCCGGCCGCCGAGAGCACCGCCGTGTACGAGCCGCAGCCCCTGCCCGACGACACCGGCTCGTACGGCATATACGGCAACCCCGGGTACGCGGCCGCCGCCGACTCCTCCTACGCCACCACGGACCAGCCCCAGGACCAGTACGCGGCAGCCGCCCAGGGCGCCGACCAGACCCACGGGTACGACGGCTACTACCAGCAGCAGCAGTACGGCTACGACACGTCCGGACAACAGCAGTACGCCGCGTACTCCGACCCCTACATCGGCACGCAGGCCTACGGCGGCGGCTCGTACGACGCCTCCTACGGCGGCCAGCAGCAGTACGGCCAGCAGAGCTACGGGCAGGACCAGTACGGCAACGCCACGTATGCCGGTGAGACGCCGGCCGGCGGGGTGTGGGTGCCGCAGCAGCGCAGCACCGACGACCCCTACGGTGGCGAACTCCCGCCGGAGCAGCCGTATCCCTACCAGGACAACGGACAGGCGCAGGGCAACGGCTACGGCTACGACGAGCAGTACCGGTTCTGAGCCGGCCCTCGGCCGGGATGCCGGGCGTTCACTGAGAACCCCGGAACTCCGGTCCTTCCACGACGAGTCCAGCGACCAGCGCGCCCGACATACCGGCGTGCGGAAGACCGCCGCCCGGGTGCGACCAGCCCCCGGCGGTGAACAGGCCCCGTATCGCTGTGCTGTTGGACGGGTGCAGCAGGGCCCCCGCGGCCGAGGCCAGGGCGGGTGCGGGCACGCCACCGCCCTCGGCGCCCGTCTCCTCACGGGTGTGCAGGGGCGTACGCACCTCGCGCCACAGCGTCCGCTCGCGCAGCCCCGGGATCGCCCGCCCCGCGGCTGCGATCATCCGGTCGGCGAAGGCGTCGGCGGCGCCGGTCGCCGTCCAGTCGTAGTGCGTCTGTGAGGGCACCGTCGACGTGAGCACCACGGCCTCGTGTCCGTCGTCGGGGCGCAGGGCCGGATCGTCCGGCCGGTCGATACGGACGGTCGGCTGCTCAGGCGGCACGCCGTGCGCGGGGAACTCCAGTTCGCTCTTGGAGTCCGGGCTGTGCACGACGGTGCGGTGTGCGGCGTCCGCCGCCCGGGCGCCGCGCAGCGCCAGGCAGACGACGACCCGGCCGGCGGCCATGCCCTCGGGGCCGGGCTCGACCGCCTCCGCGTCGTACAGCGCGCGGCCCCGCACCAGGTCACGCAGCCGCCAGGGCCCGGTGCCGACCACCGTGTCCGCCTCCGCGACCCCGCCGTCCGCGAGCTCCACGCCCGACGCCCGGCCCTCCTTCTCCAGCACCCCGGTGACGTCGGAGCCGAAGACGAACTCGACCTTCCTGGCCACGCACCGCTCGTACACCGCGCGCGCCAACTCCCTCATGCCGCCGCGGACATACCAGGTGCCGAAGGCGTGTTCCATGTACGGCAGCACGGACGCGCTTGCCGGAGCCTCGCTCGGGTCCAGGCCGTACGCGAGGGCGTAGTTGTCCAGCAGCGCGGCGAGTCGGGGGTCGCGCAGCTCCCAGGCGCCGATCTCGGCGAGCGTGCCGGCCCGGCGGGTGCGCAGCAGCCGCTTGTGAGGGACGGCCGGATAGGGCTCGCGTGCGGCCAGCACCGACCAGTTCGGCCACAGGGGCTCCTCCAGGAGCGGCCTGCGAGTCCGGTCCCAGGCCTCTCGCGCCCGGACGAGGAAGTCCCCCCAACGCTGTCCCGCACCCGACCCGAGTGCCTCGTCCAGAGCCGCGACGGCGCCCGCACGCGAGGCGTTCGGCAGCGACACCCGGGTGCCGTCCGCGAAGAGGTGGTGCGAGGACGGGTCGACCTGGACCAGCTCGACGCAGGACTCCAGCGGCTCCTTGCCGGTCTTGACGAACAGGTCGCGGTAGACCGCCGGCAGGGGGAGGAGCCCCGGGCCCGTGTCGAAGGAGAAGCCGTCGCGCTCGAAGCGGCGCACCGCTCCGCCGTACGTCTCCGTACGCTCGTACACCGTCACCCGGTGGCCCGCGACGGCCAGCCGGGCAGCGGCCGCCATCGCGCCCATCCCGGCGCCGATCACCGCAATCCGTGCCATGCCTGCGACTTTATCGGCCGCCACTGACAACCCGCACCGCTGGCCCAGCCGCTGGTGCTGTGTCTTCCGGGGGACACCCCCAGATCCCGGCCAAGGGGAGTACCGACACGGACGCGATCGTGACCAGTCGGCGAACCGGCGTCCTGGGGGTGAGTGCGCAGTGCTGAGTATCCGTACTCAGCCGCTGAGTTGAGTACGCGCGCGGATGGGCCGCGACCTGCGTGGACGAGAGAGTGGGGGCACGGAGAAGGGGCAAGGCTCCGGCACCGGCGACACGGGGCGCCGGAACGGAGCCGCCCCCGATCCGCTCCTTCCGCCGGCCGATGTCGGCGGGAGCGAGGCACGGGGGGAACCCGGGGGACGACCGTACGGGGGCCCAACGGGGGAGTACGGGGGAAACGGGGGAGCGGGGAAACGGGGGAGCGGGGAAACGGGGGAGCGGGGAAACGGGGGGACGGGGGGACGGGGGAGCAGGAGGAGGCGCCGGTTCGAGGTGGCCCGCGGGGGACGCGGCCACATCGGACCGGCGCTTCCGTGTGTCTGCGGCAGCAGTGTTGCGGTGGCGGAGGCGGTACCTGCGGTGCGGCCGCCGGGTTCAGCCGCGCCCGCTGACTCGTCCCTGAAGCAGTCGGGACAGCGCCGCGTGCACGTCGTCAAGGGAGCGTTCCGGCTGGAAGGACTGCCAGTCCAGGGCGGCCACCAGGACCATGCCGACGAGCGCGGCCGCGGTCAGCTGGATGTCGATCTCGTCGCTGAACTCGCCGTTCTCGACACCCTCGCGCAGCACGCCCTCGACGACCGCGACGGCCTCCTGCCGGACCACCATCAGCGTGGACTGCCAGGCCCGGTTGGTTCGCCACAGCTCCGCCACGTACAGCTGGGTGAAGGACGGGTAGGCCTGGATGAAGACGAGCCCCGCGTGGATCATCGCGTCCAGGGCGTCGACCTTGCTGCCGCCCTGCCGCGCCGTCCGCTCGGCCGCCTCCCGAAGGGAGGCGGCGAGGAGTCGTACGCCGTGCCGCAGCAGCTCCTCGAAGAGGACGGACTTGCTCGCGAAGTTGTAGTAGACCGTGCCTTTCGCGACCCCGGCCCGCTCGGCGATCTCGTCCACGGTGGTGGCGGAGAAGCCCTGCTCGGCGATGAGCGTGACGGCCGCCTCGTAGAGCTTCTGCCGGGTGGCCTCGCGGCGCGTGCTGACACCCGGCGTGGCGCTGCTGCTTTCCATGGTCCTGATTGTCACAGGCTCGCTCCCCCAGGAGTCACCGGAGGAGGCACCGCGGGGCTCACAGGGTCAGCTCCGGGTGCAGCCGGTCGAGCGTCCACACCTGCCGGCGGCGGGCCGACACGGCGGTCAGCGCGAGGGCGCCCGCGGTGAAGGCCACCAGCACGGCGCACGCCTGCCACACCGGGCCCAGGCCGCCGCCGGTGATGAGCCTTCTGAGGGCCTCGACGACGTAACTCATCGGCAGGAAGGGATGCAGGGCGTTGAAGAAGCCGGGACTGGTCTGCACGGGGTACGTGCCGCCCGCGGAGGTCAACTGGAGCATCAGCAGCGCGAGGACGAGGATCCGGCCCGCCGCCCCGAAGCGCGCGTTCAGCCACTGCACGATCGCCGCGAAGCACGCCGTCACCAGGAAGAGGAAGCCCACCGTCCCGGCCGTCCGCGCCATCTCCAGGCCGACCGCCCAGTGCAGCACCGACATCAGGGCAACCGTCTGCAGCACCCCGATCGCCACCACCGGCAGCCAGCCCGCCAGCGCGATCCGCCAGGCCGGGGCGCCCGCGGCGAGGGCACGCCGGTTCATCGGCGTGATCAGCATGTAGGCCACCATCGCGCCCACCCACAGGGACAGCGGTATGAAGTACGGGGCGAAGCCGGTGCCGTAGTTGGGCGCCTTGTGCAGGTCCTTGGAGATGAGCTTGACCGGGTCCGCCATCACCTCGGTGCGCTCGTCGCGGTCCCGCTTGTCGTAGTCGGGGATCTGCCCGGCGCCGTCGCGCAGCCCGTCGGAGAGCCGGCCCGAGCCGTCGACGAGCTTGTACATGCCGCCGTTCAGATCCTCGGCGCCCGCCTTGAGGTCGCCGACACCCTCGTCCAGGTCGGTGGCACCGGTCTCGGCCGTGCCGAGCCCCGTGTGCAGCTGCCTGGCACCCGCGGCGACCTTCCCGGCGCCGGCGTTCAGCTCGTTGATCTTCTTCGCGGCGTCGTCGAGATCCTCGGAGAGGTGCGGAGCGCGGACAGCGAGCGCCTGGGCCTGCTTCTGGAGGGTGCCGAGGTGGTTGTCGAGCTTCTTCAGGTAGCCGTTCTGGTCGGCGATCAGTGTGTTGACGTCGTCGGCGATCCTGGCCACGTCGGCGGCGGCCTCCTTGGCTTTCTTCAGGTCGGCGCAGGCCGCGTCCGGCAGTACGGCGTCCTCGCAGCGCGCCTTGTAGACGGCGTCCAGCGTGTCGGATGCCGTATGAGCCCCTTTCGCAGCCGTCGGGGCCGTCTTCACCAGCGTGTCGAGGTTGTGGCGGATCGCTGCCGCCGAGTCGGCGACGAGCCGGGCCGTGTCGCCGATGCTCTTCTCGTTGTCCTCGAGAAAGGGCCCGACCTTGTCCGCGACCCCGTTGACCTTGTCGGCGAGTGCCTGCGTGCCCTTGGCGACCTGCTGTGAGCCGTCCTCCAGATCGCCCGCGCCCTTGTCGAGCTTGGTCAGCCCCGTGGACAGCTTGCCGCTGCCCTTCTTTGCGTCGTCCAGACCGTCGGCCAGGTCCTTGGAGCCCTTCTCCGCCTTGCCGATGCCGCCTTCGAGATCGTCGGCCCCCTCGGCGGCCTTCACCGTCTCGCCGTGGATGTCCGAGAACGAGACGAAGATCCGATCCAGGAAGGACCGCGACGCCTTGGTGGACGCGGCCGTGCGCACCTCGCTGAACACCGTCCGCGAGATCTGCCCGACGATGTAGTTGTTCGCGTCGTTCGTACGGACCTGAAGCGCGCCCGTCTCGGGGGAGTCGCCCGAACTGGAGGCGATCCGCCGGCTGAAGTCGGCCGGCATGGTCAGCGACAGGTAATACGTGCCGTCCTCCACGCCCGCGCGTGCCTCGACGGCGCTCACCTCATGCCAGTCGAAGACCGCGCTCTCGCGCAGGCCCTCGGTGATGTCGTCGCCGGCCGCGAGCTTCTTCCCCTCGGCGCGCGCCCCCTTGTCGTCGTTCACGAGCGCCACGGGAATGCGGTCGAGGCGGCCGTAGGGGTCCCAGAACGACCACAGGTACAGGGCGCCGTACAACAGCGGCAGCACCAGCAGCGCGACCAGGGCTGCGCGCGGCAGCTTCCCCCTCCCGAAGCGGCGCAGCTCAAGCGCGGCGAGTTTCGGCGAGCGCATCGGCCTTCTCCTCCCCTTGGATCTCCTGCGACTGCCGGGTCTGCTGCGGCTGTCGACTCTCCTGCGACTGCCTGGTGGAGACCTTCACCGCCCCGTCGGGTGCTTCACTGCACACCGCCACGACCGTCGTCCCGGCCTCGGCGAGGGACCCGAGCAGCGCCCACACCTCGGCCCGTTCGGCCTCGGACAGCTTCAGATCGGTGTCGTCGAGACCCAGCAGACCCGGACGCCCGATCAGCGCCAGCGCGACGGACAGCCGCAACGCCTCCAGACGTTCCAGATCGCGTACGGCGGTCCGCGAGCCCTTGGGCAGGTCCTCGGGGTCGAGCCCTGCGGCCGCCAGCGCGGTGCCGATCCGCAGCTGCGCCTCGGTCGCGCGCTCGGCCCGCGGCCGCAGCACAGAGCGCAGCGAACTCCCGAACCGCCGCTGCAGCAACGCCCGTTCCCGCAGGTGCTCCCCGACGGTCAGGGCCGGGTCGAGGTCGGTGATCCCCGCGACGTTGGCCAGGGCGCTGACGCGGCGCACCGCTGCCGACTGTTTCGGCAGCACCGCCCCGCCCACGGCCGCCGTCCCCTCCGTCGCCTTCATCCGCCCGGTGAGGGCGAGCAGCACAGAGGTACGTCCCGACCCGGACGGCCCCTCGACGGTGATCAACGAGCCGGGCTCCGCCTCCACGCGGAGCCCGCGGAACGCCCAACCGCGTGGCCCCTTGAGCCCCAAGCCCTCGGCGGTGACACCGACTGCACCCACAGCTCCCCCTGTTTTTGAACTGACTGGTCAGTGCAAAAACTATCTCGAACCTACGATCGACGCAAAAGCCCAGGTCAGAACGGATTGTCAGTGGCATACCTCACGATGGGCACATACGGCACCCCGAATCGGGGCGATGCCGTCACACGACGACAGGAGGTTCGTCATGGCCAGCTACCACGCAGCCGCCGCCCGTCGGCGCCGCGCAACCGGCCCTGCCCCCTCACTGACCGGCCCGCCGAGCGACGTGCACCCCGTGCTCCGCCGGACAACCGCCCCACCGGCCGCCCTCGATCTGCTCGCCCAGGCCCGCGCCGGTCTCGACGAGGCCGCGACCCTGGAAACGTCGAACGAGCGCTATGCGACGGCTCACTTGGCCGCCCTGCGCACCGCCGCCGCCGTACTCGCCGCGCGAGGGCGCCCCGAGCCCACGCCCCGACGCCGGGCCCGCATCCGCAGCGCCTGGGAAGTGCTCCCCGAAATAGCGCCCGAGCTCGCCGAGTGGAGCGCGCTCTTCGCCGCCGGAGCCCGGCGCCGCGCCCGGGCGGAGGCGGGCATCCAGGGCGCGGCCAGCCGCCGGGACGCCGACGACCTGGTACGTGACGTGGCGATGTTCCTGCGCCTCGTCGAGCGCATGCTGGTGCTCCAGCCGGTCCTGCCCCAGCCACGCCAGGACGCGGACCAGCCGGAGGACCAGGACACCGCCGACCGCGACTTCCCGGACGCGGGCTGAGGGCCGGCCGGCTGTCTCCGGTGAACGTCTCGTCCCGCGGTCGGCGGTTGCGCGGGCCACCGGTGCGGCACAGTCGACAGACACCGGGTCCGCCGTGTGAGACGGCCCCGAGGGCGCGAGACCGCAGTGACCGGCCAGGGCACCGGAGGCAATAGGGTGGGAAGTGCCTGAAGCCTTCCCCCTTCCGCAGTCCGGGGCGGGGAGGCGCCCCGTTCACGCCGCCGTGTCAGAGGCGGTGCCGCGCCGAGGAGTCAACTGCCGTGCCGGAGCCGATGCGCCCGCCCGTCTCCCACCGCCGCCCTCACACGACGTCGCTACGCTCCGACCCCTCTCGACCCCGCGCCTCTCTCCGTACCGCCGTGGTCTGGGAGGTCCTGCAGGACGCTCTCGAGCGCCGGGTCAAGGCCACCGAGCGCCAGGCGCTGGACGTCCTCGACACCGGAGGCGGCAGCGGCAACTTCGCGGTGCCGGTCGCTCGTCTGGGCCACCGGGTCACCGTCGTCGACCCGAGCCCGAACGCGCTGTTCGCGCTGGAGCGCCGCGCCGCCGAAGCCGGTGTCGCCGACCGTGTGCAGGGCGTTCAGGGCGACGCCCACGGCCTCTTCGACGTGGTCGAGCGCGGTGGCTACGACGTGGTGCTGTGCCACGGCGTCCTGGAGTACGTGGACGACCCCGCCGAGGGCGTCCGCAACGCGGTGGCCGCGTTGCGGTCCGAGGGCGTGCTCAGCCTGCTCGCCGCCGGCCTGGGAGGCGCCGTGCTCGCGCGCGCCCTCGCCGGCCACTTCAAGGAGGCCAAGCAGGCCCTCGACGACCCGAACGGACGATGGGGCACAGGTGACCCGATGCCGCGCCGCTTCACCGCCGACCAGCTCACCGAGCTGGTCGAGGGCGCGGGCCTCACGGTCGGCGCCGTGCACGGCGTACGGATCTTCGCCGACCTCGTCCCCGGCGTGCTCGTCGACACCGAGCCCGGCGCGTCGGAGGCGCTGCTGAAGCTGGAGGCGGCGGCGGCCGAGCTGCCCGCCTTCCACTCCGTGGCCACGCAGCTACATGTGCTCGGTGAGACGCCGGGGGCCACCGAGAGCTGAGCCGCTCCGATGCTGTGCTGCTGATCAGGAACTTGCGTGCGCATGGAGTACGCCACAGGCCCCCCGATCGGGCGCTGTGCGCCGTATGATCGAGGGAGACCGCCCGGCATGACGGGTCGGCTCCTGGGGAATGGAAGCCTCAGCGGGCCGGGACGCTCATGGCGGATTCCGGTTGGCTAATTGGCGTAGAGGGGCGGGTTTCACGGGGGCGATTCCCTGCCTATCCTGAAGGGACCCCCGGGTCGCCCCGGCGACTGCACGATGAGGAGGACTCCGTGCCGCTCTCGGAGCACGAGCAGCGAATGCTCGAGCAGATGGAGCGAGCGCTGTACGCCGAAGATCCCAAGTTCGCGACAGCGCTCGAGGGAAGCGGGCTGCGTACGTACACCCGGCGACGGGTCTACCAGGCGGTCGCTGGCTTCCTCGTGGGTATCGCGCTCCTCATGGCCGGTATGGTCGCCAAGCAGGTCTGGCTCAGCGTGGTGGGCTTCCTGGTCATGCTGGGCTGTGCGGTGCTCGCGGTAACCGGCTGGCGCAAGGCTCCCAAGCCGGGCGAACAGCCTGCCGGTGGCCCGCAGCCCCGCGGTCAGGGACGGCAGCGGCGCTCCATGATGGACCGAATCGAGCAGCGCTGGCAGCGGCGCCGCGACGAACAACAGGGCCATTAGCCTCTACGAACACTCTCGCCTGTGCGTGAGGGGGTGACCACCACTCAGGTGGTCACCCCCTCACGCATGCCTTCGTTCGGACGACTGGCAATCGGCTGCCGGCACGACTGACGACCGGCGGCCTGGTACGAACTGGCATGAACCGGCGACCAGCTTCCGCATGACGGGCACACGGCTGTCGGCACAGAGCGCTGCGGGCCCCGGGCCGTGAAACGACCCGGGGCCCGGTTGTCCGCCAAACCCCCGACCGGCCTCAGCCCCGCTGACCCGATGGCCTGCGCAGGGTCGGACGGGCCGCCGCCGCGCGGGCCTTGACGCCCGTCCACGACTCCGACAGCGCCCAGACCACCCGCGCGGTGGAACGCGGGGCGACCACCGCGCGCAGCTTCGTACCCCGGCCCACGGTGCTCCGCAGTCCGCCGATCACCTGGCGGACGTCCTCCGCGAGTCCTGCCGTCGGGCGTGGCCGCGGCGCGTAGAGCACCTGCTCCACGGCGTCGGCCAGCCGGTGCACCGCGGCCACGGCCGACGGGTCGAGATGTCCGAGCCGGACGATTCTGGCGGCCGCCTTGCGCGGGGTCTGCGACTCGTCCGGCAGGATCCCGTGGTCCCACGCCGTGTCCGTCAGTTCCTGCCAGACCGCGAGGGTGTGCGCTGCCGCGTCCGCCTCGGAGCGTCCGTGCCCGCCCAGCCGTACGGCCCGGGTGCGCAGACGCCACAGCATCGGAGCCAAGGGGACCACCAGGACGGCGAGGCCCCCGAGCGCCCACAGCAGCGCCACCCACCACTTCGGGCCGTTGTCGCCGCCACCCAGCGCGGCCGCCGGGGACTCGCTCGCGCACGCCTCCAGCTTCTTCTGCTGGGCCGTGCAGCTCTCGCTCGTCGAGGGCGCCGCGGAGGGTGCCGTGGACGCCTCGCTGGACGGCAGCACCGAGTCCGGGAGCGAGTTGCCCGACGAGTCCGGCACCGTGTACGAGGGCACCGAACCACGGTTCGGGGTGGGCTCGAAACGGGTCCAGCCCACGCCCTCGAAGTACAGCTCGGGCCAGGCGTGGGCGTCCTTCAGCCCCACCGACACCGAACCGTCCGCCTGCGGGGACCCCGGCGCGAAGCCCACCGCGACCCGGGCCGGTATGCCCAGGGACCGGGCCATCGCCGCCATCGCGAAGGAGAAGTGGACGCAGAAGCCCTGCTTGTCCTTCAGGAAGCGGGCGATCGCCTGCGAGCCGCTGCCCACACTCACCTGGGTGTCGTACTCGAAGCCGCCGGTCACGGCGAAGTAGTCCTGGAGGGCGACCGCCTGCTCATAGGGGTTCTTGGCGTCCGCGGTGATCTGACGGGCGGTCTCGCGGACCACCTCCGGCAGGGAGTCCGGAAGGTCGGTGTACTCGCGTTCCAGGGCCGAGGGGGGCGGCGGTGCCGTGGCGAGCTGCTCCGCCGTCGGGCGCACGTCCAGGCTCTTCACCTCGTACGTCGCACCGCGCGTGGTCTGGCCCTTGTCGCCGACCAGCGTCATGCCCTCCGGCTCGTAGCGCCAGTTGCCGTTGATCCGCACGCCGCTGGGCGGGTACGGCATCGGCAGCCAGTTCTGCGCGTATCCGCGGGACGCCGAGACGGTGGTCTCGAGCTCCGCGCGCTTGACGTCAGGGCCGAGGCCGATGGGGGTCGGGAACTCGCCGTCCGGAACGGAGGTGATGGACCGCTTGGACGGCTTCCAGGTGGTGCCGTCGAAGTCGTCCAGGGACACGATCCGCAGGTAGAGGTTCGATACGTCCGTGTCTTCGTCGGTCTTCAGGGACAGGACCTGGCGGTCCTCGTCCACGTTCAGGCTGTCTCGCAGGGTCACCAGCGGGTTCACCGCGGAGATCGTGCCGCCGCCCCCGCTGCCGGAGCCCACGCCCGCCCCGGCGGCGTCCAGCAGGCCGCCGTTCATCGCGGGCAGGGCGAGCGGGACCACGAGGGCGACGCCCAGCGCGACCATGCCGATGCGGCGGCCGGTGCGGACCGGCGCCACCGGGCCGCCGGACTCCCCGCCCGGCGTGCGCGGCGCCCCGCCGAAGACCCGGCCCCACTGCGAGAGCCGCTCCCGCCCCTCGGCCAGGAGCAGCAGCAGATAGCCGGCCGCCGCGAGCAGGAACCACACCCAGTCGGCGCCGCCGTCGGACAGCCCCGCGGCGACGGAGTACAGCGCGAGCAGCGGCAGGCCGGCCGGGGCCGCGCTGCGGAAGGTCACCGCGAGCGTGTCCACCGCGAGCCCTATCACCAGCACCCCGCCGATGATCATCAGTCGGATACCGTCGGACGACAGCGGTGCCGGGATCGCGTACCGCGCGATGTCGTCGGTGCCCTGCCGCAGCAGGTCGGAGAAGTGCACGAAGGCGTCCGGCCCCGGGAACACCCCGAGGAACGCCTGCCCCCGGGCGAAGGTGAGAGTCAGCAGCACCAGTGTGACCAGAGCCTGCGCCGCCACGGTCAGCGGCCGGGCCAGCGGCACCCGCCGGGTCGCCGCACCCACGCCCGTCTGCACCCCAAGCAGGAACGCGGCCTGCAGGATCCAGGTGGCCGGCTCGACCAGCGGCAGCAGGGCGCACGCGGCCATCAGTGTGGCCGCCCAGGCGCACAGCGCCAGTCGTGCCCGCCCGCTCATGCCGGCCCCTCCCCGCCGCCCGCCGCACCGACACCCGTCCGGTCCCGGTCCGCCTGACGCCACAGCTCGTTCAGTGAAGCGCCCCGCGGCACGCTCAGTGCCGTCCAGCCCGCCTCGCGCAGCATCCGCAGCCGCTCCCCGCTCCTGTCCAACGGGCCGGGCACCGCGCTCGGTTCCCGTACCCATGTGTCGCTGTCCAGCAGGAAGGCGACCGCTCCGCCGCTGCGCTGCCGCATCTTGGCGGCCACCGCGGCCTGTTCCTCGTCCAGATCGCCGAAGAAGGCCACCAGCAGCCCCTCGCTCCCGCCGCGCAGCACGTCGTACGCCCTCGACAGGCCCGTGCCGTCCGAGTGGTCGATCACCGCGAGGGTGTCCATCATCAGCCCGGCCGCGTCCGCGGACTCCTGGCTCGCGCCCGCGAACCCGTCGGCGCCCTCGCCGGGCACCGAGTTGCCGGTGTCCGTCAGAAGCCGTACGGAAAAGCCGCGCTCGAGCATGTGCACCAGGGCGGAGGCGGTGCCCGCCACGGCCCACTCGAAGGCCGATTCGGGGCCCGCGCCCTGGAAGGCGAGGCCCCGGGTGTCGAGCAGCACCGTGCAGCGGGAGCGCTGGGGCTGCTCCTCGCGGCGCACCATCAGCTCGCCGTAGCGCGCGGTGGAGCGCCAGTGCACGCGGCGCAGGTCGTCGCCGTAGCGGTACCCGCGCGGGATGACGTCGTCATCGCCGGCCAGGGCGAGCGAGCGCAGCCGCCCGTCGCCGTAGCCCTTCGCCTCGCCGGTCAGCCGCACCGGCGGCAGCGGCTCCACGCGCGGGATCACCGTCAGGGTGTCGTACGTAGAGAAGGACCGCGTCAGCTCGCACATGCCGAAGGGGTCGGTCAGGCGCAGCTGCAGCGGGCCGAGCGGGTAGCGGCCGCGCAGGTCCGAGCGGACGCGGTAGGACACCTCGCGGCGGCCGCCCGGCTCCACCCGGTCGAGCACGAAGCGGGGGCGGGGGCCGAGGACGTAGGGCACCCGGTCCTGGAGCATCAGCAGGCCCGTGGGCAGCCGCGAGACGTTGTCCATCCGCAGATGCACGCGGGCCTCGCTGCCGGCGGGCACGCGCGCGGGGGACAGCCGACGGCTGCCGGCCACCCGGTAGCGCGTGCGGTAGAGCACGCCGGCGCAGATCAGCGGCAGTATCGCCAGCAGCAGTCCGACGCGCAGCAGGTCGCTCTGACCGAGGACGTACGCGCAGATGGCCGCGGCGATTCCGGCCGCGAAGAAGGAGCGGCCGCGGGTTGTCAGACCGGCCAGGGCCGTGCGCACACCGCCCTTGTCGCCCCGGTCGGGCTCCGCGTGCACGGTCCCCGCCGTGGTCATCACAGCCTCCGCGGCTGCTGCTGGCCGTAAGCCGTCGCGGGGCGGCCCAGACCGATGCCGCCCTGCTGAGGCGCCGCGGGCACCGGGGTGTGCTGCAGGATCTCCTGCACCACCTGCTCCGCCGTACGCCGGTTCAGCTGGGCCTGGGCGGTGGGCAGCAGCCGGTGGGCCAGGACCGCGACGGCGAGTGCCTGCACGTCGTCCGGCAGCGCGTACTCCCGGCCGGTGAGGGCGGCGGACGCCTTCGCCGCGCGCAGCAGGTGCAGCGTCGCGCGCGGGGAGGCGCCGAGTCTGAGGTCGGGGTGTGTGCGGGTGGCGGCGACCAGGTCCACCGCGTACCGCCGGACCGTGTCGGCGACGTGGACGCCGCGGACGGCGTCGATCAGCTTCACCACGTCGTGCGCGTGCGCCACCGGCTGGAGGTCGTCCAGGGGGCTCGCCCCACCGTGGATGTCGAGCATCTCCAGCTCGGCCTCCGCGCTCGGGTAGCCGATGGAGACGCGGGCCATGAAGCGGTCGCGCTGGGCCTCCGGCAGCGGGTAGGTGCCCTCCATCTCGACCGGATTCTGCGTCGCCACCACCATGAAGGGGCTGGGCAGCTCGTAGGTCTGCCCGTCGATGGTGACCTGCCGCTCCTCCATGGACTCCAGGAGGGCGGACTGCGTCTTCGGCGAGGCCCGGTTGATCTCGTCGCCGATCACGATCTGCGCGAAGATCGCACCCGGCTTGAACTCGAAGTCCCGGCGCTGCTGGTCCCAGATGGACACACCCGTGATGTCCGAGGGCAGCAGGTCGGGCGTGAACTGGATGCGCCGCACCGAACAGTCGATGGAGCGCGCCAACGCCTTGGCCAGCATGGTCTTGCCCACGCCGGGGACGTCTTCGATCAGAAGATGCCCCTCGGCGAGCAGTACGGTCAGCGAAAGCCGTACGACCTCGGGCTTGCCCTCGATCACACCCTCCACGGAACTGCGGACACGCTCCACAGTGGCGGTCAGATCAGTAAGGCTCGCTCGATCGTCATAGGTCGTCACCCGGCCCTCCTCGGCCCGTTCTTTCCGGGCCGACGCGCTCCATGCGTGACCGGCCCACCCCGAAACACGGACACCACGCGTGAAAGGTTCCGCGTGACGCCACAACCGCATTCTTGCTGCCGTTACCGTTTCGTGTCACTCGCCTGTGGACAACTGCCCGCACTATGTCGCGTCTTGCGGTGTTTTGGGCATCCTGAGGCCGGAAATCAACAGCGAATCGACAGTTGTGGCGGATGGTACGTGCCGTCTAGGTGGGGTCGATCTCGCGCAGCAGACCGGTCTTCACGTCGAAAACGAAGCCGCGGACATCGTCGGTGTGCAGCATGAAGGGCGAGGTGCGCACCCGCTGCATCGACTGCCGTACGTCCTGGTCGACGTCCCGGAAGGCCTCCACCGCCCAGGCGGGACGCTGGCCGACCTCCATCTCCAGGTCGGTGCGGAATTCCTCGGTGATCGCCTCCAGGCCGCAGCCGGTGTGGTGGATGAGGACGACGCTGCGTGTGCCGAGCTTGCGCTGGCTGATGGTGAGCGAGCGGATCACGTCGTCGGTGACGACACCACCGGCGTTGCGGATGGTGTGGCAGTCGCCGAGTTCGAGACCAAGGGCGTCGTGCAGGTCGAGACGCGCGTCCATGCAGGCCACGATGGCGACGCGCAGCACGGGACGGGCGTCCATCCCGGGGTCGGTGAACGCGGCCGCGTACCGCTCGTTGGCCTCCACGAGACGGTCGGTGACAGTGCCGCGGGCTATGGCGCCCTCGGGGGCTGTGGGAACCGAAGAAGTCGTCATACCCAAGACGGTACTGGTCACAGTGTTTCCGGTCCTGCCGTGAGAAGGGAAAAAGAGCGTTATCACGTGCTCACTGTGAGGTAACACACAGGAGTGAGGCGGATGCGTCCCCACGAGGGATTTCTCCAGGTTTGCCGCATCGTGGTCGCGCCGCAGCGCGACGCGCAGGCCGGTTGATTGACCGCGCGACACCGTGGACTAAAGTGACGCGAAGCGGGAGGCCAGGTCTTTCCGCGGCTGTTTTTCCCGGAGACTGCGGCGATATTCCGGAGATCTCCCCACGTGCGCGGCGCGTACGTACGGCTCGGCCTCCTCCCGTTCCCGGTCGGCTGACGCTTCCGGCGCCGGCAGGCCTCCCCTTCACGAGCGGGCGGGGACCCGGCGGTGCGTACGGCACCCGCGTCGGACCTGAGAGGGCCAGTTGAGCCAGAGTCGACACGTCCCGGTGATGCTCCAGCGGTGCCTGGACCTGTTGGCCCCCGCGCTTGAGGAGCGGCCGGGAGCGGTGGTCGTCGACTGCACCCTCGGTCTCGGCGGCCACAGCGAGGCCCTGCTGGCCCG
The DNA here is from genome assembly GCF_042870385.1 of Streptomyces sp. NPDC006602. NCBI lineage: Bacteria > Bacillati > Actinomycetota > Actinomycetes > Kitasatosporales > Streptomycetaceae > Streptomyces > Streptomyces sp. NPDC006602. Next base: position 423,309 of record NZ_JBIAHG010000001.1, on the reverse strand, counting down.
GTTCCCACAAGCTCGGCTGGTCGCCCTGGACCGTGACAAGGAGGCGCTGCGCCTGTCCGGTGAGCGCCTCGCCCCGTACGGGGAGCGCGCCACCCTGGTGCACGCCGTGTACGACGAACTGCCCGAGGTGCTGGACCGGCTCGGCATCGCGCGCGTGCAGGGCGTTCTGTTCGACCTCGGTGTCTCCTCCATGCAGCTCGACGAGGCCGACCGAGGCTTCGCCTACGCGCAGGACGCCCCGCTCGACATGCGCATGGACCAGACGACCGGCGTGAGCGCCGCCGAGGTGCTGAACACCTACCCGCCCGGCGAGCTCGTCCGGATCCTCAGGGCGTACGGCGAGGAGAAGCAGGCCAAGCGGATCGTGTCCGCGATCGTGCGCGAGCGGGAGAAGGAGCCGTTCTCCAACAGCGCGCGGCTCGTGGAACTCATCCGGGACTCGCTGCCGCAGGCCGCCAAGCGCACCGGCGGCAATCCGGCCAAGCGCACCTTCCAGGCTCTGCGCATCGAGGTCAACGGCGAGCTCTCCGTCCTGGAGCGGGCGATCCCGGCCGCCGTGCAGGCCCTGGACGTCGGCGGACGCATCGCTGTCCTGTCGTACCACTCGCTGGAGGACCGGCTGGTCAAGCAGGTGTTCGCGGCCGGCGCCGCCACCACCGCGCCGCCCGGATTGCCCATCGTCCCCGAGCGCTACCAGCCCCGGCTCAAGCTGCTCACGCGCGGTGCCGAACTTCCCACCGAGGAAGAGGTCGCCGAGAACCGGCGGGCGGCACCGGCGCGACTGCGGGGGGCCGAGCGCATCAGGGAGTCCATCGAGTGAGGGGCGTGACGGCTGTGAGCGAGTGGGGGAACCGGACTCCGGGGGAGGGCGAGTGGGCAGGAAACCCCAGCTGAAGGGCAGGGCTGCCCGTCTCGCGCGGCTCTTCCCGGTATCGGCGGGCTCCGGTCAGGCGGCCCGCACCCCCTTCGTCCTCCTGGTCGTTCTGCTCCTCGGCGGCGGTCTCATCGGGCTGCTGGTGCTGAACTCGGCGCTCAGCGAAGGGTCCTTCAAGCTCGACGACCTCCAGAAGGAGACCAAGAGCCTCACCGACGAGGAACAGTCGCTCCAGCGGGACATCGACGCCTACTCCGCCCCCGAAGCCCTCCAGCGCCGCGCCCGCGAGCTCGGCATGGTGCCTGGCGGCGACCCGGCCTTCCTCGACCCCGACGGCACCGTCAAGGGCGTACCGAGCCCCGCCTCCGGTGCGGAGCAGGCCTCCGTGGACCTCCCCCTCGTCCTCGCCCCCGAGGCGATGGACACCGCGACCGCCCCGCCCCCGGCGACCGACACCACGGTCCCGACGGCTCCCACGGCCACCCCCACCGCACCGGAACCCGTCCAGCCGGCCGACCCCGCCCAGCCGACCGAAGCGCTCACGACCCCGACCCCGACCCCCGGCAGGTGACGGAAGTGTCCGACAGGGAACCGCCGCGCCGCCGCGTACCCGGGCCCGCCCACCCCGCGCGCCCCGCCCGGCCCGCCGCCCGGCGGCGCCCGGGTCCCGGCGCTCGCCCGGCCCGCCGCCCGGTGGCACCCCGCCCCGCCGCGCCCAAAGTGATCCGGCTGGGCAGCGCCAGACCCCGGCTGCGCATGGTCGGCCTCGCGCTGACCCTCGTACTGATCGCCTTCGTCGTACGACTGCTCCAGGTGCAGGCCGTCGACGCGAGCACGTACGCCGCCAAGGCCGAGCAGAACCGGTACGTCGGCTACACCCTGGCCGCCGAGCGCGGCGGAATCACCGACCGCGACGGCGTGGCCCTGGCGACCAGCGTGGACGCGTACAACATCACCGCGGACCCCACGCTGTTCAGCCGCGAGCAGCTGAAGATCGACGACGGGCCCGAGCAGGCGGCCGCCCTGCTGGCCCCGATCCTCGGCCAGGACCAGGACGCGATCGTCAAGAAGCTCAGGCCCGCCGACAAGAACCTCCGTTATGCCGTGCTCGCCAACCGCCAGACCCCGCAGGTCTGGAAGCAGATCAAGGACCTGAAGACGGCGCTGGCCACCAAGGCCGACACCGATCCGAGCACGGTCAACGTCCTCGCGGGCGTCCTCGCCGTGCCCACCAGCAAGCGCGTGTACCCGAACGGCGACCTCGCCGCCGGGATACTGGGCTGGGTCAACGCCGAGGGCAAGGGCGGCGGCGGGGTCGAGCAGCAGCTCAACGGCCTGCTCGCCGGCAAGGACGGCAAGATCCGCTACGCACAGTCCGGGGGCCGCCAGGTACCGACCGCGGGGTCCACCGAGACCCCTGCGGTGCCAGGCAGCGACGTCGAGCTCACCATCGACCGCGACATCCAGTGGGCCGCGCAGAACGCGATCACCGAGCAGGTCGAGAAGTCCAAGGCCGACCGCGGCTATGTGATCGTGCAGGACACCCGGACCGGCGAGATCCTCGCCATGGCCAACTCGCCCGGCTTCGACCCGAACGACCTGTCCACGGCCAGCTCGCTCAACATGGGCAACGCGGCACTCCAGGACGCGTACGAGCCCGGCTCCACCGCGAAGGTCATGTCGATGGCCGCCGTACTGGAGGAGAAGGTCGCCACACCCGCCACGCAGGTCGTCGTCCCCAACCGGCTGCACCGCGGCGACCGGCTCTTCAAGGACGACATCGACCACCCCACTTGGTACCTCACGCTCAACGGCGTGCTCGCCAAGTCCAGCAACATCGGCACCATCCTGGCCACCGGCCAGCTCGGCAAGACGCAGCCAGAGGCCAACCAGGTCCTCTACTCCTACCTGCGCAAGTTCGGCCTCGGCGGCTACACCGGGCTCGGCTTCCCCGGCGAGACGCCGGGCATTCTGGCCGCGCCCGACAAGTGGTCGACCTCGCAGCAGTACACGATTCCTTTCGGCCAGGGCGTGTCCATCAACGCGATGCAGGCGGCGTCCGTCTACTCGACCATCGCCAACGGCGGCGTACGCGTCGAACCCACGCTCGTGCGCGGCACGAAGGGCCCTGACGGACGCTTCACTCCCGCAGCGCAGCCGAAGGAGACAAGGGTGGTCAGCGCCCGGACCGCCAGGACCGTCGCTCGGATGCTGGAGTCCGTCGTGGACGACGTGGAGGGTACCGGTGCCAAGGCGCGCATCCCCGGCTACCGGGTCGCGGGCAAGACGGGCACGGCCAACCGTGTGGATCCGGCCACTGGCAAGTACAAGGGCTACACCTCGTCGTTCGCCGGATTCGCGCCCGCCGACAAGCCCCGCGTCACCGTCTACTGCGCGATCCAGAACGCCACCGAGGGCAGCTACTTCGGTGGCCAGATCTGCGGCCCCGTCTACAAGCAGGTGATGGAGTTCGCCCTGAAGACCCTCCAGGTACCGCCCACCGGGGCCAAGGCCGCGAACCTTCCGGTCACCTTCAAACCCTGACCAGCTCTGTTCAGCACGGAACCCTCAGGAACCAACTCGTGACAACGATCACCCCCGATTCCGGCAACCAGGGCGCCCCCGGCCCCTCCCTTCGCCCCGAGGCGGGTGAGCCCGGTACGCTCACCGCCGTGCCACACGCTGATCAGTCCCAAACCACCCAGAAGGGTGCACCCGTGACATATCCCGGGCCGCCCAGGCCGGTCCAGGTCTCCGCCACACCCCTCGCGGAGCTCGCCGATCAGCTGGGTGTCACCGCACCGGAGAGCGCCGCCGAGATCACCGGCATCACCCACGACTCGCGTGCCGTCCGCCCCGGTGACCTGTACGCCGCCCTCCCGGGCGCCCGCCTGCACGGCGCGGACTTCGTCACCCAGGCCACGGGCCTCGGCGCGGTCGCCGTGCTGACCGACCCGACCGGCGCCGAGCGCGCCGCGGCGGCCGGTCTTCCGGTCCTGGTCGTCGACGACCCGCGCGCGGAGATGGGCGAACTGGCGGCCACGATCTACGGCCACCCGGGCCCCGATCTGCTCCAGATCGGCATCACCGGCACCTCCGGAAAGACCACCACCGCCTACCTCGTCGAAGGCGGCCTGAAGACGGCCAGGTCCACCGGACTGATCGGCACGGTGGAGACGCGCATCGGCGACGAGCGCATCAAGTCCGAGCGCACCACCCCCGAAGCCACCGACCTCCAGGCCCTGTTCGCCGTCATGCGTGAGCGCGGCGTCGAGGCGGTCGCCATGGAGGTCTCCAGCCACGCGCTGGTTCTCGGCCGGGTCGACGGCTGCGTCTTCGACATCGGCGTCTTCACCAACCTCAGCCCGGAACACATGGAGTTCCACTCCGACATGGAGGACTACTTCCGGGCCAAGACGCAGCTGTTCACGCCGAAACGCAGCAGGCTCGGCGTCGTCAACTTCGACGACGAGTACGGGCGCAGGCTGGTCAAGGAGGCCACCGTCCCGGTCGTCACCTTCTCCGCCGAGGGTCACCCGGACGCCGACTGGCGCGCCGAGGACGTCCAGGTCGGCCCCACGGACTCGACGTTCACGGTGATCGGCCCCAAGGAGGAGCGGATCACCGCCAGGGCACCGCTCCCCGGGACCTTCAACGTGGCCAACACCCTCACCGCGATCGTCGCCCTCGCCGCCGCCGGCCTCGACCCGCAGACGGCCGCCGACGGCATCGCCGCCGTGCAGGGCGTGCCGGGCCGTCTGGAGCGGGTGGACGCGGGACAGCCGTACCTCGCGGTCGTCGACTACGCCCACAAGACGGACGCCGTCGAATCGGTCCTGCGCGCGCTGCGCAAGGTCACCGAGGGCCGGCTGCACGTCGTGCTCGGCTGCGGCGGCGACCGCGACAGGACCAAACGCATGCCGATGGGTGCCGCCGTGGCCCGGCTCGCCGACACGGCCGTACTGACCTCCGACAACCCCCGCTCCGAGGACCCCCTCGCGATCCTCGCCACCATGCTCCAGGGCGCGGCGTCCGTACCGGCGCACGAGCGCGGCGAGGTCCAGGTCTTCGAGGACCGGGCCGCCGCGATCGCCGCCGCCGTGTCCCGCGCACGGCCCGGAGACACCGTGCTGGTCGCGGGCAAGGGCCACGAGCAGGGCCAGGACATCGCCGGGGTGGTACGTCCCTTCGACGACCGCCAGGTGCTTCGCGAAGCTATCCAGAAGACCCAGGGATGAACTTGTGATCGCCCTCTCTCTCGCCGAGATCGCCTCCGTCGTCGGCGGGCAGACGCACGACATACCGGATCCGTCCGTCCAGGTCACCGGACCGGTCGTCCGGGACTCCCGCGAGGCCGGGCCCGGCACCCTCTTCGTCGCCTTCGTCGGTGAGCGCGTGGACGGCCACGACTTCGCCCAGGCGGTCGTGGAAGCGGGCGCGGTCGCCGTACTGGCGTCGCGCCCCGTCGGCGTGCCCGCGATCGTCGTCGAGGACGTCCAGGCGGCTCTCGGCGCCCTCGCGCGTCATGTCGTACGACGGCTCGGCGCGACCCTCGTCGCCCTCACCGGCTCCGCCGGCAAGACCAGCACCAAGGACCTGATCGCCCAGGTGCTCCGGCACAAGGCGCCGACCGTGTTCACGCCCGGCTCGCTCAACAACGAGATCGGGCTTCCCCTGACCGCGCTCAGCGCCACCGAGGAAACCCGGTTCCTCGTCCTGGAGATGGGCGCCCGCGGCATCGGCCACATTCGCTACCTCGCCGACCTGACCCCGCCGAAGATCGGTCTCGTGCTCAACGTCGGGACCGCCCACATCGGCGAGTTCGGCGGCCGGGAGCAGATCGCGCAGGCCAAGGGCGAGCTCGTGGAGGCCCTTCCCTCAGCGGACGAGGGCGGCGCCGCGATCCTCAACGCCGACGATCCTCTCGTACGGGCCATGGCATCCCGTACGAAGGCGAAAGTGATCCTTTTCGGAGAGTCCGGCGAAGCGGACGTACGCGCCGAGAACGTGCGACTCACGGACAGCGGACAGCCCGCCTTCATGCTTCACACACCCTCCGGTGCAAGCGAAGTGACCATGCGCCTGTACGGTGAGCACCACGTGTCGAACGCGCTCGCCGCGGCCGCCGTCGCCCACGAGCTGGGCATGTCCGCGGAAGAGATCGCCACCGCGCTCTCCGAGGCGGGCTCCCTCTCCCGCTGGCGTATGGAGGTCACCGAGCGCCCGGACGGCGTGACGGTCGTCAACGACGCCTACAACGCGAACCCCGAGTCCATGCGAGCCGCCCTGCGCGCGCTCGCGGCCATGGGCAGGGGGCGGCGGACCTGGGCGGTGCTCGGCAAGATGGCCGAGCTCGGGGACGAGGCGCTCGCCGAGCACGACGCGGTCGGACGGCTCGCCGTCCGGCTCAATGTCGGCAAGCTCGTCGCGGTCGGGGGCAGGGAAGCGTCCTGGCTGCAACTGGGCGCATATAACGAGGGTTCGTGGGGTGAGGAGTCGGTGCACGTGTCCGACGCACAGGCGGCGATCGACCTGTTGCGCAGCGAGTTGCGCCCGGGAGACGTCGTCCTCGTGAAGGCGTCCCGTTCGGTCGGCCTGGAGAGCATCGCCGAGGCTCTGCTGGCAACCGGTGCCGAGGGTGAGGTCGCAGCCCGATGATGAAGCAGATCCTGTTCGCAGGAGTCATTGGCCTCTTCCTGACCCTGGTCGGCACCCCGCTGCTGATCAAACTCCTGGCCCGCAAGGGGTACGGCCAGTACATCCGCGACGACGGCCCGCGCACGCACGGCAGCAAGCGCGGTACGCCGACCATGGGCGGAATCGCCTTCATCTTCGCGACGGTCGCCGCGTACTTCCTGTCGAAGGTCATCACCGGCTACACCCCCACGTACTCCGGTCTGCTGGTGCTCGGCCTGATGGTCGGCATGGGCCTGGTCGGCTTCCTCGACGACTACATCAAGATCGTCAAGCGGCGTTCGCTGGGCCTCAGGGCCAAGGCGAAGATGGCCGGCCAGCTGATCGTCGGCATCAGCTTCGCGGTGCTCTCGCTGCAGTTCTCGGACGCCCGCGGCAACACCCCCGCCTCCACGAAGCTGTCGTTCATCACGGACTTCGGCTGGACGATCGGCCCGGTGCTGTTCGTCGTCTGGGCGCTGTTCATGATCCTCGCGATGTCGAACGGCGTGAACCTGACGGACGGTCTGGACGGCCTGGCCACCGGCGCCTCCGTCCTCGTCTTCGGCGCGTACACCTTCATCGGCGTCTGGCAGTTCCAGGAGTCCTGCGCCAACGGCGAGAGCCTGACCAACCCCGGCGCCTGTTATGAAGTGCGCGACCCGCTCGACCTCGCGGTCATCGCCTCCGCGCTGATGGGTGCCTGCCTCGGCTTCCTGTGGTGGAACACCTCTCCTGCCAAGATCTTCATGGGCGACACCGGTTCGCTGGCCCTCGGCGGTGTGCTCGCCGGTCTCGCGATCTGCTCGCGCACCGAGCTGCTGATCGCCCTCCTCGGCGGCCTGTTCGTCCTCATCACCATGTCGGTCGTCATCCAGGTCGGCTCCTTCCGCATGACCGGCAAGCGCGTCTTCCGCATGGCGCCACTCCAGCACCATTTCGAACTCAAGGGGTGGTCCGAAGTCCTCGTGGTGGTCCGCTTCTGGATCATCCAGGGCATCTGTGTGATCGTCGGCCTGGGTCTCTTCTACGCGGGATGGGCGGCGGACAAGTGACCGACTGGCAGGGCAAGCGCGTCACCGTCGCGGGGCTCGGCGTCTCCGGGGTCCCGGCGGCCAAGGTGCTGCACGAACGCGGGGCTCTCGTCACGGTCGTCAACGACGGGGACGACGAGCGGGCCCGTGCCCAGGCGGCCGAACTGGAGGCGCTGGGCATCACCGTGCGCCTCGGTGACGGCGCGACCCTGCCGGAGGGCACCGAACTCATCGTCACGGCCCCCGGCTGGAAGCCGGACAAGCCGCTGTTCGAGGCGGCACGCGTAGCCGGCGTGCCGGTCTGGGGCGACGTCGAGCTCGCCTGGCGGCTGCGCGGACCCGACGCCGCGCCCTGGCTCGCCGTCACCGGCACCAACGGCAAGACCACGACCGTCCAGATGCTCGCCTGCATCCTGAAGGCGGCGGGCCTGCGCACGGCCGCCGTCGGCAACATCGGCGTCTCGCTGCTGGACGCGGTCCTCGGCGAGGAGCGGTACGACGTCCTGGCGGTGGAGCTCTCCAGCTACCAGCTCCACTGGGCGCCCTCGCTGCGCGCCCACTCCGCCGCCGTACTGAACCTGGCGCCCGACCACCTCGACTGGCACGGCTCCATGGAGGCGTACGCGGCCGACAAGGGCCGTATCTACGAAGGCAATCGCGTCGCCTGCGTCTACAACGTCGCCGACAAGGCCACCGAGGACCTGGTGCGCGCGGCGGACGTCGAGGAGGGCTGCCGCGCCGTCGGCTTCACCCTCGGGGCGCCCGCCCCCTCCCAACTCGGCGTGGTGGACGGCATCCTGGTCGACCGCGCCTTCGTGGAGAACCGGCAGAAGAACGCCCAGGAGCTCGCCGAGGTCTCCGACGTCAATCCGCCGGCCCCGCACAACATCGCCAACGCCCTTGCGGCGGCCGCCCTGGCGCGTGCCTTCGGGGTGCCCGCGGCGGCTGTACGGGACGGTCTGAGGGCCTTCACACCGGACGCCCACCGCATCGCGCACGTGGCCGACATCGACCAGGTCGCCTATGTCGACGACTCCAAGGCGACCAACACCCATGCCGCACAAGCCTCATTGGCGGCGTACGAGTCGATCGTGTGGATCGCGGGGGGTCTCGCGAAGGGCGCGACCTTCGACGAGCTGGTGACGGGGGCGGCGAAGCGGCTGCGCGGTGTCGTCCTCATCGGCGCGGACCGCGCGCTCATCCGCGAAGCCCTGGCGCGACACGCCCCGGAAGTACCCGTCGTCGACCTCGACCGGACCGACACTGGGGCGATGCTCCAGGCAGTCCAGGAAGCGCAGCGGCTCGCTGCCCCAGGCGACACCGTTCTGCTGGCCCCGGCCTGTGCCTCCATGGACATGTTCACCAACTACAACAAGCGCGGTGACGCGTTCGCGGAGGCGGTTCGCGAACTCGGCGCGGGCACCTGACAGCGGGTCTTGGCCATGGCGGGTGCATCGGGACCCTTGGAGGGACGCGTGACTCGGATGTGGCCAGGGTTCGACAGGGCAGGAGAGGCCGATGCCCGGTAGCCGTACCGGGCGGCCGCCCGTGCGGCGGGCCGTCAGACGGCCCGCCGCCCCCCGGGCACCGCGCGAGAACCTGCTCCTCGGCCTGTATCTGCGTGCCCGCCGCGCCTGGGACCGGCCGCTGACCGCGTACTACCTGATCCTTGGTGGCAGCCTCCTGATCACCGTGCTCGGCCTGGTGATGGTCTACTCCGCCTCCCAGATCACGGCCCTGCAGATGTCCCTGCCGGGGTCGTACTTCTTCCGCAAACAGCTCCTCGCGGCCGTCATCGGCGGCGTACTGCTACTGATCGCCTCCCGGATGCCGGTGAAGCTGCACCGGGCGCTCGCCTACCCGATCCTCGCGGGCGCGGTCTTCCTGATGGCCCTGGTGCAGATCCCGGGGATAGGGATGTCGGTCAACGGCAACCAGAACTGGATCGCCCTCGGCGGCTCCTTCCAGATCCAGCCCAGCGAGTTCGGCAAGCTGGCGCTCGTGCTGTGGGGCGCCGACCTGCTCGCCCGCAAGCAGGACAAGAAGCTGCTGAGCCAGTGGAAGCACATGCTGGTGCCCCTCGTACCGGTCTCCTTCATGCTGCTCGGGCTGATCATGCTCGGCGGCGACATGGGCACGGCGATCATCCTGACGGCGATCCTGTTCGGCCTGCTGTGGCTGGCGGGCGCCCCGACCCGGCTGTTCGTCGGGGTGCTGTCCATCGCCGCCACGCTCGGTCTGATCCTCATCAAGACCAGCCCCAACCGCATGGCCCGACTCCAGTGCATCGGCGCCACCGAGCCGAAGTCAGGGGTGGCAGACTGCTGGCAGGCCGTGCACGGCATCTACGCCCTCGCCTCCGGTGGACTCTTCGGTTCCGGGCTTGGTGCGAGTGTGGAAAAATGGGGCCAACTCCCGGAAGCGCACACGGATTTCATCTTCGCCGTGACCGGTGAGGAACTGGGTCTGGCGGGGACGCTGTCCGTGCTCGCCCTCTTCGCGGCTCTAGGCTATGCGGGTATCCGCGTGGCCGGACGCACGGAGGACCCCTTCGTGAGGTATGCCGCGGGAGGCGTGACCACCTGGATCACCGCGCAGGCGGTGATCAACATGGGTGCGGTGCTCGGCCTGCTGCCGATCGCCGGTGTCCCCCTCCCGCTGTTCTCCTACGGGGGGTCCGCCCTGCTGCCGACCATGTTCGCCATCGGGTTGCTGATCGCCTTCGCGCGTGAGGACCCCGCTGCGCGGATGGCGCTTTCGATGCGGCAACCCCGCTTTGGTAGAAAGCGGGCGGGAGGCCCTGTGCGGGGGCCTCGGAGATGGAACACGATGCGACGGCGTGCCCCGGTGGCGCGCTCGTCCGGAGAGCGGTGAATTTCGGTGCATGTCGTACTCGCCGGTGGGGGGACCGCCGGCCACATCGAGCCCGCGCTCGCCCTCGCGGACGCCCTGCGCAGGCAGGACCCGACCGTGGGGATCACGGCCCTGGGCACGGAGCGCGGCCTTGAGACCCGGCTCGTACCGGAGCGGGGCTACGATCTCGCACTGATCCCCGCGGTACCGCTGCCACGTAGGCCGACCCCCGAGCTGATCACCGTCCCGGGCCGGCTGCGGGGCACGATCAAGGCCGCCGAGCAGATCCTGGAGCGCACCAAGGCGGACGCCGTCGTCGGCTTCGGTGGGTACGTGGCCCTGCCCGGCTACCTGGCCGCCAAGCGCCTCGGCGTGCCGATCATCATCCACGAGGCCAACGCCCGGCCCGGCCTCGCCAACAAGATCGGCTCGCGGTACGCCGCCAAGGTCGCCGTCTCCACACCGGACAGCAAGCTGCGTGACGCCCGCTACATCGGCATCCCGCTGCGCCGCTCCATCGCCGTCCTCGACCGGGCTGCCGTACGCCCCGAGGCCCGCGCCGCCTTCGGGCTCGACCCGAACCTGCCGACGCTGCTGGTCTCCGGCGGCTCGCAGGGCGCGCGCCGACTCAACGAGGTGGTCCAGCAGGTCGCGCCGTACCTCCAGCAGGCCGGGATCCAGATCCTGCACGCGGTCGGCCCGAAGAACGAACTGCCACAGGTGCACCAGATGCCGGGGATGCCCCCGTACATCCCGGTACCGTACGTGGACCGGATGGACCTCGCGTACGCCGCGGCCGACATGATGCTCTGCCGCGCGGGCGCGATGACCGTCGCCGAACTCTCCGCCGTCGGGCTCCCGGCCGCCTACGTCCCGCTGCCCATCGGCAACGGCGAACAGCGGCTGAACGCCCAGCCGGTCGTGAAGGCCGGCGGCGGACTCCTGGTCGACGACGCGGACCTGACCCCCGAGTGGGTGCAGCAGAACGTCCTGCCCGTGCTCGCCGATCCGCACCGGCTGTTCCAGATGTCCCGCGCCGCGGGTGAGTTCGGCCGCCGGGATGCCGACGAACTGCTCGTCGGCATGGTGTACGAGGCGATCGCCGCCAACCGTGCACGCCATTAGGAGACGCATCGGCGAGTGAGCCGAAGGGGCGCGCCGGTGTCGAGAGCTCGAGCGCGCGGAGGCCCGAAGGGTCGAGCGCGGTCGGGCTCTCGACACCGGCTGAGGCGCCCCGGAGGCGAACCGAGCCAGGAAAGGAGTGCGCGTGGCCGGATCGACTACCGCCGAGCGCGGTGAACGCCAGCAGGAGTCGTCCGGCCCGCCGCCCGCCCGGAGGTTCACACCACCCCGGCTTCGTACGATCATCATCCTCGCTGTCGCGCTGGTGCTCGGCGGCGCCGGATCCGTCTGGGTCCTGTACGGCTCGAACTGGCTGCGCGTGGAGCGCGTATCGGTCTCCGGGACAAAGATCCTGACGCCCGCGCAGGTGCGCGAGGCCGCCGACGTTCCGGTCGGAGCGCCGCTGATTTCCGTCGACACCGAGGTGATTGAGGCACGACTGCGCCGGAAATTGCCCCGAATTGACGTGGTTGACGTAGTGCGTTCCTGGCCTCATGGAATCGGGCTGAAAGTGACTGAGCGTACTCCGGTTCTTCTTGTCCACAAGGGCGGTAACTTTGTCGAAGTGGACGATGGGGGTGTCCGTTTCGCCACGGTTTCCGAGGCTCCGAAAGGCGTGCCGGCACTGGAATTGACGCTGTCCCAGCCGGGCTCGCGCGCCGCGAGCCTGCGTCGTTTCGGCGAGGACCGATTGGTTCGGGAGGCGGTCCGCGTCGCCCGTGCCGTTCCGGCCGCCGTCGCGCATCGGACCCAGGCCGTCAAGGTGCGTTCGTACGACGACATCTCGCTCGAGTTGAGCGACGGCCGGACCATCGCATGGGGGAGCAGCGAGAAGGGCGCCGCGAAGGCCCGTACGCTCACGGCTCTCATGAAAGCCTCCGCCGATGCGCGGCACTTCGACGTCAGCGTTCCCACCGCGCCCGCGTCATCAGGGAGTTGACGCACATCCGCGCAGGCCAGCACCCTGGTTGGGCAGCGCTACGCCTGATCACATAGGGTGAAAAGAAAAACGGGAGGTTCGGCGTGTTCGTTGAACGTGCGCCACTTGTCGACTTAGTGTCCTGTTCAGAAGACTCCAGGGAACAGACACACTGGTAACCCTAAACTTCAACGTTAGGGTTCGGGTCGGCGATACGGACCGTCCCAATCGGCATCAGTCGTCGGACCGCGGCAAGGCCGCGAGGCGGCGACACGTAACTCGAGGCGAGAGGCCTTCGACGTGGCAGCACCGCAGAACTACCTCGCAGTCATCAAAGTCATCGGTGTCGGCGGCGGTGGTGTCAATGCCATCAACCGGATGATCGAGGTCGGTCTCAAGGGCGTCGAGTTCATCGCCATCAACACCGACGCGCAGGCGCTGTTGATGAGCGATGCCGACGTCAAACTCGACGTCGGCCGCGAACTCACCCGCGGACTCGGCGCCGGAGCCAACCCGGCCGTGGGCCGCAAGGCCGCCGAGGACCACCGCGAGGAGATCGAGGAGGTCCTCAAGGGGGCCGACATGGTCTTCGTGACGGCCGGTGAAGGCGGCGGCACCGGCACCGGCGGCGCGCCCGTCGTGGCCAACATCGCACGCACCCTGGGCGCCCTCACCATCGGCGTGGTCACGCGCCCGTTCACCTTCGAGGGACGCCGCCGCGCCAACCAGGCCGAGGACGGCATCGCGGAACTCCGCGAAGAGGTCGACACCCTCATCGTCATCCCGAACGACCGGCTGCTGTCCATCTCGGACCGCCAGGTCTCGGTCCTCGACGCCTTCAAGTCGGCCGACCAGGTCCTGCTCTCCGGTGTTCAGGGCATCACCGACCTCATCACCACGCCCGGCCTGATCAACCTCGACTTCGCCGACGTCAAGTCGGTCATGTCCGAGGCCGGTTCGGCCCTCATGGGCATCGGCTCGGCCCGCGGCGACGACCGCGCGGTGGCCGCGGCCGAGATGGCGATCTCCTCGCCACTCCTTGAGGCGTCCATCGACGGTGCCCGGGGCGTGCTGCTCTCCATCTCCGGCGGCTCCGACCTCGGTCTGTTCGAGATCAACGAGGCCGCCCAGCTGGTGAGCGAGGCCGCGCACCCCGAGGCCAACATCATCTTCGGCGCGGTCATCGACGACGCCCTCGGCGACGAGGTCCGGGTCACCGTGATCGCGGCCGGCTTCGACGGGGGCCAGCCGCCGGCCCGCCGGGACAACGTCCTCGGTTCGGCCTCGTCGTCCTCGTCCTCGGGCCGCCGTGAGGAGCCCACCCCGGTACGGCAGACCGAGAGCCGCCCGTCCTTCGGCTCGCTCGGCAGCGTCACGCCGAAGGAGGAGCCGGAGGCGTCCGAGCCGGTGGCCGACCTCCCGGTCGCCCCGCCGGTCCCGCCGTCGCGGGCCTACTCGGACAGTGCGGCCGAGGAGCTGGATGTGCCGGACTTCCTGAAGTGATAAGACAGCGCGAGAGCGTGAGCGGCGCGCACTTCGCATTCACCGATCGGTGGGGTGGGGTGAGCGCCGCTCCGTATGAGGAGCTCAACCTCGGTGGGGCGGTCGGCGACGACCCCGAGGTCGTACGGACCAATCGTGAACTGGCCGCCAAGTCCCTGGGACTCGACCCCGCTCAGGTGGTCTGGATGAACCAGGTGCACGGGGCCGACGTGGCGGTGGTGGACGGACCGTGGGATTCCGCTTCGGAGCTCCCCTCGGTCGACGCGGTCGCCACCGCCCGGCGCGGACTCGCCCTCGCCGTCCTGACCGCCGACTGCACGCCGGTCCTGCTGGCCGACCCGGTCGCGGGGATCGCCGCCGCGGCCCACGCGGGCCGGCCGGGCATGATCGCCGGCGTCGTCCCCGCCGCCGTACGGGCCATGCTCAAGCTCGGCGCCGAGCCGTCCCGGATCGTCGCCCGCACCGGACCCGCCGTCTGCGGCCGGTGCTACGAGGTGCCGGAAGCCATGCGCGCCGAGGTCGCCGCCGTCGAACCGGCGGCGCACGCCGAGACGAGCTGGGGCACGCCCGCGGTCGACGTGACCGCGGGGGTGCACGCGCAGCTCGAGCGGCTGGGGGTGCACGACCGGGAGCAGTCGCCGGTGTGCACACTCGAGTCGGGGGACCACTTCTCATACCGCCGCGACAGCGCCACGGGGCGACTCGCGGGATATGTCTGGCTGGACTGATGGACATGACCGACCGCAAGGACGTACTCGCCAGGAACCTGGCGAAAGTGGAGGAGCGCATCGCCGCCGCGTGCGCGGCCGCGGGACGGGGGCGTGAGGACGTCACGCTCATCGTGGTCACCAAGACCTATCCCGCGAGCGATGTGCGGATGCTGTCGGAGCTCGGCGTGCGGCACGTCGCCGAGAACCGCGACCAGGACGCGGCGCCCAAGGCCGCGGAATGTGCGGATCTTCCCCTTGCTTGGCACTTCGTCGGTCAATTGCAGACCAACAAGGTGCGATCTGTGGCCGGTTACGCGGATATCGTGCAGTCCGTCGATCGTTCCAAGCTCGTCACGGCTCTGTCCAAAGAGGTCGTGCGGGTCGGGCGTGAGGTGGGATGCCTCCTACAGGTCGCGCTCGACGCGGACGAGAGCGGAAGAGGGGAGCGGGGTGGCGTAGCACCTGGCGGAATCGAAGAGTTGGCCGACCTCGTCGCCGACGCTCCGGGGCTGCGACTCGACGGACTGATGACCGTCGCTCCGCTCACCGGGGAGTACACGGGGCGCCAACAGGCGGCGTTCGAGCGGTTGATGGATTTGTCGACCGACCTGCGCCGAGCGCATCCGGCTGCGAACATGGTCTCGGCAGGGATGAGTGCGGACCTCGAACAGGCCGTGGCGGCCGGAGCGACACATGTACGCGTCGGCACCGCGGTACTCGGAGTACGCCCCAGGCTCGGGTAACGTCGCCAGGAAGTCGGACCACAGCAGAAAATATGGTCATTACCGCAGCAAAGCGGGCATAACGACCTAGTGGATCGCGGGCACTTGGCAGTCAGCCGATCCACCACAGAGCGGAGGACTCAGAGAATGGCCGGCGCGATGCGCAAGATGGCGGTCTACCTCGGCCTCGTGGAGGACGATGGGTACGACGGCCGCGGTTTCGACCCTGATGACGACTTCGAACCCGAACTGGACCCGGAGCCCGAGCGGGACCGTCGGCGGCACGAGCTGTCGCCGCATGGTTCTCACCAGTCCCATCAGGCACATCAGCCCGAAAGGGATGAATCGGTACGAGTGGTGCAGCCTCCGGCGCCGCGCGACCCCTTGCCCCGATCCGCTTCGCTAGGCGCGGAATCCGGGCGCCCGGCGCGCATCGCGCCCGTGGCATCCATCACACAAGAACGCGCAAGCCTGGAGAAGAACGCACCGGTGATCATGCCCAAGGTCGTGTCAGAACGAGAGCCTTACCGGATCACCACACTTCACCCCCGGACCTACAACGAGGCCCGTACCATCGGGGAACACTTCCGTGAGGGCACCCCGGTGATCATGAATCTGACTGAGATGGATGACACAGACGCCAAGCGACTTGTCGACTTTGCTGCCGGTTTGGTGTTTGGTCTTCACGGCAGCATCGAGCGGGTGACGCAGAAGGTGTTCCTGTTGTCGCCTGCTAACGTCGATGTCACGGCGGAGGACAAGGCCCGTATCGCAGAGGGCGGGTTCTTCAACCAGAGCTGAGACACACGACCGGAAACAGCAGTACAAGTAGTACCCGGCAGCACGGAACAGGGGAGAGGGAAGCACAGGTAATGAGCGTGGTTCTGGATGTCATCTACATCGCGCTGATGTGCTTCCTCATCGTGCTGATCTTCCGGTTGGTCATGGACTACGTCTTCCAGTTCGCCCGCTCGTGGCAACCCGGTAAGGCGATGGTGGTCGTTCTGGAGGCCACCTACACGGTCACTGATCCACCGCTCAAGCTTCTGCGGCGGTTCATTCCGCCGCTGCGTCTCGGGGGCGTGGCGCTCGACCTGTCCTTCTTCGTACTGATGATCATCGTCTACATCCTGATCTCCGTCGTGAGCCGGCTGTGAACGATACGGTCTTGCCGAATGCCGACGACTACGTTGAGGTGAAGAGATGCCGTTGACCCCCGAGGACGTGCGGAACAAGCAGTTCACGACCGTCCGCCTCCGAGAAGGCTATGACGAGGACGAGGTCGATGCCTTCCTCGACGAGGTCGAAGCCGAACTGACGCGCCTGCTCCGCGAGAACGAGGACCTGCGTGCCAAGCTGGCCGCGGCCACGCGCGCTGCTGCCCAGAACCAGCAGAACATGCGCAAGCCCCCGGAGCAGCAGGATCAGCAGCAGGGTATGCCCCAGCAGGGTGGTATGCCCCAGCAGGGCGGTATGCAGCAGCAGGGCGGCATGCAGCAGGGCGGTATGCAGCAGGGCATGCCGCAGCAGGGCATGCGCGGGCCGGGTGCTCCGGTGCCGGCCGGCATATCTGGCCCGCCGCAGCAGCAGATGGGTGGCCCCATGGGTGGCCCGCCCCAGCTGCCGAGCGGTGCACCGCAGCTGCCCGCCGGTCCCGGCGGTGGCCAGAACGGCCCGCAGGGTCCCGGTGGGATGGGCCAGGGTCCGATGGGTCAGGGCCCCATGGGCGGCCAGCCCCCCATGCAGCAGCAGATGGGCGGCCCGATGGGTGGCCCCATGGGCAACCCGATGGGCGGCCACGGTCAGGGCCCCGGTGGCGACAGCGCCGCCCGTGTCCTCTCGCTGGCCCAGCAGACCGCCGACCAGGCGATCGCAGAGGCTCGTTCCGAGGCCAACAAGATCGTCGGCGAGGCGCGTTCGCGTGCCGAGGGTCTCGAGCGTGACGCCCGTGCCAAGGCCGACGCCCTGGAGCGGGACGCGCAGGAGAAGCACCGCGTCGCGATGGGCTCCCTGGAGTCCGCCCGCGCCACGCTGGAGCGCAAGGTCGAGGACCTGCGCGGCTTCGAGCGCGAGTACCGCACGCGTCTGAAGTCCTACCTGGAATCGCAGCTGCGTCAGCTGGAGACCCAGGCCGACGACTCGCTGGCTCCGCCGCGCACTCCGGCGGCCGCGTCGCTGCCGCCGTCCCCGGCGCCTTCCATGGCTCCGGCCGGCGCGAGCGCCCCGTCGTACGGCGGTGGCAACCAGGGCATGGGTGGCGGCCCGTCTCCTGCCGGTCCGTCCTACGGCGGCCAGCAGCAGATGTCCCCGGCGATGACCCAGCCGATGGCGCCGGTACGGCCGCAGGGCCCGTCGCCCATGGGCCAGGCTCCCTCGCCGATGCGCGGCTTCCTCATCGACGAGGACGACAACTGACGGTTATGAGTACGCCGTAGGCGTCGGCAGCGTTCAGGGCGGGGCCCCGGATATTGATCCGGGGCCCCGCCCTTTTGCCGGCCCTTTCGCCGCGCGCATTCGAGGTTTTGCCGTGAGTGTTCGGGAGTACGCGCAGTTGTCCGTGTGTACGCAACGCCGAAGGCCCGGGGTCACCAAGATCTTCTTGGCGAGCCCGGGCCTTCGGCGTCCGTGGTTACGCCTTGCGCAGGCGGAACGTCAGGGACAGTCCCTCGTCGGTGAACGGCGAGCCGTACGTGTCGTCCGCCTCGTCCTGGGCGAAGTCGGTGGCGAGGACCTCGTCGGCGATCAGGGCCGCGTGCTCGTCGAGCGCCGCGATCACCGCCGGGTCCGTGGCCGCCCAACGCAGCGCGATGCGGTCGGCCACGTCCAGGCCGCTGTTCTTGCGGGCCTCTTGGATCAGGCGGATCGCGTCACGGGCCAGGCCCGCCTGACGCAGCTCCTGCGTGATCTCCAGGTCGAGGGCGACCGTGGCGCCCGAGTCGGACGCCACCGACCAGCCCTCCCGAGGGGTCTCCGTGATGATGACCTCGTCCGGCGCGAGCGTGACCGTCTCGCCGTCGACCTCCACCGACGCCGTGCCCTCGCGAAGGGCGAGGGAAAGACCGGCGGCGTCCGTGTTCGCGATGGCCTTCGCCACATCCTGGACCCGCTTCCCGAACCGCTTGCCGAGCGCACGGAAGTTGGCCTTCGCCGTCGTGTCGACGAGCGAGCCGCCCACCTCGGACAGCGACGCCAGCGACTCGACGTTCAGCTCCTCCGTGATCTGCGCGTGCAGCTCGGGGTCGAGAGAGTCGAAGCCCGTCGCGGCGACCAGCGCGCGCCGCAGCGGCTGACGCGTCTTCACGCCCGACTCCGCGCGCGTGGCACGGCCCAGCTCCACCAGTCGTCGGACCAGGACCATCTGCTTCGACAGCGCCGGGTCGATGACGGACAGGTCCGCCTCAGGCCAGGACGCCAGGTGCACCGACTCGGGGGCGCCGGGCGTGACGGGCGCGATCAGGTCCTGCCAGACCCGCTCAGTGATGAACGGCGTCAGCGGGGCCATCAGCTTCGTGACCGTCTCGACGACCTCGTGCAGGGTGCGCAGCGCCGCCTTGTCGCCCTGCCAGAAGCGGCGCCGGGAGCGGCGTACGTACCAGTTGGACAGGTCGTCGACGAACGCCGAGAGCAGCTTTCCGGCGCGCTGGGTGTCGTAAGCCTCAAGCGCCTGAGTCACCTGGTCGGTGAGCGCGTGCAGTTCGGACAGCAGCCAGCGGTCCAGGACCGGCCGGTCCTCCGGGGCCGGGTCGGCCTCGCTGGGTGCCCAGTCGGAGGTGCGGGCGTACAGGGCCTGGAAGGCGACCGTGTTCCAGTACGTGAGGAGCGTCTTGCGGACGACCTCCTGGATGGTGCCGTGGCCTACGCGGCGGGCCGCCCACGGTGAGCCGCCCGCCGCCATGAACCAGCGGACCGCGTCCGCGCCGTGCTGGTCCATCAGCGGGATCGGCTGCAGGATGTTGCCCAGGTGCTTGGACATCTTGCGGCCGTCCTCGGCGAGGATGTGGCCGAGGCACACGACGTTCTCGTACGACGACTTGTCGAAGACCAGCGTGCCGATCGCCATCAGCGTGTAGAACCAGCCGCGGGTCTGGTCGATGGCCTCGGAGATGAACTGCGCCGGGTAGCGGCTCTCGAAGAGCTCCTTGTTCTTGTACGGGTAGCCCCACTGCGCGAACGGCATCGAACCCGAGTCGTACCAGGCGTCGATGACCTCCGGCACGCGCGTGGCCGTCTTCTGGCACTTCGGACAGGCGAAGGTGACGTCGTCGATGAACGGGCGGTGCGGGTCGAGCTCCGACTGGTCGGTGCCGGTCAGCTCGGTCAGTTCGGCGCGGGAGCCGACGCAGGTGAGGTGGCCGTCCTCGCAGTGCCAGATCGGCAGCGGCGTGCCCCAGTAGCGGCTGCGGGAGAGCGCCCAGTCGATGTTGTTGTTCAGCCAGTCGCCGAAGCGGCCGTGCTTGACGGTGTCCGGGAACCAGTTGGTCTTCTCGTTCTCCTGGAGAAGGCGGTCCTTGACGGCCGTGGTGCGGATGTACCAGGACGGCTGCGCGTAGTAGAGGAGCGCGGTGTGGCAGCGCCAGCAGTGCGGGTAGCTGTGCTCGTACGGGATGTGCTTGAAGAGGAGACCGCGGTTGTGGAGGTCCTCGGTGAGCTTTTCGTCCGCCTTCTTGAAGAAGACGCCGCCCACGAGGGGGACGTCCGCCTCGAAGGTGCCGTCCCGGCGGACGGGGTTCACGACGGGCAGGCCGTACGCGCGGCAGACCTTGAGGTCGTCCTCACCGAAAGCGGGGGACTGGTGGACCAGACCCGTGCCGTCCTCGGTCGTCACGTACTCGGCGTTGACCACGTAGTGGGCCGGTTCCGGGAACTCGACGAGCTCGAACGGACGTTGATACGTCCAGCGCTCCATCTCGGCGCCGGTGAAGGTCTCGCCCGTGACCTCCCAGCCCTCGCCGAGGGCCTTGTCGACGAGCGGCTGGGCGACGACGAGCTTCTCCTCGCCGTCCGTCGCGACGACGTAGGTGACATCGGGGTGCGCGGCGACGGCCGTGTTGGACACCAGCGTCCAGGGGGTCGTCGTCCACACCAGGAGCGCTGCCTGGCCGGCGAGCGGACCGGAGGTGAGCGGGAAACGGACGTACACGGACGGGTCGACGATCGTTTCGTAGCCCTGCGCCAGCTCGTGGTCCGACAGACCCGTCTCGTCGCGCGGGCACCACGGGGCGACGCGGTAGTCCTGGACCAGCAGGCCCTTGTTGAAGATCTCCTTCAGCGACCACCAGACGGACTCCACGTACTCGGGGTCCATCGTGCGGTACGCGTCGTCCAGGTCGACCCAGTAGCCCATGCGGTTCGTGAGCTCGGTGAAGGCGTCGGTGTGGCGGGTCACGGACTCGCGGCACTTGGCGTTGAACTCGGCGATGCCGTAGGTCTCGATGTCCTTCTTGCCGTTGAAGCCGAGTTCCTTCTCCACGGCGATCTCGACCGGGAGGCCGTGGCAGTCCCAGCCTGCCTTGCGGGCCACGTGGTACCCGCGCATGGTGCGGAAGCGCGGGAAGACGTCCTTGAAGACGCGTGCCTCGATGTGGTGGGCGCCCGGCATGCCGTTGGCCGTGGGCGGGCCCTCGTAGAACACCCACTCGGGGCGGCCCTCGGACTGCTCCAGGGACTTGGCGAAGATCTTCTGCTCGCGCCAGAAGTCGAGCACCGCGTGCTCGAGCGCGGGCAGGTCGACCTGGGCGGGCACCTGGCGGTACGTCGGCTTTGTCATCAGCGAGCTTCCTCCGGCGGACTTGCTGCCTTCCGTCCGGAGGGACGAGAGCTGTGTCATTCCCTGCGCCGCCTTCGGCGCGCTCCCGCGGTACCACCCTCCTTGGCTCTCCGGTGCGCTCTACGCGCCGGTGAGCCCCCTCATTGGGGTCGCGATGCCGGGTCTACTGGCCGCCTTCTTTCGGCTGCGGCTTTCTTCCGGCGGCTCCGGGGTGATCTTCACGTCGCGCTCGCCCCCGGGCTTCCACCGTCCCCGGGTCGCTCTGGGCTGCGTACGTCGCTACTCGTCCCCATCCACGCTTTTCGCTCCGCCCAGTGTACGGCGCCGCGGGGACAGCGGCCGACCGGTTTCTCGGCGGCCGGGGCCGGGGCACGGCGGGGGCGGGGGTGACCCGAATGGCGAAGCGCGCGTGTTCGAATCCGGGGAGGCGCGGCTCGGCGGATTACCCGGCGGGGAGCTGGGCACAACGGATGCAGGTTTGCCGCGCGGCATCCGCGAAGGGGGCGAATCGGGCGGTGCGCCCCGTTGCCGCGGGACTCGAGTCGATTTATCGTCCCAGCACGATTCGCGTGCAAGATCACAATATGTGAAGGGGCCGCGGCCATGGTGGCGAAGAAGACCGCCGTACAGCAGCCGGCGTCCGGGTCCACGGGTGCCTCCGGCGGTGCGGCCAAGGACGTCGGAGGGAAGAAGAGCACGCAGGGGGGCGCGGCCGAGCGGGTGGCCAAGGCCGTGAAAACGGTGGGTACGGCGGCGAAGAAGGCGGCCGGCAAGGGGGTTGGTGCGGGTGCGGGTGCGGGTGCCAAGAAGGCCGTGGGGAAGAAGACTGCGACGAAGAGATCGGCGTCGGTGAAGAAGGCCGCCGCCAAGAAGGTCGCCGCTTCCAAGGCGGCTCCTGCCAGGACCGCGGTCGCGGGGGAGGGCGCGGAGAGACCGGCCGGTGGGAAGCCCGCGGCGGGCAAGAAGGCGGCGGCCGGCAAGAAGGTGCCGGCGAAGAAGGCCGCGGCCGCCAAGGAGACGGGTGCGAAGGCGGCGGGTGCAAGGTCGGCGGCGAGGAAGGAGGCGGGCGCGACGGCGGCGGCTGCGAAGAAGACCGCCCAGAAGCGCAGCTCCACGAAGGGTGGCTCTACGAAGAGGGCCGCTACGGAGAGCGGCACCACGAAGCGCGCCTACACGGAGAGCGACTCCAAGAAGGGCGCGTCTTCGAAGGGCGCTTCCACGGAGAGCGGCTCCATGAAGGGCGCCCCCAAGAAGCGCACCACCCCCACGAAGAGCGCAGCCAAGACGACTGCGGCTACCAAGAGCACGGCCAAGAAGAGCACGGCCAAGAAGGCGGGCGCGGCGCAGGCCGCGGAGCAGACGGGAGCCACGACAGTGGTTGCGAAGAAGACTCCTGGCACGGCCGCGGCGGCGAAGACCGCGGTTCCCAAGGCGCGGATCGCCGCGGCGGAGCCCGGCGACCTCGCGGTGCGCCCCGGTGAGGACCCCTGGACGCCGGGAGAGGTGGAAGAGGCGCGTGCCGAGCTGACGTCCGAGGCGACGCGGCTGCGTGACGAGATCGCCTCGTCCGAGGCGTCCCTCGTGGGTCTGATGCGGGACTCCGGGGACGGCGCCGGCGACGACCAGGCGGACACCGGCACCAAGAACATCACGCGGGAGCACGAGATGGCCCTGGCGGCCAACGCGCGCGAGATGCTCATCCAGTTCGAGCGCGCCCTGGAACGGCTCGACGCGGGCACCTACGGCCTGTGCGAGAACTGCGGCAATCCCATCGGCAAGGCCCGCATGCAGGCCTTCCCGCGGGCCACCCTGTGCGTGGAGTGCAAGCAGAAGCAGGAACGGCGGTACTGATCAGCAGGGTGCCGAGGGTCGTGACGTACCCTCGTCCTCAGTCAGGTATCTAGGTTGAGGGACTCACGTGGCAGAGGCGGAGCGCATCATCGGTACGCCGGAAACCCCAGCGGACGCGTCGGAGAGCGCCGCCGAGGCAGAGCGGCCCCGGGGCAGGCGGCGGATCGCCGTGCTGTTCGCCGTCGCCGCCTTCGCGTATGCCCTCGACCTGATCAGCAAGATGATCGTGG
Organism: Streptomyces sp. NPDC006602; assembly: GCF_042870385.1. Lineage (NCBI taxonomy): Bacteria > Bacillati > Actinomycetota > Actinomycetes > Kitasatosporales > Streptomycetaceae > Streptomyces > Streptomyces sp. NPDC006602. The sequence goes on along the minus strand of NZ_JBIAHG010000001.1, from coordinate 400,051 downwards.
TCGCCAAGCTGGAGCACCACGAGCCGATCGAGATCGTCGGGGACTGGCTGAAGTTCGAGGCCATCCGCAACGCGGGCGCGGCCTTCGGCTTCGGCGAGGCCTTCACCGTGATCTTCACGGTGATCGCGGCGGCCGTGATCGTGGTCATCGCCCGCCTCGCCCGCAAGCTCTACAGCCTGCCCTGGGCGATCGCGCTCGGCCTGCTGCTCGGCGGTGCGCTCGGCAACCTCACCGACCGGATCTTCCGGTCGCCGGGCGTGTTCGAGGGCGCGGTCGTCGACTTCATCGCGCCCAAGCACTTCGCGGTCTTCAACCTCGCCGACTCGGCGATCGTGTGCGGCGGCATCCTGATCGTGCTGCTGTCGTTCAAGGGGCTCGACCCCGACGGCACCGTCCACAAGGACTGAGCCCGCCGGGGTTGTCCACAGGCTCCGTACGGGTCTGTCCCGCCTGTCCGGCATACTCGACGGGTGAGCACCATTCCCGATATCCGATCCCTGCCCGTGCCCGACGGCCTGGAGGGCGAGCGCGTCGACGCCGCCATCTCCCGCATGTTCGGCTTCTCCCGTACCAAGGCCGCGGAGCTCGCCGCCTCGGGGAAGGTCACGGTCGACGGGTCGGTGGTAGGGAAGTCCGAGCGGGTGCACGGCGGAGCCTGGCTGGAGGTCGAGATGCCGCAGGCGCCCGCGCCCGTGCAGATCGTCGCCGAGCCGGTCGAGGGCATGGAGATCGTGCACGACGACGATGACGTGGTCGTGATCGTCAAACCGGTCGGCGTCGCGGCGCACCCCAGTCCCGGCTGGACCGGGCCGACCGTGATCGGCGGGCTCGCCGCCGCCGGTTACCGCATCTCGACCTCGGGTGCCGCGGAGCGCCAGGGCATCGTGCACCGCCTCGACGTGGGCACCTCCGGCCTGATGGCCGTGGCGAAGTCGGAGTACGCGTACACCTCGCTCAAGCGCCAGTTCAAGGAGCGCACGGTCGACAAGCGGTACCACACGCTCGTCCAAGGCCATCCGGACCCGACCAGCGGCACCATCGACGCCCCCATCGGCCGCCACCCGATCCACGACTACAAGTGGGCGGTCACGGCCGAGGGCAAGGCCTCGGTGACGCACTACGACCTCATCGAGGCGTTCCGTGCGGCCTCCCTGCTCGATGTGAAGTTGGAGACCGGCCGCACCCACCAGATCCGCGTCCACATGGCCGCCCACCGGCACCCGTGCGTCGGCGACCTGACGTACGGCGCCGACCCCACGCTCGCCAAGCGGCTCCATCTGACCCGCCAGTGGCTGCACGCCGTCCGGCTGGGCTTCGAGCACCCCGGGGACGGGCAGTGGGTGGAGTTCGAGTGCGGCTACCCGGAGGACCTGCAGCGGGCCCTGGACCAGGTTCGCGAGGAGACCTACGCGTGACTTCGTCGTCGTTCGTCGTGCGGGTCGCCGAGGACCTCGCCGACCGGGAGGCGTGCTTCGCGGTGCGCAAGGAGGTCTTCGTCGGCGAGCAGGGGGTCCCCGCGGACCTGGAGTACGACGCGTACGACGCCGACGCCGTGCATGTGCTGGCGGTCCGGGAGGACGGGACACCGCTCGGCACCGGGCGGCTGCTGTACGGCGAGGTCGCCGCGGTGAAGACCGACGGCGACCCGGCGGTGGGATCGCTGGGGAGGCTCGCCGTGACGAAGGACGCGCGGGGGCTCGGCGTCGGGGCCGCCCTCGTACGGGCCGTGGAGCACGCGGCACGCGCGCGTGGGCTCGCGGCGGTGGACCTGCACGCGCAGACGCACGCGCTGGGGTTCTACGAGCGGCTGGGGTACGTGGCGTACGGCCCGGAGTTCCCGGACGCCGGCATCCCGCACCGGGCGATGCGCCGGGTGCTGTAGCCGCAGGCGGGTGCGGTGGCGGGAGGCGGATGCCGTGGTGGGGCGTTGGACGGGCCGGTGACCACAGGGGCGTGGCAGGCTTGAGGTCTGCTGTGTGAACGCCGAGACGACCCCGGAGCGGTGACCGTGGATCAGTTGGCCCTGTTGTTCCTGCTGTTGCTCGGGGCCGTGGTGAGCGTTCCGGTCGGGGACCGGCTGGGACTGCCGGCGCCGGTGCTGATGACGCTCCTGGGGATCGTCCTCGCGCTGCTCGACTTCGTGCCGAACGTCAACATCCCGCCGGATCTCATCCTGCCCCTGCTGTTGCCGCCGCTGCTGTACGCGGCCGTACGGCGCACGTCCTGGCGGCAGTTCACCGCCAACATCCGGCCGATCTTCCTGCTGGCCGTGGCGCTGGTGTTCGTCACCATGGTGTGTGTGGCCGCCGTCGCGAGCGCGATCGTCCCGGGTCTGCCGGTCGCCGCCGCGGTGGCGCTCGGCGCGCTGGTCGCCCCGCCCGACCCGGTCGCGGCGACCGCCGTCGCCGGTCAACTCGGGTTGCCGCGGCGGCTGGTGTCCATCCTGGAGGGCGAGGGGCTCTTCAACGACGTGACGGCCATCGTGCTGTACCACGTGGCGATCGCCGCCGCCGTGAGCGGGAGCTTCTCGCCGTGGCGGGCGGGGCTGGACCTGGTGCTGTCCGCCGTGGTGGCGGTGGCCGTGGGGATCGTGCTGGGGTGGGGCGCCAACAAGCTGATGGATCTGCTCGGGGACGCGACTCTGCAGATCGGGATGACGCTGCTGGTGCCGTTCGCCTCGTACGTGCTGGCCGAGGAGTTCCGCGGGTCCGGGGTGCTCGCCGTGCTCACCACCGCGCTGTTCCTCGCCGAGTACGCCACCGATCCCGACGACGTGATGACGCGGCTCGCGGGACACACCTTCTGGTCCATCGTCGACACGCTGGTCACGGGGGTCGCGTTCGGGCTGATCGGCCTCGAGCTGCACAACGCGATCCGGACGGCGTCCGGACGGTGGGGCGAGATGCTCGGATGGGCGGCGGCGATCGTGGGTGTGGTCGTGTTCGTACGGCTGTTGTGGCTGCTGCCGGCCACCTGGCTCACCAAGCGGCTGCATGCGAGGCGGGACCACGACGAGGACATTCCGATGAGCCTGCGGGAGACCGTCGTCATGTGGTGGTCGGGGATGCGAGGGGTGGCGTCTGTCGCGCTGGTGTTGGCGATTCCCCTGAAGACCGATGACGGTTCGGCTTTTCCCGACCGGGACGAGATCGTGTTCATCGCGTTCGGGGTGATCATGGCGACGCTGGTGCTTCAGGGGCTGACCCTGCCGTGGCTGGTCAAACGGCTGGGGGTGCAGGCGGACACGGATCGGGAGAAGGAGTTCGAGAAGGCGCTGGCCGTCCGTGCGGCGAAGGCGGCGAAGCGGAGGCTCCGGGAGATCGAGGCCGTGGAGGAGTTGCCGGAGGAGTTGTCCGAGCAGATGGTGCGACGGGCGTACGACATCGGCCTGCGGATCAGTCCGGAGATCGTGGAGGACGAGCGGCGGGAGGCGCACGAGCATCGGGTGCGGAGGCTGAAGCGGGTGCGGCGGATCCAGGGGGAGATGTTGAGCGCGGCTCGGCATGAGGTGTTGGCGGCGCGAGGTGAGTCGGGGGCCGATCCGGAGGTGGTGGATCGGGTGCTGCGCCATCTTGACGTGCGGAGCTTGCGGTGAGTTGTGCGGTGCGGGCGGGTGGGGGTTGCTGTGTTGCTTTCCCACCCGCGCACCACCCGTTTCCAGTTGGTCGAGGGTCGGGCTCTCCTGTGGCGGTGATCGTCTTCGGCGGTTGCGGGGGCGTGCTCCGGTGTGTCAGCCGCCCGTCCGTGGTGGCTGGTGTCCGCGACTGGCAGCCACACCGTCGCGTGCGACGTCGTCCCGGGAGGGACGGTGGCCGTTCGTGCGGTTCGGGGGCAGGGACGCGTCCGCCGTGTTGACTCGGGGAAGGGCGTACGGGTGTTCCGCGGCCAGCCAGCGGATCATGCCCTCGCGGACCGCGACGCGTACCGTCCAGATGTCGTCGGCGTCCTTGGCCGTCATCAGGGCCCGTACCTGCATGGTGTTCGGCGTGGTGTCGGTGACGTCCAGGCCGTAGGCGCGGCCGTCCCAGGACGGGCACTCGCGCAGGAGGTCGCGGAGCTTGTCGCGCATCGCGTCCACCGGCGCCGCGTGGTCGACGTGCCAGAAGACGATGCCCGTCATCTGCGGGGTGCCGCGCGACCAGTTCTCGAAGGGCTTGGACGTGAAGTACGAGACGGGCATGGTGATCCGGCGCTCGTCCCAGGTGCGGACGGTCAGGAACGTCAGGGTGATCTCCTCGACCGTGCCCCACTCGCCGTCCACCACGACCGTGTCGCCGATGCGCACCATGTCGCCGAAGGCGATCTGCAGCCCCGCGAACATGTTGCTGAGCGTCGACTGGGCGGCGACACCGGCGACGATGCCGAGGATTCCGGCCGAGGCCAGCAGCGAGGCACCCGCCGCGCGGAACGCCGGGAACGTCAGGAGCATCGTGGCCACGGCCACCACGCCGACGGTCGCGGAGACCACCCGCATGATCAGCGTCACCTGCGTCCGCACGCGCCGGACCCGGGCCGGGTCTCGGTGGGCGCGCGCGTAGCGGGTGTACGACGTCTCCACTATCGCGGCGGCGATCCGGATCACCAGCCACGCCGTCGCCCCGATCAGCACCAGGGTGAGGGTGCGGCCGATGCCCACCCTGTGCTGCTCCAGGAGCTGCGCCTCGTCGTACGACCCTCTGAGCATGGCCGCGCAGAGCACGAGCTGGTAGGGGATGCGGCCGCGGCGCAGCAGACCCCACATGGGGGTCTCGTGATGCCGTGCGTCGGCCTTGCGCAGCAGCAGGTCGGTGGCCCAGCCGATGAGCAGCGTGAGCGCGACCGACCCGCCGACCACGATCAGTGGGCGGAGTAGATTCTCCATGCCCACGAACGTAACCGGCCCCGGGCGCTCATGAACATGTGACTTCGCGCTCAAGGTGGGTACGGCCGCGGCAGCGGGCGGAGGACGCCGCCGTGACCTGCGTTGTCGTACCCGGCTGGCACCATGGGTTCATGAACATCGTGCTCTTTCACTCGACCTTCGGTCTCAGGCCCGCGGTGCGCGCGGCGGCGGACCGGCTGCGCGCGGCCGGACACGAGGTGTGGACGCCGGACCTCTTCGAGGGGCGTACGTTCGAGACGGTCGAGGAGGGCATGGCCTTCAACGACGGGATCGGCAAGGACGAGTTGCTCAAGCGCGCCGTCCTGGCCGCCGCGCCCTACTCGGAACGCGGGCTGGTCTACGCCGGGTTCTCGCTCGGCGCCTCCGTCGCGCAGACCCTCGCGCTCGGCGATGACAAGGCGCGCGGACTGCTGCTCCTGCACGGCACGTCGGACATCGCACCGAACGCGGCCGTGGACGAACTGCCCGTCCAGCTGCACGTGGCCGAACCGGACCCCTTCGAGACCGACGACTGGCTGAGCGCCTGGTATCTCCAGATGGGCAGAGCGGGTGCGGATGTGGAGGTGTACCGATACCCCGGGGCCGGCCACCTGTACACCGACCCCGACCTGCCCGACTACGACGAGGAGGCCGCCGAGGCCACCTGGCGGGTGGCGCTCGGCTTCCTCGACAGTCTGTAGAGCCGGCCTGTAGAGCCTGTAACCCGCGGCTACACGGGGTCGTACGTCCGCTCGACCTTCTGCGTGCCGGTGCGGGTGCGGTACGAACGGGCCCACGACGAGGTGGCGTCCGGCTTGGTGCGGTCGGACAGGACGTAGTAGTCCATCTGCGCGCGGGCGGCCGTGATGTCCAGGACGCCGTAGCCGTGGCGGTCGGTGTCGACCCAGTGGACGTGCCGGTTGGCGGCCCTGATGATCGGTGCGGCGACCGCGGAGATCGTGCCCTCGGGTGCCTTCACGATGTCGTCGAGGTTGTCGGAGGTGACCGAGGTGACCACGAATTCCGTGGCCGCCGAGGCGGACAGCGGGTACGTACCGGCGTCCACCGGCACGTCGTTGGCCCACGCCATGTGGATGTCGCCGGTGAGGAAGACGGTGTTGCGGATGGCGTTCGCGCGCAGGTGCGCGAGAAGCTCGCGGCGGTCGTCCGTGTAGCCGTCCCACTGGTCGGTGTTGAGGGCGAGGCCCTCCTTCGGCAGGCCGAGCAGCTCGGCGAGCGGCTTGAGCAGATCGGCGGTGAGGGAGCCGATCGCGAACGGCGAGATCATCACCGAGTTGCCGACCAGCCGCCAGGTGGTGTCGGACGCCTTCAGGCCGGCCTTCAGCCAGTCGAGTTGGGCGCGGCCGGTGAGCGTACGGTCCGGGTCGTCGACCGAGCCGTTGCCCACGGCGACCTGCTGCGAGCGGAAGGAGCGCAGGTCCAGCAGCGAGAGGTCGACGAGCTTGCCGAAGCGCAGCCGCCGGTAGGTGGTGCCCGCGATCGCCGTGCGCACCGGCATCCACTCGAAGTAGGCCTGCTTGGCAGCGGCCTGACGCGCGCTCCAGGCGCCCTCGGCACCCTCGGTGTGGTTCTCGGCCCCGCCCGACCAGGCGTCGTTGGCGAACTCGTGGTCGTCCCAGATGGCGATGACCGGAGCGACGGTGTGCAGGGCCTGGAGGTCGGCGTCGGTCTTGTAACGCCCGTGCCGGATGCGGTAGTCGGCCAGGGTGAGGATCTCGTGCGTGGGCGCGTGCGGCCGTACGACGGTGTCGCGCGTCCCGTACTGGCCGGTGCCGTACTCGTAGATGTAGTCGCCCAGGTGCAGCCAGGCGTCCAGGTCGCCGCGGGTGGCGAGATGGCGGTACGAGGAGAAGTAGCCGGCCTCCCAGTTGGCGCAGGAGACCACGCCGAAGCGGAGGTTCGGCACGGTCGCGTCGGCGGCGGGGGCGGTGCGGGTGCGGGCGACGGGGGAGTCGGTGCCGCCGGCGGAGAAGCGGAACCAGTAGTCGGTGGCGGGTTCAAGGCCGCGTACGTCCGCCTTGACGGTGTGGTCGGAGTCGGCGGTCGCGGTGACGGTGCCCTTGGCGACGATGTTCGTCAGCGCCTTGTCCCTGGCGATGACCCAGTCGACTGAGGTGTCCGGGCCGAGCCCGGAGCCGGGTATCGCCTCCGCGGTGGGCGTCACCCGGGTCCACAGCAGGATGCCGTCGGGGAGCGGGTCGCCGGAGGCGACACCGTGCAGGAAGGCGGGGGCGTCCGTGGCGGCCCGGGCGGGCAGGGCGGCGGCCAGCGGGCCGGCCAGGACGGCGGTGGCGGCCGCGGCCTTGACGACCGTACGGCGGCGCGGCGGCAGGGAGTTGGGATTCTCGGATGTTCTGTATCGACTGGTCACGGCCGATCAGGTTACTGATCGGTATGAACGAGAGCGGGCGAACTACCAAAAGTTCGCCCGCTCTTTGACCGACGCTCGCTCTATGACGACGCTCGCTCTATGACGACGCTCGCTCTGTGACGACGCTCGCTCTGTGAGCGGCGATCGAGATCAGGCCTTGAGGGCCGCCTCGATCGCCGTGGTGAAGTCGGCGACCGTCATCGGCGCGTTCTTGCCGTCCGAGCCGGTCAGCGTCTTGCCGTCCATCTTCAGGGTCGGTGTGCCCTGCACGCCGTCCTTGTCGAAGACCTTGGACTCCTCCAGCGCCCACTTGTCGTAGGTGCCGTCCTTCACGGCGTTCTGGAACTTCGTGTTGTCCTTGAGCGCGGGGACGGTCTGCGCGATCTTGATGAGGTAGTCGTCGTCCTTGAACTTGTCGTCGGACTCCTCCGGGTGCCACGTCGCCGAGTACATCGCGGTCTTGTACTCGAGGAATGCCTCGGGGCTGACGTTGAGCGCGGCGCCCAGGGCGCTGAGCGCGTTCTTGGAGCCCTCGCCGCCCAGGCCGTTGTCGAGGAAGGTGGCGCCGACGTACTGGATCTTGAACTTGCCGGCGTCCAGGTCCTTCTTCACGGTGGTGCCGACGGTCTGCTCGAACTGGGCGCAGACCGGGCAGCGCGGGTCCTCGTACATGACCAGGGTCTTCTTGGCGCTGCTCTTGCCGACGACAACCGTCGTGCCGTTGGTGCCCGTGGTGTTGGCCGGCTTGACGAGCTTGTCGTCCTTCGCGGCCTCCCAGTAACCGGGCTTGTTGCCCTGGACGACCGCGTAGCCGATGCCGCCGGCTATCGCCAGGACGCCGACTATGGAGCAGGCCACGATGACCTGCCGCTTGACCTTGGCGCGCTTGGCCTGGCGCTCTCGCTCCTGGCGCAGGCGCTCGCGGGCTGCGGTCTTCGCGGCCTGGCTGTTCCGCTTTGCCATGGGTGATCTCCGTAAGGGGGACGCGCACACGTTCGTGTGCGGAATACGAATGGGGGACTGGTGGTGCTCAGCCGAATGCGACCGAGCACGGCGGTCCACGCCGTCCCAGGGAGTGCACGAGGATCCGCTCGCGCGCGGTGGCCGTACGGCGGCCGGGGTGCTGCGGGCGGCGCACGGAGGGCGTCGGCCGTACCGTCACCGCCGCCACCGCCAGCAGCAGCGGCCGGAAGGTGGTCGCGCCCACCGCGCGCAGCAGCTGGGCCAGCGCGCGCTCGCCGCGGCGCAGCCAGGCGGCGGCGAGCAGACCGACGCCGATGTGCGCGCCGAGCAGCAGCCAGGCGGTCGCCGGGTCGGCGTGGGCGAGCAGACCGCCGAGGCGGTCGGGGTCGGCCCCGGTCACCCGGGCCAGCGGGGCGCCGACACTGGTGCCGTCGCCGCACAGCACGTCGAGGCCGACGGAGCGCAGCGGGCCGGCGACCGGGCCGCCGGCGGCGCCGTAGCAGACGTGCTGGCCGGTGGTGAAGACGGTGTCGGCGGCGAGTTCCAGCGGGATCAGCAGGGCGGCGATCCGGCCGAAGCCGCGCTCGCGGCCGGCCAGGGCGTAGGTGACGGCGAACACGGCGGCGGCGATCACCGCCACCGTGTTCAGCGGCAGGGGGGCCCGGGACAGCAGGACGTGCGACGCGGTGCTGAGCGTCACGACGAGTGCCGTGAACAGCGCCGCGCGTACGGCTCTGAGCTGGGTCCCGGATATGTCCATAGCGGAGGAGAGTCTGTCACGCGGGCCTGTAAGGGACCCCTAAAGGGTTCCTGTGCGGGCCGTTCCGTCACAGACCCGGAATCCGGCCGTTGCGGAACAGGTCCACGAAGATCTGATGGTCGGCACGCGCGCGTGCGCCGTAGTCGTGGGCGAAGTCGACCAGGAGGTCCTCGAAGCCGTCCTCGTCGGCCGCGAGTGCCGCGTCGATGGCCCGCTCGGTGGAGAAGGGCACCAGGGACTCGCCGGACTGGTCGTCCGCCGCCCCGTGCATGGTGGCGGTGGCCCGGCCCAGGTCGGCGACGACCGCGGCGATCTCCTCCGGGTCGTCGATGTCCCCCCAGTCGAGGTCCACGGCGTACGGCGAGACCTCGGCGACCAGCTGACCCGTGCCGCCGAGCTCGGTCCAGCCGAGCCACGGGTCGGCGTGCGCCTGGAGGGCGCGCTGCGAGATCACCGTGCGGTGGCCCTCGTGCTGGAAGTAGTCCCGGATCGCCGAGTCCGTGATGTGCCGGGAGACGGCCGGGGTCTGGGCCTGCTTGATGTAGATCACGACATCGTTCTCCAGGGCGTCGCTGTGGCCCTCCAGGAGGATGTTGTACGACGGCAGACCGGCCGAGCCGATGCCGATGCCGCGGCGGCCGACGACGTCCTTCACGCGGTACGAGTCCGGGCGGGCCAGCGAGGTCTCCGGCAGCGTCTCCAGGTAGCCGTCGAAGGCCGCGAGGACCTTGTACCGCGTGGCCGCGTCCAGCTCGATGGAGCCGCCGCCCGGGGCGAAGCGGCGCTCGAAGTCACGAATCTCCGTCATCGAGTCGAGCAGGCCGAAGCGGGTCAGCGAGCGGGCGTCGCGCAGCGCGTCCAGCAGCGGGCCCTGGGCGGTGTCCAGGGTGAAGGGCGGCACCTCGTCGCGCTTGGCGCCGGTGGCCAGGGCGTGGATCCGCTCGCGGTACGCGCCCGCGTACACCTGTACCAGGTCGGTGATCTGCTCGTCGCTGAGCGCCTTCGCGTACCCGATCAGGGCGATGGACGCGGAGAAGCGCTTGAGGTCCCAGGTGAAGGGGCCGACGTACGCCTCGTCGAAGTCGTTGACGTTGAAGATCAGCCGGCCCGTGGAGTCCATGTACGTGCCGAAGTTCTCGGCGTGCAGGTCGCCGTGGATCCACACGCGGGAGGTGCGCTCGTCCAGGTACGGGCCGCCCCGCTTCTCCGCGTCCAGGTCGTGGTAGAAGAGGCACGCCGTGCCGCGGTAGAACGCGAAGGCCGAGGCCGCCATCTTCCGGAACTTCACGCGGAACGCGGCCGGGTCGGCGGCCAGGAGCTCGCCGAAGGCGGTGTCGAAGACGGCGAGGATCTCCTCGCCGCGGTGCTCGTCGTTGAGCTGCGGGACCGACATCGCTGGGTGCCTCCTGGTGCAGGTGGTGCGTGACAAGTGGGCCGGATCATCGGGGCCGGATCATCCCCTCACACCAACGGCCGGCGGCGTTCGGGAGTGCCCGTGTTCCTCACATGAAGGTACGCGGGGCAGCCCACCGAGTGTCAGTGCCCAGGCATAGACTTCGACGCTGTCCCCCAGACTGTTCGCAGCCGGTCGGACATCCGTCGACGCCCGCCCGCCCGTCACCCGACCACCGCCCCTCAACGAGGCGCTACGCGCCGCACCCGTTCACTTGGAGGCCGAAACCGTGTCAAAGCCGCCGTTCACGCACCTGCACGTCCACACCCAGTACTCGCTGCTGGACGGTGCCGCGCGGCTGAAGGACATGTTCAACGCGTGCAACGAGATGGGCATGACGCACATCGCCATGTCCGACCACGGCAACCTGCACGGGGCGTACGACTTCTTCCACACCGCGCAGAAGGCCGGGGTCACGCCGATCATCGGGATCGAGGCGTATGTGGCGCCCGAGTCGCGGCGCAACAAGCGCAAGATCCAGTGGGGTCAGCCGCACCAGAAGCGGGACGACGTGTCCGGTTCGGGTGGGTACACCCACAAGACTATCTGGGCGGCGAACGCGACCGGCCTGCACAACCTCTTCAAGCTGTCCTCGGACGCGTACGCGGAGGGCTGGCTGCAGAAGTGGCCCCGGATGGACAAGGAGACCATCTCCCAGTGGTCGGAGGGGCTGATCGCCTCCACCGGGTGTCCCTCCGGGGAGCTGCAGACCCGCCTCCGCCTCGGGCAGGAGGAAGAGGCCCTCAAGGCTGCCGCCGAGTACCAGGACATCTTCGGCAAGGACCGGTACTTCCTGGAGCTGATGGACCACGGCATCGAGATCGAGCGCCGGGTCCGCGACGGCCTGTTGGAGATCGGCAAGAAGCTCGGCATCCCGCCGCTGGTGACGAACGACTCGCACTACACGTACGCGCACGAGGCGACCGCGCACGACGCGCTGCTGTGCATCCAGACCGGCAAGAACCTCTCCGACCCGGACCGCTTCCGCTTCGACGGCACCGGCTACTACCTGAAGTCGACGGACGAGATGTACGCCATCGACTCCTCGGACGCCTGGCAGGAGGGCTGCCGCAACACGCTGCTGGTGGCCGAGCAGATCGACACCACGGGCATGTTCGAGAAGCGCGACCTCATGCCCAAGTTCGACATCCCCGAGGGTTACACCGAGGTCACCTGGTTCCAGGAGGAGGTCCGCCGCGGCATGGAGCGCCGCTACCCGGGCGGCGTCCCCGATGACCGGCAGAAGCAGGCCGAGTACGAGATGGACGTCATCATCCAGATGGGGTTCCCGGGCTACTTCCTCGTCGTCGCCGACTTCATCATGTGGGCCAAGAACAACGGCATCGCGGTCGGCCCCGGCCGAGGCTCCGCGGCCGGCTCGATCGTCGCGTACGCGATGGGCATCACCGACCTCGACCCGATCGAGCACGGGCTGATCTTCGAGCGGTTCCTCAACCCCGAGCGTGTCTCCATGCCCGATGTCGACATCGACTTCGACGAGCGTCGGCGCGTCGAGGTGATCAGGTACGTGACCGAGAAGTACGGCGCCGACAAGGTCGCCATGATCGGCACGTACGGCAAGATCAAGGCGAAGAACGCCATCAAGGACTCCGCGCGCGTGCTGGGCTACCCGTACGCGATGGGCGACCGCCTCACCAAGGCGATGCCCGCCGACGTCCTGGGCAAGGGCATCGATCTCAACGGCATCACCGACCCCTCGCACCCGCGCTACAGCGAGGCGGGCGAGATCCGGTCGATGTACGAGAACGAGCCGGATGTGAAGAAGGTCATCGACACCGCCAAGGGCGTCGAGGGCCTGGTCCGGCAGATGGGTGTGCACGCGGCCGGCGTGATCATGTCCAGCGAGCCCATCGTCGACCACGCCCCGATCTGGGTGCGGCACACGGACGGCGTGACCATCACACAGTGGGACTACCCCCAGTGCGAGTCGCTGGGCCTGCTGAAGATGGACTTCCTGGGCCTGCGCAACCTGACGATCATGGACGACGCCATCAAGATGGTGAAGGCCAACAAGGGCGTCGACCTGGAGATGCTCTCGCTCCCGCTGGACGACCCGAAGACCTTCGAACTGCTCTGCCGCGGTGACACGCTCGGTGTCTTCCAGTTCGACGGCGGCCCGATGCGCTCGCTGCTCCGCCAGATGCAGCCCGACAACTTCGAGGACATTTCCGCCGTCTCGGCCCTGTACCGGCCGGGCCCGATGGGCATGAACTCGCACATCAACTACGCGGAGCGCAAGAACGGCCGCCAGGAGATCACGCCGATCCACCCGGAGCTCGAAGCGCCCCTGAAGGAGACGCTCGGCCTGACCTACGGCCTGATCGTGTACCAGGAGCAGGTGCAGAAGGCCGCGCAGATCATCGCCGGTTACTCGCTCGGCGAGGCCGACATCCTGCGCCGCGTGATGGGCAAGAAGAAGCCCGAGGAACTGGCGAAGAACTTCACCATCTTCCAGGCCGGCGCCAAGAAGAACGGCTACAGCGACGAAGCCATCCAGGCCCTGTGGGACGTCCTGGTCCCGTTCGCCGGATACGCCTTCAACAAGGCGCACTCATCGGCGTACGGCCTGGTCACCTACTGGACTGCGTATCTCAAGGCGAACTACCCGGCCGAGTACATGGCGGCGCTGCTCACCTCGGTGAAGGACGACAAGGACAAGTCGGCGGTCTACCTGAACGAGTGCCGGCGCATGGGCATCAGGGTGCTGCCGCCCAACGTCAACGAGTCCGAGCAGAACTTCGCCGCGCAGGGCGACGACGTGATCCTCTTCGGCCTGTCCGCCGTCCGCAACGTCGGCACGAACGTCGTCGAGTCGATCATCCGCAGCCGCAAGGCCAAGGGGAAGTTCGCCTCCTTCCCCGACTACCTCGACAAGGTCGAGGCCGCCGCCTGCAACAAGCGCACCACCGAATCGCTGATCAAGGCGGGCGCGTTCGACACCATGGGGCACACCCGCAAGGGCCTCACCGCGCAGTACGAGCCGATGATCGACAACGTGGTCGCGGTCAAGCGCAAGGAGGCCGAGGGCCAGTTCGACCTCTTCGGCGGGATGGGCGAGGAGGACAGCAGCGAGCCGGGCTTCGGGCTCGACGTCGAGTTCACGACCGACGAGTGGGAGAAGACCTATCTCCTCGCGCAGGAGCGGGAGATGCTCGGCCTGTACGTCTCCGACCACCCCCTCTTCGGCCTGGAGCACGTCCTGTCCGACAAGGCCGACGCCGGCATCGGACAGCTCACCGGAGGTGACTACTCGGACGGCTCGATCGTCACCATCGGCGGCATCATCTCCGGCCTCCAGCGCAAGATGACCAAGCAGGGCAACGCCTGGGCGATCGCCACCGTCGAGGACCTGGCCGGCTCCATCGAGTGCATGTTCTTCCCGGCGACCTACCAACTCGTCTCGACCCAACTCGTCGAGGACGCCGTGGTGTTCGTCAAGGGACGCCTGGACAAGCGGGAGGACGTGCCCCGCCTCGTCGCGATGGAGCTCCAGGTGCCGGACCTGTCGAACGCGGGCGCCAACGCGCCCGTGATCCTCACCATCCCGGCCACCCGGGTCACCCCGCCGATGGTGAGCCGCCTCGGTGAGATCCTCAGCCACCACAAGGGCGAGAGCGAGGTCCGGATCAAGCTCCAGGGCCCGCGCAAGACGACCGTGCTGCGCCTCGACCGGCATCGCGTGAAGCCGGACCCGGCGCTCTTCGGTGATCTGAAGGTGCTGCTCGGCCCGTCCTGCCTGGCCGGCTGACCGCCCGCCCGAGCGGCCGACCGGCCGGGCAACTGACGTACGCGAGGGGCGCGCCCGCAATCGGGTGCGCCCCTCGGTGTGTGCCTGGGCTTCAACAGCCCGTTGTGAAGATGTCAGTTGTGACCGAAGCGCTTCTGGCGCCCTTTGTGGGCCATGTCGCCGGGAGTCACCTGCGTGGTGCGGTGCTCGCTGGGCGTCTCCATCGACGGCTGCTCGGCCGTCTGCTGACCGCGCTCGGACTGTGACTGCTTGCGTTCACGATTCTTGTTCTTGGCCATGGTGATCTGCCTCCTGTGGGGGATCTAGGGGCCAGGGCCGGGATCAGATTCACATAGGCTGACGAAGAGCGCATGTCGGATAATTACCGTCTGTGACAGGGCTTGTCGGGGAGCGGGGCCCCGAAACGCCACGCCGAAGATCGAGTTCGGGCCGTTAACCCCCGCACGGTCGGGCAGACTCGAAGGAAGCCCGAAGCAAACCTCCCGGAAAGAGGGTGGATCGCGTGGACCGCTGCATCGTCCTGGTGGACGCCGGGTATCTGCTGGGGGCCGCCGCCAGTCTCCTCGCCGGGGAGCCCTCGCGGTCCCGCATCACCGTCGACCACACCGCCCTCATCCAGGGCCTGCGCGAACGCGCCGAGTCCGACACGGAACGGCCCCTGCTGCGCATCTACTGGTTCGACGGCGCCCCCGACCGCGTCCCGCAGCCCGAGCACCGCAGACTGCGCGTGATGCCCCGGGTCACCGTCCGGCTCGGCGCCCTGACCCGCAGCGACGGACGCTGGGCCCAGAAGGGCGTGGACGCCGCGATGCACGCCGAGCTGACCGAGCTGGCCCGCAACCGCGCCTGTTCCGACATCGTCCTGGTGACCGGCGACGGCGATCTGCTGCCGGGCATGATGGCGGCCAAGGAGCACGGCGTCGCCGTACACCTGTGGGCCGTGCAGGCCGCCGACGGGGACTACAACCAGTCCGAGGACCTGGTCGCCGAGGCCGACGAGCGCCGTGTGCTCGACCGGACGTGGATCACCAAGGCCGTGCGCGCCAAGGATCTCGGCGGGATCTGCGCGCCGCCGCCCGTGCCGCGGCCCGAGATCGCCGCGATCCTCTCCGCTCCGCTGCCCGAGTCCTCGCACGCCGCGGCGGCCGAGCGGCAGGCAGAGGAGGAGCGCGCTCCGGCGGCCACCGTCTCGGAGAACGGCACGCAGGAGCGGGTGCCCGCGACCGCGCCCAAGGCAGGGGTACCCACGCCGAAGGACCTGGCCGCGCTGCGTGCCCCCGGCGTCCAGCCCCCACAGCCCCCGCCGACCGCGACCTTGCGCTGGTCCTCCGACAAGGGGTGGGTCGACCGGCCCGGCGGCGCGGCCGAGCCCCCCGAGGTCGCCTCGATGCCGACGCTGGCCCAGCTGACCACCGCGGAGCAGCGGTGGGCCGACCGGGAGGAGGACATCACGACCGTCGGCGGCGACCCCTTCGAGGTCGGGCAGGTGTTCGCGCGGCGTTGGATGGAGCGGCTCGGGGACCCGGGCCATCTGCAGAAGCTGTCCGGGATGTACCCGCGGATCCCGCACCGGATCGACGGGGAGCTGCTGCGCTACGCCGCCCGGTTCGGGCTGCTCGCCCACAAGGACGACCAGATCGACGAGCACGACCGCTATGCCATCCGGGCCGGGTTCTGGCGGGAGATCGATGTGCGGACGGCCGCCGAGCACGCGCCCGCGGGTGAATGAGATCCTTACCATCGGATGTGCCGTTTTGGGGCGACCCGGGAGCGGAGCGGGGCGGTGGACCCCGTAGTCTCGTCCCTTGTGAGTACGCGCGCGGCACAGGCACTTCGGCACGGTGACGATGTCGTGTGCGCGGTGCGCGAGCTGAGCAAGACCTATCCGGCGGTACGCGGACGGCGCGGCGTTCCGGCGACGCCCGAGGTGAGGGCCACCGAGGACGTACGGCTGGACATCCGGCGGGGTGAGATCTTCGGCCTCCTGGGGCCGAACGGGGCAGGGAAGACCACCCTCGTACGACAGCTGACCGGGCTGATGCGGCCCGACCGCGGCAGCGTCGAGATCCTCGGGCACGACATCGTGCGCCATCCGGAGCGGGCCTCGCGGATCCTCGCCTACCTCGGGCAGGAGTCCACCGCCCTCGACGATCTGACCGTGTCGCTCGCCGCCGAGACCACCGGACGGCTGCGCGGGCTGGAGGCGGCACAGGCACGCGCCGAGCGCGACGCCGTACTCGACGAGCTGGGCCTGACACCCATCGCCGGGCGGCCGCTCAGGAAGCTGTCCGGTGGGCAGCGCCGCCTCGCCTGCTTCGCCGCCGCGCTGGTGGGGGAGCGGCCGTTCCTCGTCCTCGACGAGCCGACCAGCGGCATGGACCCCGTGGCGCGGCGCGCCGTGTGGGGCGCCGTGGACCGGCGCCGGGCCGAGTACGGCACGACCGTCCTGCTCGTCACCCACAACGTCATCGAGGCCGAGACCGTCCTCGACCGGGTCGCCGTGCTCGACCGGGGACGGGTGATCGCCTGCGACACCCCCACCGGTCTCAAGGAGCAGGTCGCCGGCGAGGTGCGGGTCGACCTGGTGTGGCGCGAGTCCGCCCCGCTGCACGTCCCCGAGGTGGCCGCGCTGCGCGACCGGGCCGTGGAGTCCGGACGCCGCTGGACGCTGCGGCTCGCCCCGGAGGAGGCCCGTACGGTGGTCGCCACCGTCACCGGCGGGTCCGCGTTCGCCGCGCTCGACGACTTCACGCTGACCACGCCGAGCCTGGAGGACGTGTACCTGGCGCTGGGCGGCGCCGCACGACAGGGGCTGGTGAAGGCGTGAGCCGACCGACCGCGGGCTTGAGCACCGTGACCGCCGCATCCGTACGGAACACGACGACTGCCGGAGTGAAACCGAGAGAGGGGAGCCGCGCGACGTGAGTGTCGTACCCGCCGAGGCTCTGCCGGGCAGCGTCCTGGCCGTGCAGGAGACGGTCCGGGAAGCGGCCGAGCTCGGGCCGCGTGCCCGGCTGTGGCCGGCGCTCGGGGCCGTGTACCGGGCGCAGCTGTCCCGTGCGCGGGTGGCGCGTATCCCGCTGCTGTTCGTGGCGACCTTCCAGTCGATCGGCATCATGATCCTGATGCGCGGGGTCGTGGACGGCGGGGGCGAGGCGCAGGCGGTCGTCGCCGGCTCGTCGGTGCTCGTCGTGGCCTTCGTCGCGCTCAATCTGCTCGCCCAGTACTTCGGCCAGCTGCGCGCCGGCGGCGGTCTCGACCACTACGCGACGCTGCCCGTGCCGCCGGCGGCCGTGGTGCTGGGGGCGGCGGGCGCGTACGCGTCCTTCACCGTGCCGGGGACCGTGGTGACCGCGGTGTTCGGGTCCGTGCTGTTCGGGCTTCCCCTGACGCACCTGTGGATCCTCGTCGCCGTGATCCCGCTCGCGGGTGCCGCGCTCGCCGGGCTCGGGGCCGCTCTCGGACTGCTCGCGCCGCGGCCGGAACTGGCCACGCTGCTCGGGCAGCTGGGCATGTCCGCGGCGCTGCTGCTCGGGGTGCTGCCGGCGGACCGGATGCCGGAAGCCGTACGGTTCGCCCGGGACCTGCTGCCGTCGACGTACGGCGTCGAGGCCTTCGCGCGGACCTTCGGGCCGCACCCCGACTGGGCGTTCGTGCTCGGTGACCTCGCCGTGTGCGCCGGCGTCGGCGTCGTCTCGCTGGCCGTCGCCACCTGGGCCTACCGCCGGGCGGCCGTCCGATGACGCGTCGCTCAGGCGGGCCTGGCACGATGTCAGGGTGACCGCACCGTTGACTCCTCCTCCGCCGCCGCACGAACACTCCTCGCACAACGTGTGGCAGTCCGCGCCTCCCGGGTACGCGGCTGCCGCGCCCGATGCCGAGTACGGTGCGCACGGTTCGTACGGACAGGACGGTCCCGGGATGAAGACCGAAGTGCGGGAGGCCGCCGTCGTCACGGTCGCGGTGGCGCTCTGCGGGGTGCTGCTCGGACTGCTGTGGTGGTGGCTGGCGCCGCACGTGCCGCTGGTCGGCGGCGTGGACGAGCAGGGCAGCTGGGTCGTCTTCCTCAAGGACACCGAGGGCGAGCAGGCGGTCGGTGTCGACGGAACGTTCACTCTGCTCGCGTTGGCCTTCGGCGTGGTGAGCGCGCTCGCCGTGTTCCTCGTGCGCAGGCGCGGCGGAGTGCCGCTGGTCGTGGCGCTCACCGTCGGCGGGCTGCTCGGATCGGTGCTGGCATGGCGGCTCGGGGTGTGGCTGGGGCCGGCGCAGGACGTGCTCGCGCACGCCAAGGACGTGGGCAAGGGCGTCACGTTCTCGGCGCCGTTGAAGCTCGGGGCGAAGGGGGCGTTGCTGGCGTGGTCGCTGGCCGCGCTGGTGGTGCATCTGGGGCTGACGGCCCTGTTCGGACCCCGCGATCCGGACCCGTACGCCCACCCGCAGGATCCGGTACCGAAGGACGGGTACGGGGCCCCGCAGGCGTGACGATCGGCTGGGCCCGGTTCGGCGGAACCAGGCCGTCCTGGGCGGGCATGGTTCCGTGGTTGGAGCGGCCCTTCTTGGTGTGCCGCGTGTGTGTGCGGGTCTTCTTCGACATGTCTCTCGTGCTTGACCGGGGAACAGACCCGCGTCGAGAGGTCAGGCCCGCCCGATGGGGGCCACCACGGCTTCCGTGAGCCCCGCCAGGTCGCCGGGGGCCAGTTCGACCTCCAGGCCGCGGCGACCCGCCGAGACGCAGATCGTCGGGTGGGCGGAGGCCGACTCGTCCAGGACCGTGGGCAGCCTCTTGCGCTGGCCGAGCGGGGAGATGCCGCCGCGGACATAGCCCGTGGTGCGTTCGGCGAGCGCCGGGTCGGCCATCGCGGCGCGCTTGCCGCCGACCGCCGCCGCGAGCGCCTTGAGGTCCAGCTGGCCGGCCACCGGGACGACCGCGACGGTCAGGGCGCCGTCGACATCCGCGACCAGCGTCTTGAAGACCCGCTCCGGCGAGACGCCCATCGCCTCGGCCGCCTCCTCGCCGTAGGAGGGGTGGGCGGGGTCATGGTCGTAGGAGTGGACCGTGTACGGCACTCCCGCGGCGGTCAGGGCCACCGTCGCGGGAGTGCCCCCGGACTGCTGCTGCTTCTTCGCCTTCTTCGCCATCGAGGCCTGATCCCGCCTGTTCCCCAGTGGTGAATACGTCAGTTGAGACTCGTCGGGCCGCGCGTCAGTTCCGCCGCGGGCAACGACGGCAGATTACGGATGATCGCCGTCTCCCTGCGAAGGAGTTCCAGTTCGTCGCGCAGCCGGGACGCGGTGTCCGGGGCCTGCAGCAGGCGTTGCTTGGTCGGGATGTCCAGCATCATCGCGGCGGCCACGAGATACGAGACCACCGACGGTTCGTCCGGCAGGTCCGCCCCCGTGGACAGGGAGCGCTCACGCGCGCCCGCCAGTCGCTTCTGGTACTGGCGGAACGCCCGCAGCACGCCCTCCGCCAGCGCCCCCGCCTCCTCGCCCTGATCCTCCGGCAGCTCCTCCAGTTCCGCCGTCAGGAACGGACCCGAGGCGTCGACCGACAGCAGCCGCACCCGGGACGTACCCGTCGCCAGTACCTCGAAGGTGCCGTCGGCCCGTTCTCGGACCGTCGCGGCGTCCGCGATGCAGCCGACCCCGTGGAACGCCTTGACCGGGTCGTCGCCGAAGCCGGCCGCGGGGCCGTGCTCGGGTACGGCGGTCTGGTCCGGCAGGCCGGGTGAGCTCGGTGCCACCTCGTGGCCGTCGCGGATCGCCACGACGGCGAACCGGCGCGGTTCGTCCTCGGGTGTCTTCAGCAACTCGCGCATCATGGCGCGATACCGCTCCTCGAAGATGTTCAGCGGAAGCACGAGCCCCGGTAGCAGCACGGAGTTCAGGGGGAAGAGCGGGAGCCGGACGGTGGTCACGACGCAAAAGCCTAATGGTCGCCGGAGTGGGCGCGTTCGCCGTGCTCACTCCGTGGATGGCGGGGAGCCGGGTTCGGGCCGACCTCGCCACCGACCTCGTTGCGGATCTCGTCGCGGATCTCCAGGAACCGGCCGAGCGGGTCGTCCGAGAACCGGGCCCAGGGGAAGGAGGTGGCGTACGGGCCGATGAGGCGCAGTTGCTCCGCGGCGTCCGTCCAGCGCTCCAGCCGTACCAGCACGTACATCAACTTGTTGCGGATCTCGGCGGGCCACGGATCGGCCGCGGGGAATCGGGCGGAGAGCGCGGCCGCCCGGTCGGCCGCCGCGTCCAGCCGCTCGCGCGGCACCTCGGGACCGCAGCCGTCGGTCAGGTAGGAGAAGGCCGCCCGTGCCGGGAGCGCCTGGACGAGGGAGCCGGCCGGAGCGTCCTGCGCGGCCCGGTCGGCGAAGTCGAAGCACGCGTGGTGGGAGCCGTGCCAGGAGGCGGCGAGGTAGCGCAGGGCCGCCACATGGCAGCCGTAGTGGTGCGGGGCGCGGCGGACCGCCGCCGCCCACAGCTCCTGGAAGTACTTGTGCCCGGCCCCCGCGCCGCGCGCGTGGTCCAGCGCGATCCGCCACGGCACCGGGTCGCGGTCGTCGCCGTGTGCGGCAGCCGTGATCAAGGGGGTCGCCTGACGCAGCAGCTCCGCCCGTGCCGGTGACTGCCAGGCGCGCTCCAGCACCAGCTGGGCTCCGATCAGCAGTGCGTCGGGGTCGTGCGGGGCGGCCGTACGCCACTCCTCGTACCACTCGTCGCGCGAGCGGGCGAAGGCCGCGAGTCTTCGCGCGTAGCGATCGCGGTTCTCCCAGGCGGCGCCGGTGCGGGTGGCGGCGAGCAGATCGGCGGCGGGCCGGTACGCGCCGTGCGCGGCGGCGACCAGTGCGGGGCCGAGGCGGTCGTCGGGCGCGTCGAGAAATACCTCGTCGTCGGCGGGGAGTTCACCGACGGGGCGTGAGGGCTTCCGGGGCATCCGGGACGAGCGGATGAAGGGGGGCAGCAGAGCCATGGTGTCGACCATTGAAAGACCGCTGGTCAATGGAGCGCCAGCGTGAACGGGCAACTCATGGAAAGTTGTATGCGGCACGGTCAAGGGAACGCAAAAAGCTGACCGTTCAACAACTCGTGCACCACCAGCCCCACAACCCCCTCTAGCTGCGCCGCAGCAGCCGGGTGGCCCCCGCCGCCACCGTCGTCGCCAGGATCCAGCCCAGCAGGATGATCGCGGCGGCCAGCCACTGCCAGCCGCCGCTCAGCTGCCAGAACCCGACCTGCCCCAGGTCGATGACCGGCAGGAGCAGGTCGAGGGCGAACAGGGCGGGGTTCCACGGCGGGTGCTCGCCGCTCTTGAGCGGTGGATGGGCGGCGTGCGTGAAGGCGACCGAGCTCGCCGCCCACAGCACCGCCATCCATACGGCGGCCCGGCCCGGCCGGTATCCGTAGGCGACCGTCCAGTCCTGCACGTATCCCCAGAGCTTGGCGGCGATGGGCAGGCTCTCGCGGCGGCGGCGCTGCTTGGCGAGCAGCACCTCGCGGGCGTCCTCGTCCTCGCCGCCGGTCCGCAGCACGGTGGCCAGCCGCTCGTACGGCTCCGGGTTGTACTCGGCGGTCGCCGCCGCCACCCAATCCAGCCGCTCGATCAGCGGAAACGGACCCCGCGGCACCAGGTTCTCGTAGCTGAAGCCGCCCATGTGCAGCCGGCCCGGGCCCGGCCAGGCGTCCGCCCGGTCCATCAGGTTGACGACCCGCGCCCCCGACAGCACGACCGTGCCGCGCGCCGGCCGCTCCCCGAGGAAACGCAGCTCGGACGTCTGCACGCGGCGCAGCGACAGCTCCTGCTCGTCGGTGAAGGTGAACCGGGCCCGCTCCAGGTCGACCGCGTCCCCGAACCGCCCGTCGTCGAGGCGCAGCCCGCCTTGGCACTCGAACCGCTGGATGCGCGTCCCGCGCGCGGGTGTCGTGCCGCTGAGCAGGGCGCTGCCGACGCCCGCCGGCGTCAGATACAGCGAGCGCTCCACGGTCAGCTGCGGGGCGTTCAGGGCGAGCCGCGAGTAGGGATTGACCAGACGGGCGCCGCGCAGACTCAGCGAAACGCCGATCTTGGCGCTGCGCAGGCTGAACTCGCCGTGCGACTCCAGCATCTCGGCCTGCAGGTCCTGGCCGACGGTCATGCCGTCCGCGGCGATCGAGCGTCCGCTGCGGTCGCGGTACACGATCGCCTGGTTGAGCAGCAGATCCGTGCCGATCTGCGCGTCGGTGAGTCGTATGCCGTTCTGGAAGCGGCAACGCGGCAGATGCAGGTCGCCCTCGGTGTGCACCCGGGCCGCCTCCAGGCGCGGCACCGAGCAGTCCACCATCCGTACGGTCGTGAAGTGGGCCTCCGGCAGCAGGACCTCCCGCTCGAAGCGGCAGCCGCGCATCTCGACGTACGGCACCACCGTGCCGCCCGCGAGGTCCAGGATGCCGCCGATCTGCACCCCGACGAGCTTCAGGGACGACACGCGGCCCGCGAGGGCGGGCGGTCCGTCCAGGAGCAGCCAGCACACGATGCGCGCCCGCACGGTCCGCTCGGGACCCCAGGGATGCCCGCCGTGCGGATCGTCGACGACGGTGTCGCCGGTGCTCAGGTCGTACACGCTGCCGTTGCGGAAGGCCTGCCACATTCCGGCCTCGGCGGCGGTCAGATCGTCCGGCACGTCTCCGTCCCGGATGCCGGCCCCTTCGGTCACGTGTCTTCCATCCCCCTCATCTACTCGTAGGTTCGTCCGACTGTTCATGCCCGCTGGGTGACGCCCGGAACACCGCACGTGAAGCGGATCTTCCGGGTTCCGACCACGCTCTGTATCAGCCATTGATACACGCGAACGACGCCCGATCCCGGTCTGAGAGAATTGACGACGTGATCTCCCGAATCGATCTGCGCGGCGACGCCCTTCCCGAGGGCCCCGCTCTGCGCGACCTGCTGCCCCGAGCCGACTTCGACGTCTCGGCCGCCCTCGAGAAGGTGCGTCCGATCTGCGAGGCCGTGCATCATCGGGGAGACGCGGCGCTGATCGACTTCGCCGAGAAGTTCGACGGGGTCAGGCTCGACCAGGTGCGGGTGCCCGCCGCGGCACTCACCCGGGCTCTGGAGGAACTCGATCCGGCCGTGCGCGCGGCCCTGGAGGAGTCCATCCGCCGCGCCCGTCTCGTCCACCGAGAGCAGCGCCGTACGACGCACACGACCCAGGTCGTGTCCGGCGGTTCCGTCACCGAGAAGTGGGTGCCGGTCGATCGGGTCGGGCTGTACGCGCCCGGCGGGCGGTCCGTCTACCCCTCCTCCGTGATCATGAACGTGGTGCCCGCGCAGGAGGCCGGCGTCGAGTCGATCGCCCTTGCCTCCCCGGCGCAGGCCCCCGCTTTTGAAAATGACCCAGCCGGCGGCCTGCCGCACCCGACGATCCTCGCCGCGTGCGCGCTGCTCGGCGTCGACGAGGTGTACGCGGCCGGCGGGGCGACCGCCGTCGCGATGTTCGCGTACGGCACCGAGTCCTGCCCGCCCGCCAGCATGGTCACCGGCCCCGGCAACATCTGGGTCGCCGCCGCCAAGCGCTACTTCACCGGCAAGATCGGCATCGACGCCGAGGCTGGGCCGACGGAGATCGCGATCCTCGCGGACGAGACGGCCGACCCGGTGCACGTCGCCGCCGACCTGATCAGCCAGGCCGAGCACGACCCGCTGGCGGCCGCCGTCCTGGTCACCGACTCCGTCGAGCTCGCGGACGCGGTGGAGAAGGAACTGGAGCCGCAGGTCGCGGCCAGCAAGCACGTCGAGGACCGGATCGTGCCGGCCCTCAAGGGCAGGCAGTCCGCGATCGTGCTGGTCGACGGCGTCGATGAGGGCCTCAGGGTGGTCGACGCGTACGGCGCGGAACACCTGGAGATCCAGACGGCCGATGCCGTCGCGGTGGCCGACCGGGTCCGAAACGCGGGCGCGATCTTCGTCGGCCCCTGGGCGCCCGTGTCGCTCGGCGACTACGCGGCCGGGTCCAACCACGTGCTCCCGACCGGCGGCTGCGCCTGCCACTCCTCCGGCCTGTCCGTCCAGTCCTTCCTGCGCGGCATCCACATCGTCGACTACACGAAGGACGCGCTGGCCGACGTGGCACACCACGTGGTGACGCTGGCGGAGGCCGAGGACCTGCCGGCACACGGGGCGGCGATCAAGGCGAGGTTCGGGTGGAAGGTGCCTGAGAACAAGTGAGCTTCCACATCGACGACCTCCCCGTACGGGACGAACTGCGCGGCAAGTCCCCTTATGGCGCGCCCCAGTTGGACGTCCCTGTACGGCTGAACACCAACGAGAACCCCTACCCGCTGCCCGAGCCGCTGGTCGAGCGGATCGCCGAGCGCGTCCGCGAGGCCGCCCGGAACCTCAACCGCTACCCGGACCGGGACGCGGTGGAGCTGCGCACGCAGCTCGCCAAGTACCTGACGGACACGTCCGGTCACGAGGTCGGCCTGGCCAACGTCTGGGCGGCCAACGGCTCCAACGAGGTCATCCAGCAGCTGCTGCAGACCTTCGGCGGACCGGGCCGTACGGCGATCGGCTTCGAGCCGTCGTACTCGATGCACGGCCTCATCGCGCGCGGGACGGGCACGGGCTGGATCTCCGGTCCGCGGGGCGAGGACTTCACGATCGACCTCGCCGCCGCCGAGAAGGCGATCGCCGAGCACCGGCCGGACGTCGTCTTCGTCACCACCCCCAACAACCCCACGGGCACCGCCGTCCCGCCGGAGACGGTCCTCGCACTGTACGAGGCCGCGCAGGCCGCGGGGCCGTCGATGGTCGTGGTCGACGAGGCGTACATCGAGTTCAGCCACGGCGCCTCGCTGCTGCCGCTCATCGAGGGCCGGCCGAACCTCGTCGTCTCGCGGACGATGTCCAAGGCGTTCGGCGCGGCGGGCCTGCGCCTCGGCTACCTCGCCGCCCACCCGGCGGTCGTGGACGCCGTCCAGCTCGTACGGCTGCCGTACCACCTGTCTGCGGTCACGCAGGCGACCGCGCTGGCCGCCCTGGAGCACACCGAGACGCTGCTCGGCTATGTCGAGCAGCTGAAGGCCGAGCGGGACCGGCTGGTCTCCGAACTGCTGGCGATCGGCTACGAGGTGACAGCCTCGGATGCCAACTTCGTACAGTTCGGGCGGTTCGACGACGCCCATGTGGTGTGGCAGCAGATCCTCGACCGGGGCGTCCTGGTCCGGGACAACGGCGTACCCGGCTGGCTGCGGGTGACCGCCGGAACCCCCGAAGAGAACGACGCGTTCCTCGACGCGGTCCGTGAGTTGAAGAAGGAGCAGAGCGCATGAGCCGCGTTGGACGTGTGGAACGGGTGACCAAGGAGACCTCTGTCCTCGTCGAGATCGATCTCGACGGGTCCGGCAAGGTCGATGTGTCGACAGGGGTCGGTTTCTACGACCACATGCTCGACCAGCTCGGCCGCCACGGTCTGTTCGACCTGACCGTGAAGACCGAGGGCGACCTGCACATCGACTCGCACCACACCATCGAGGACAGCGCCCTCGCGCTGGGCGCCGCCTTCAAGCAGGCGCTCGGCGACAAGGTGGGCATCTACCGCTTCGGCAACTGCACGGTCCCGCTGGACGAGTCGCTCGCCCAGGTCACCGTCGACCTGTCCGGCCGCCCCTACCTCGTGCACACCGAGCCCGAGAAGATGGCGCCGATGATCGGCGAGTACGACACCACGATGACCCGGCACATTCTGGAGTCCTTCGTCGCCCAGGCGCAGATCGCCCTGCACGTGCACGTGCCCTACGGCCGCAACGCCCACCACATCGTGGAGTGCCAGTTCAAGGCGCTGGCCCGGGCGCTGCGGTACGCGTCCGAGCGCGACCCGCGCGCGGCCGGCATTCTCCCGTCCACGAAGGGCGCGCTGTGACCGGGCTCTCGAGCATCCTCATCGTCGTCGGCCTCTTCCTGCTCGGAGGGATCTACTCCTTCGTCAAGCAGCAGATGCCGAAGAACCTCATCGTGCTGCTCTCGATCGCCGCCGCGATGTGTCTCGTCGCCGGTGTCATGAGGCTGGAGGTCTGGAATTGAGCGCAGGTTCGAAAAGCGTCGTCGTCTTCGACTACGGCTTCGGCAACGTCCGCTCCGCCGAGCGCGCCCTCGCGCGCGCGGGAGCCGACGTGGAGATAACGCGTGACTTCGACCGGGCCATGAACGCGGACGGCCTGCTGGTGCCGGGCGTCGGCGCCTTCGCCGCCTGCATGCAGGGCCTGAAGGAGGCGCGCGGCGACTGGATCGTCGACCGTCGCCTGTCCGGCGGGCGCCCGGTGATGGGCATCTGCGTCGGCATGCAGATCCTCTTCGCGCGCGGCATCGAGCACGGAGTGGAGACCGAGGGCCTGGACGAGTGGCCCGGCTCGGTCGAGCCGCTGCAGGCCGAGATCGTGCCCCACATGGGCTGGAACACCGTCGACGCGCCCGCCGACTCGCAGCTCTTCGCCGGGCTGGACGCGGACGCGCGCTTCTACTTCGTGCACTCCTACGCCGTCCACGACTGGAGCCTGCAGACGCACAACGCGGCGATCCGGGCCCCCAAGGTCACCTGGTCGACCCACGGCAAGCCGTTCGTGGCCGCCGTGGAGAACGGCGCCCTGTGGGCCACGCAGTTCCACCCCGAGAAGTCCGGCGACGCCGGAGCGCAGCTGCTGAACAACTGGATCGGAACCCTCTGATGTCTTCCCACCCCTCAGGACGGCTCGAACTCCTGCCCGCCGTGGACGTCCGTGACGGCCAGGCGGTCCGGCTCGTCCACGGCGAGTCCGGCTCGGAGACCTCGTACGGCTCCCCCCTCGATGCCGCCCTCGCCTGGCAGCGCTCGGGCGCCGAGTGGCTGCACCTGGTCGACCTGGACGCCGCGTTCGGCACCGGCGACAACCGGGCCGTGATCGGCGAGATCGCCAAGGCGATGGAGGTCAAGGTCGAGCTCTCCGGCGGCATCCGCGACGACGCCACGCTCGCCGCCGCCCTGGCCACCGGCTGCACCCGGGTGAACCTCGGCACGGCTGCCCTGGAGACCCCGGAGTGGGTCGCCAAGGTCATCTCCGAGTACGGCGACAGGATCGCGGTCGGGCTCGACGTACGCGGCACGACCCTGCGCGGGCGCGGCTGGACCAGCGACGGGGGCGACCTCTACGAGACCCTGGAGCGCCTCGACAAGGAGGGCTGCGCGCGGTACGTGGTGACGGACATCGCCAAGGACGGCACGCTGCAGGGCCCGAACCTGGAGCTGTTGAAGAACGTCTGCGCGGCGACCGACCGGCCGGTCGTGGCCTCCGGTGGCGTGTCGTCGCTGGACGACCTGCGGGCCATCGCCGAACTGGTCCCCCTCGGTGTCGAGGGCGCCATCGTCGGGAAGGCCCTGTACGCGAAGGCGTTCACTCTCGAAGAGGCTCTGGAGGCGGTAGACCGGTGAGCGATCTGCGACGCGTCACGACCGGCGCGCCATGGGAGGAGACCTTCGGGTACTCCCGGGCGGTGGAACTGCCGAACGGCCTGGTGCTCGTCTCCGGCTGCACGTCGATAGTGGACGGCCAGATCGCCGGGGGCGACCCCCACGAGCAGACGGTCAACGCCTTCAACGTCGCGTTCGCGGCGCTCGGGCAGCTGGGTCTCGGCCGCGAGGACGTCGTGCGGACGCGCATGTACATCACCCATGCCCGGGACGTGGACGACGTCGGACGCGCTCACAAGGAGCTGTTCGACGATGTCCGGCCCGCAGCATCCATGATCATCGTCTCCGGCTTCGTGGACCCCAGCCTGGTCGTCGAGGTCGAGGTGGAGGCGTACCGAGGAGCAGACACGTCATGACCCTGGCGGTCCGAGTCATCCCCTGCCTGGACGTGGACAACGGCCGGGTCGTCAAGGGCGTCAACTTCCAGAACCTGCGCGACGCGGGCGACCCCGTCGAGATGGCCAAGGTGTACGACGCCGAGGGCGCCGACGAGCTGACGTTCCTGGACATCACCGCCTCGTCGGGCAACCGCGAGACGACGTACGACGTGGTGCGCCGCACCGCCGAGCAGGTCTTCATCCCGCTGACGGTCGGCGGCGGCGTCCGTGCGGCCGAGGACGTGGACAAGCTGCTGCGCGCGGGCGCCGACAAGGTGGGCGTCAACACGGCGGCCATCGCCCGTCCCGACCTCATCCGCGAGATCGCCGAGCGCTTCGGCCGGCAGGTGCTGGTGCTGTCGGTCGACGCGCGCCGGACCGAGAGCGGGTCCTTCGAGGTGACGACCCACGGCGGCCGCAAGGGCACCGGCATCGACGCCGTCGAATGGGCGCACCAGGCCGCCGAGTTGGGCGCGGGCGAAATCCTGCTCAACTCGATGGACGCGGACGGCACGAAGGACGGCTACGACATCGAGATGATCGAGGCTGTCCGCAAGCACGTGACCGTGCCGCTCATCGCCAGCGGGGGAGCGGGGCGGCTCGCCGACTTCCCGCCGGCCATCGCCGCGGGCGCGGACGCCGTACTCGCCGCGTCCGTCTTCCACTTCGGGGATCTGCGGATCGGCGAGGTGAAGGAGACGCTGCGGGGGGCGGGGCACCCGGTCCGCTAGGTCGCGTGGTCAGTCGTCGAACGCCGAGGCCAGGGCGTCCCGTTCGAGGCCGAGTGCGCTCTCGGCGAAGCGGGCGACGGTCCGGCGGACGTCCACGATGCCCCGGTTCACTCCGAGCGAGGAGTGGACGATGACGCCGTCCAGCGCCGTGAGCAGCTGCCGGGCCAGGGCGTCGGGATCGTGCGGGGCGACGGGAGACCGCGGCCGCCCGAGCCGTCGCGGCAGGCGCGGATCCCGCCCGCACGACTGTCGTGCGCATCCGGGAAGTCCCGCTCGGCTACGGCGGTCGGCGTCCGATCAGGGTCGCGGTGAAGGCGGTCGGGCCCCTGACGGCTCCGCGCTGGTCCCTTGACGGCTCCGCGCTGATCCCCGACGCTCGCGAAAGGAAAGTTGCGCAATATTAATTGCGCAACTTTCCTTTCGTGTTTACGGTGACCTGCATGACGGCCAAGGGGAACCGCCCCATCACGGACATGGACACGCTCAAGGCGCTGGCTCATCCGCTGCGCATGAAGCTGTACCGAGCGCTCTACGTGGCCCGCACGGCGACCGCTTCCCAGCTCGCCGACCAGGTCGACGAGGCCGTCTCGCTGGTCAGCTACCACCTGCGCAAGCTCGCTGAGCGCGGGCTGATCGAGGAGGCCGAGCCGCAGAGCGGGGACGGCCGGGAGCGATGGTGGCAGCCCGCCTCGGAAGGTCTCATGATCCGCGACAAGGACTTCCGGGACGCCCCCGAGAAGGCGGCCGCCCATCTGTCGGCCACCCGCCTCTTCCACGAGCAGCGCACCGACATGTACCGGCGATACCTCGACGAACGCCCCACCTGGGGCCCCGAATGGAACTCCGCCGCTCCCGACAACGAGTCCCTGCTGCGGCTGACGCCCGCCGAACTCGCCGAGCTCGGCGAGGAGTTGCTCGCCCTCGCCAAGAAGTACGACGAGAAGGGCCGGGCCGCCGAGGCCGCCGGCGACACCGAAGGACGCGAGAACGTCGCGCTGCACGTGTACGGGTTCCCGTTCCGCGTCTGAGAGAGGCCACCCCCGTGACCACCACCGCGCCCGGCATACCCGAGCGGCTCGCCCCCGCGCCCCCCGCCCACCGCGACGCCAACGTGCTGCGCTGGCTCGCCGCCTACACCGCCTCGATGATCGGCGACAGCGTCTACTACATCGCCCTGTCCTGGGCGGCCGTACAGGCCGGAACACCCTCGCAGGCCGGTGTGGTCATGGCGGTGAGTGCCGTGCCGCGGGCCCTGCTGATGCTGGGCGGGGGAGTGATCGCCGACCGGTTCGGGCCGCGCAGGGTCGTCATCGGCAGTGACGCGGTGCGCTGCGCGGCCGCGCTCGCGGTGGCGGCGCTGCTGTTCCTCACCAACCCCGGACTGTGGCCGCTGGCCCTGCTCGCCCTGGTCTTCGGCACCGTCGACGCCGTGTTCATGCCGGCCGTGGGTGCCCTCCCCGCGCGCGTGACGAGCCGCGACCAACTCGCGCGCGTGCAGGGTATGCGGGGCCTCGGGATCCGCGTCGCGAGCGTCGTCGGCGCCCCGCTCGGCGGTCTCGCGGTGGCGGTCGGCGGCGCGGCGGCGGCCTTCGGGCTGGCGGGCCTGCTGATCGCGGTGTCGGTGCCGCTGCTGGTCTCCGTACGGCTGCGGGAACTGCCCCCGGACGACCAGGCGGCCGCCCGCGGTGACACCGCCTGGCGCGACCTGGTGGCCGGACTGCGCTACATATGCCGGCACCGCGTGCTCGCCCCGCTGATGCTGGCCATCGCCCTCGGCGACCTCGGCTTCGTCGGCCCGCTCAACGTCGGCCTGACCCTGCTCGCCGACGAGCGCGGCTGGGGCGCCTCCGGCATGGGCTGGGTGCTCGCCGGGTTCGGCACCGGCGCGGGCGCCGCCTCCCTGCTGCTGACCGTGCGCGGGCGCCTGCCGCACGCCGGGCAGGTCGCGGCGTACACCATCCTCGCGGGCTCGGTCGCGATCGGCGCCCTCGCCTTCGTCCCGGGCGTCCTCGCGGCCGTCGGGGTGGCCCTGCTGATCGGGCTGCTCGCCGGACTCAGCGGCGCCATGTGCGGCGCCCTGCTGCAGACCCAGGCCGCCCCCGCCTATCTGGGCCGGGTCACCGCCGTCTCCGGCCTGGTGAGCCTCGGCTTCGCCCCGCTGAGCATGCCGCTGTCCGCCGCGGCCATCGGCGCCTGGGGGACCGGTCCGGTCTTCGTCGTCAGCGCCGTGGTCTGCGGGCTCGGCGGGGTTGTCGCCCTGTCCGTTCGGGACCTGCGGCGCGCGGAACTGCCCCGCTGAGGCCCCGTCCGCCCCTGCTCAGATGCCGAGCTGCTTCGACCCGTGCAGCTTGTCGATGGCCTCCTTGTCGCCGTCCAGGTCGACCTTGGCCTCGTTCTGGCGGCCGTAGAGGAACAGCAGCAGCTCCGACGGCTCGCCGGTCACCGTGACGACCGGCGTGCCCCGGTGGGCGACCGCCGTCTGGCCGTCCGGGCGGCGCAGCACCAGGCCCGTCGGAACGGTGCGGCCCATCAGACGGGCGGTGCGCTCCAGGCGCGACCACAGGGCGTCCTGGAAGACCGGGTCGAGCTCGCGCGGCGACCAGTCCGGCTGGGCGCGGCGGACGTCCTCGGTGTGGACGTAGAACTCGATGGTGTTCGAAGCCTCGTCGATCTGCTTGAGGGAGAAGGGCGAGAACCGTGGCGGGCCGGTCCGGATCAGCTGGATCAGCTCCTCGTACGGCTTCGCCGCGAACTCGTCCATCACCTTCTCCAGGCGGGGCCCGAGCTGCTTGATCAGTATGCCGCCGGCGGCGTCGGGGCGGCGCTCGCGCACCACCACGTGCGCGGCCAGGTCACGGGTGAGCCAGCCCTCGCACAGGGTCGGGGCCTCCGGGCCCGCGGCCTCCAACAGGTCGGCGAGGAGAAGTCGTTCACGCTTGGCGAAAGTCGACATGACAGTCAGCCTACGGCTGTGCCCGCGGTCCGCACAGTGGACACCCCACGGTGACTGTCAGTGGCGGGCGGCACAATGGCATCCATGAGCAGCAGCACGCCCCGCCGGCCCAGCCAACTCGACCCCGAGATCGCCGCGCGTCTCAAGCGCAGCGCCGACGGGCTCCTGCCCGCCATCGCCCAGCAGTACGACACCGGGGAGGTGCTGATGCTCGGCTGGATGGACGACGAGGCGCTGCACCGCACGCTCACCACCGGCCGCTGCACCTACTGGTCGCGCAGCCGCCGGGAGTACTGGGTCAAGGGCGACACCTCCGGCCACTTCCAATGGGTCAAGTCCGTCGCCCTGGACTGCGACGCGGACACCGTGCTCGTCAAGGTCGACCAGGTCGGCGCCGCCTGCCACACCGGCGCGCGCACCTGCTTCGACGAGGATGTCCTCAAGGCCGTCGAGGGCGGCGCCGATTCCGGCGTGGCCGCCCTGGATCAGTAAGGTCAGCCGCCATGGACCTCGAGACGTTCCGCAAGCTGGCCACGGACCGCCGTGTCATCCCGGTCACCCGCAAGCTCCTCGCCGACGGCGACACGCCGGTCGGGCTCTACCGCAAGCTCGCCGCCGAGCGCCCCGGCACCTTCCTGCTGGAGTCCGCCGAGAACGGCCGCTCGTGGTCCCGGTACTCCTTCGTCGGCGTCCGGTCCGCGGCCACCCTCACCGCGCGCGACGGGCAGGCCCACTGGCTGGGCACACCGCCCGTCGGCGTCCCCGTCGACGGCGACCCCCTCGCCGCCCTGCGCGCCACCATCGAGGCCCTGCACACCCCCCACCAGGAGGGCATGCCGCCCTTCACCGGCGGCATGGTCGGCTACCTCGGCTACGACATCGTGCGCCGCCTGGAGAAGATCGGCCCCGGCGAGCGCGACGACCTGAAGCTGCCCGAGCTGACCATGCTCCTCACCAGCGACCTCGCCGTGATGGACCACTGGCAGGGCTCCGTCCTGCTGATCGCCAACGCGATCAACCACAACGACCTCGACACGGGCGTCGACGAGGCCTACGCGGACGCGGTGGCCCGCCTGGACGCCATGGAGGCGGACCTGTCGCGGCCGGTCGCCCAGCCCCCGGCCGTCCTGCCCCCCTCCGAACTCCCCGAGTACACCGCCCTGTGGGGCGGCCCCGACTTCCAGGAGGCCGTCGAGGACATCAAGGAGCGCATCCGCGCCGGCGAGGCCTTCCAGGTCGTGCCCTCGCAGCGCTTCGAAACGCCGTGCACGGCAAGCGCGTTGGACGTGTACCGGGTGCTGCGGGCCACCAACCCCTCCCCGTACATGTACCTGTTCCGTTTCGACGGCTTCGACGTCGTCGGCTCCTCCCCCGAGGCCCTGGTCAAGGTCGAGGACGGGCAGGCCATGGTCCACCCCATCGCCGGCACCCGGCACCGCGGGGCCACCCCGCAGGAGGACCAGGCCCTCGCCGACGAGCTGCTCGCCGACCCCAAGGAGCGCGCCGAGCACCTCATGCTGGTCGACCTGGGCCGCAACGACCTCGGACGCGTCTGCGAGCCGGGCTCGGTCGAGGTCGTCGACTTCATGTCCGTCGAGCGCTACTCGCACGTCATGCACATCGTCTCGACCGTCACCGGCAAGATCGCCGCGGGCCGTTCGGCCTTCGACGTCCTGACGGCCTGCTTCCCGGCGGGCACCCTCTCCGGTGCCCCCAAGCCCCGTGCCATGCAGATCATCGACGAACTGGAACCCTCCCGACGCGGCCTGTACGGCGGCTGCGTGGGCTACCTGGACTTCGCCGGCGACTCCGACACCGCCATCGCCATCCGTACGGCCCTGCTGCGGGGCGGCACGGCGTACGTCCAGGCGGGCGCCGGCATCGTCGCCGACTCCGACCCGGTCGCCGAGGACCAGGAGTGCCGCAACAAGGCGGCGGCGGTCCTGCGCGCGGTCCACACGGCCAACCGGCTCGGAAAATAGGACGGGTGTCACGCAGCCCCGGGTGACGGTTCGCCCGGGGTTGGGGCGATAGTGGGGTACGTGACTGCCGTACCTGACCCCCGTTCCGAAGCCGCAGGACCCGCCCGGGCCGGCCGCCGGAGTCTTGCCGTGGCCCTGCTCAGCGGGGCGCTCGGCGCGGCCGTGGCGTTGCTCGCCACCCGGCAGCAGTGGTCGGAGGGCACCGCGACGGTGGCCGGCGGCAGCTTCCCGCTGACCGCCAAAGGGAGCGACGTCACGGGCGTGCCCGCATCCCTGGCCATAGTCGGCCTCGCCGCGCTCGTCGCCGTCTTCGCCGTCCGCCGGGCCGGCCGCTTGCTGGTCGCCGCCGTGCTCGCGCTGTCCGGCGCCGGCACCGTCGCGGCGGCCCTTCTCGGCGTCAACGACAGCTCCGCGCTCGACGAGCAGGCCGCGAGGGCCTCCGGCGACACCTCGGCCACCGTCGACACGCTCTCCCACACCGCCTGGCCGTACGTCGCGGCCGCCGGCGGCGTCCTGCTCCTCCTGGCCGGACTGCTCGCCCTGCGCTACGGCCGCCTGTGGCCCGCGATGTCCGGCCGCTACGAGCGCACCGGCGCCCCCCGTCCCCGCCGCCAGGCGCCCGCCGTCGACCCCGACCGTCCCGAGGACATCTGGAAGGCCCTCGACCGCGGCGAGGACCCGACCGGCGCGTAGGCCTCCGGCGGTCGCGCGGTCAAGGCGGCTATGGGGATGGGGTTTCGGTGATGTGCCGGGTGCGGGTGGGTGGGGGCTGCTCGCGCAGTTCCCCGCGCCCCTGGGGGGTGCGGCCGACGCCCCTTTGTCAGGTGCCGGTCCTTCGGCCCTCCGTCCCATCGGCCCTCGACGCGCGAGGGGCGACCCCCGGGCACCCGGCACGTGCGCGTGCGGAACAATGGGACCCAGAGCGTCCGGCTCAGACACGTACACAGCAACGAGGAGCAAGTCATGGCGGGCAGCAGCCACGGTCACACCCCGGCCGCCTGGACCGGTGTCATCATCGCCTTCATCGGTTTCACCGTCTCCGGCGCCTTCATGGTGCTGGCCGAGCCGGCGGGCTTCTGGGGCGGTTTGGTGATCGTGGTCCTCGGTGGCGTGGTCGGCTGGATCATGCGGATGATGGGCATGGGTCAGCCGAAGAGCAACCACCCGGTGCACGAGAGGGCGGAGAAGCGCGAGCCGGAGAGCGTCGAGAGCTGATCCTGCGGGACTTCGTGGAGGGGGGGGGGGGGGGGGGGGGGGGGGGGGCCGGCCCCCCGGCCGCCGCCCCCCCCCCCCCCCGCGCCCGCCCCCGCCCCCCCCCCCCCACCACCCGCCGAAGGGCGGGCCCAGCGCCGAGCGACGCC
>NZ_JBIAHG010000001.1:195352-364964 GCF_042870385.1 Streptomyces sp. NPDC006602 | reverse complement strand
GCCGCCCGTGGTGGGTCGGCCCGGGGGGGGGCCGGGGGGGGCGCCCCGGCGGGGGGGGGGGGGGGCGGCGGCCCCCCCCCCCCCCCCCCCCCCCCCCCCCCCCCCCTCACGCGAGTCCGGAGGCCCGCGCAGGGCACAATGCGAGCGTGAACGCCGACAGCCAGAGGACGCCGGGCACCCCGGGCACGCCGGGGACGACACAGCCTTCCGACTCCGGGGCCGTGCTCGGGCGGCTGGCCGCGCCCGCGGGAGTGCTCGCGGCGGTCGTCGGTGCCTTCGCGTACGTGGGCACCGTGGACCCCAACCAGCCCGGCCACTACCCCGTCTGCCCGCTCCTGCGCCTCACCGGCATCTATTGCCCCGGCTGCGGCGGGCTGCGCAGCGCGCACGCCTTCGTCCACGGGGACTTCGTCACGGCGCTCGGCGACAACGCCCTGGCCGTCGTCGGCTACTTCGCCTTCGCGGTGGTGTGGACCGTCTGGGTGGTCCGTGCGGTGCGCGGACGGCCGGCGCGGATCGTACTCGGGACAGTGCAGCTGTGGAGTCTCGGCGCATTGGTGCTGGCCTTCACGGTTGTCCGGAACCTGCCGTTCGGCGGCTGGCTACACCCTTGATCAATTCACGAAGGTCCAGGTAGTGGGACCGGCGTCAACCGGATGCGAGGCCTACGCCCTCCTGCGGATACCATCGAGGTGACCATCGGTTTTCGTCCGCTGAGGCAGGCCGGTGGCGGAAGCTGAACCGCTTGAACACCTCAACCGTCTGGAAGGGGGCCGCTCGCGTGAGTGTGCTCGACGAGATCATCGACGGAGTCCGTGCCGACCTCGCGGAACGGCAGGCGCGCGTCAGCCTCGACGAGCTCAAGGAGCGCGCGGCGAAGGCTCCCGCGGCCAAGGACGGGCTGGCCGCCCTGCGCGGCGACGGCGTCAAGGTCATCTGCGAGGTCAAGCGTTCCAGCCCGTCCAAGGGCGCGCTGGCCGCGATCGCCGACCCGGCCGGCCTCGCCGCGGACTACGAGGCGGGCGGCGCGGCCGTCATCTCCGTACTGACCGAGGAACGCCGCTTCGGCGGCTCGCTGGCCGACCTGGAGGCCGTGCGCGCGCGGGTGGACATCCCCGTACTGCGCAAGGACTTCATCGTCACCTCGTACCAGCTGTGGGAGGCCCGCGCCTACGGGGCCGACCTCGTCCTGCTCATCGTGGCCGCGCTGGACCAGCCGGCCCTCGAGTCCCTCATCGAGCGCGCCGAGTCCATCGGGCTCACCCCGCTCGTCGAGGTGCACGACGAGGACGAGGTCGAGCGCGCGGTGGACGCGGGCGCCAAGGTGATCGGCGTCAACGCGCGCAACCTGAAGACACTGGAGGTCGACCGCACGACCTTCGAGCGGCTGGCGCCGGAGATCCCGGACAACCTCGTCAAGATCGCCGAGTCCGGCATCCGCGGCCCGCACGACCTCATCGCGTACGCCAACGCCGGCGCCGACGCGGTCCTGGTGGGCGAGTCCCTGGTGACCGGCAAGGACCCCAAGACAGCGGTCGCCGACCTGGTGGCAGCGGGCGAGCACCCGGCCCTCCGGCACGGCCGCAACTGACGGTTCGGTAAGCTGACCCCGATGACGCTCCCGATCACCCCGACGACCCCGGACCGGTACGCCCGCCTGGCGCGCGGCTGCCGCCCCCGTGGTTGCCGCGCGCCCGCACGCAGAGTGCACGGGCGTCGGGTGCGGTACGTCATCGGTGACGAGCCGGGCCAGGTGAACGGCATGCGATGGCAGCGCCCCGTCAGGGGCGCGGGGAACTGCGCGACAAGCCACGGACGGCCTGCAGTCGCCCGACAACCCCGCCCCCACGGCGAATAGGTGTCTTTCCCACACTCACCGTGAGGTTTCCGCATGCCCAGCGAGTTCTTCATCCCCGACCCCGAGGGTCACATCCCCAGCGCCGAAGGCTACTTCGGCGCGTTCGGCGGCAAGTTCATCCCGGAGGCCCTGGTCGCCGCCGTGGACGAGGTCGCCGTCGAGTACGAGAAGGCGAAGGGGGACCCGGAGTTCGCGCGCGAACTCGACGACCTCCTCGTCCACTACACCGGCCGGCCCAGTTCCCTCACCGAGGTGCCGCGGTTCGCCGAGCACGCCGGTGGCGCCCGGGTGTTCCTCAAGCGCGAGGACCTCAACCACACCGGCTCGCACAAGATCAACAACGTGCTCGGCCAGGCGCTGCTCACCAAGCGGATGGGCAAGACCCGCGTCATCGCGGAGACCGGCGCCGGTCAGCACGGTGTCGCGACCGCCACCGCCTGCGCGCTGTTCGGGCTCGAGTGCACCATCTACATGGGCGAGATCGACACCAAGCGCCAGGCCCTCAACGTGGCCCGCATGCGCATGCTCGGCGCCGAGGTCATCGCCGTGAAGTCCGGCAGCCGCACCCTGAAGGACGCGATCAACGAGGCGTTCCGCGACTGGGTCGCCAACGTCGACCACACCCACTACCTGTTCGGAACCGTGGCCGGACCGCACCCCTTCCCGGCCATGGTGCGCGACTTCCACCGGGTGATCGGCGTCGAGGCCCGCCGCCAGATCCTGGAGCGCGCGGGTCGTCTCCCCGACGCGGCCATCGCCTGTGTCGGCGGCGGCTCCAACGCCATCGGCCTCTTCCACGCCTTCATCCCGGACACGGGCGTACGCCTCATCGGCTGCGAGCCCGCCGGGCACGGCGTGGAGACCGGCGAGCACGCGGCCACCCTGACGGCCGGCGAGCCCGGCATCCTGCACGGCTCGCGGTCGTACGTCCTCCAGGACGAGGAGGGCCAGATCACCGAGCCGTACTCGATCTCGGCCGGCCTGGACTACCCCGGCATCGGCCCCGAGCACTCGTACCTCAAGGACAGCGGCCGCGGCGAGTACCGCGCGGTCACCGACGACGCGGCCATGCAGGCACTGCGCCTGCTGTCACGCACCGAGGGCATCATCCCGGCCATCGAGAGCGCCCACGCGCTGGCCGGCGCGCTGGAGGTCGGCAAGGAGCTGGGCAAGGACGGGCTGATCGTGATCAACCTGTCCGGCCGCGGCGACAAGGACATGGACACGGCCGCCCGCTACTTCGACCTGTACGACACCGACGCCCAGGTCGCCGCCGACCAGGACGCCGACACCGCCGAGATCGAGGGGGACGCCAAGTGAGCGGCAACATCCGACTGCTGGCCGACACCCTCGCCGCCGCCAGGGCGGAGGGGCGTTCCGCGCTCATCGCCTACCTCCCGGCCGGGTTCCCGACCGTGGACGGCGGCATCGAGGCGATCAAGGCCGTCTTCGACGGCGGCGCGGACATCGTCGAGGTGGGCCTGCCGCACAGCGACCCGGTCCTCGACGGCCCGGTCATCCAGACCGCCGACGACATCGCCCTGCGCGGCGGCGTCAAGATCGCGGACGTCATGCGGACGGTCCGCGAGGCGTACGAGGCGACCGGCAAGCCGGTGCTGGTGATGACGTACTGGAACCCGATCGACCGCTACGGCGTCGAGCGGTTCACCGCCGAGCTCGCCGAGGCGGGCGGCGCCGGGTGCATCCTGCCCGACCTGCCCGTGCAGGAGTCGGCGCTGTGGAGGGAGCACGCGGAGAAGCACGGTCTCGCGACCGTCTTCGTCGTGGCGCCCAGCAGCAAGGACGAACGGCTCGCCAAGATCACCGCGGCGGGCAGCGGCTTCGTCTACGCCGCCTCGCTGATGGGCGTCACCGGCACCCGCGCGTCGGTCGGCGCGCAGGCCCAGGACCTGGTGCAGCGCACCCGGGCCACCGGCACGGACCTGCCGGTCTGCGTCGGTCTCGGCGTCTCGGACGCAGCTCAGGCCGCCGAGGTCGCCGGCTTCGCCGACGGCGTGATCGTCGGCTCGGCCTTCGTCAAGCGGATGCTGGACGCGCCGGACGACGCCGCCGGGGTCGAGGCGGTCCGGGCGCTCGCCGGTGAGCTCGCGAAGGGCGTGCGCGGAAAGGCGTAACAAGGCGGGACATTTCGTACGGGTCACTCGAACGGGTGGACCTGGGACCGGGGAGGCGCGGTGCGCCTCCCCGGTTCGTTCTGCGGGATGTGAGCGAGAAGAATCGAGAGGGAAAGCGCACCGCCCGGGAGCGGCTGGCGGAAGAGCGCGAGAAACAGAAGTCCGCGGAGAAGCGGCGCCGGGTGCTGATCGTGGGCGCGAGCGTGGTCTGCGTCCTGGGTCTCGCGGCGGTGATCGGCGTCCTCGCG
Organism: Streptomyces sp. NPDC006602; assembly: GCF_042870385.1. NCBI lineage: Bacteria > Bacillati > Actinomycetota > Actinomycetes > Kitasatosporales > Streptomycetaceae > Streptomyces > Streptomyces sp. NPDC006602. Next base: position 360,723 of record NZ_JBIAHG010000001.1, on the reverse strand, counting down.
GCGAACGCGGACAAGGACGACGACAGCGAATCCGCGGGCCCGGTCGTAGTGCCCTCGGGGGCGAAGGGCAAGGACAGCCTCGCCATCCCGGTCGGCAAGGAGAGCGCTGGGTCGACGCTCACGGTCTGGGAGGACTTCCGCTGTCCGGCCTGCAAGGCCTTCGAGACGGCGTACCGGCCGGCGATCCATGAGCTGGCCGCCGCCGGGCAGCTGAAGGTGAACTACCACCTGGCGACGATCATCGACGGCAACATGGGCGGCACCGGCTCCCGCAACGCGGCCAACGCCGCCGCCTGCGCCCAGGACGTCGGCAAGTTCACGGCTTACCACGACGTGCTGTACGACAACCAGCCCCAGGAGACCGACGACGCCTTCGCCGAGAACGGCAAGCTCGTGGAGCTGGCCGGCAAGGTCGATGGTCTCGACACGACCGCGTTCCGTACGTGTGTCGAGAAGGGCACCCACAACAGCTGGGTCGAGAAGTCCGCCGCGGCCTTCCGCAACGGCGGCTTCAGCGGCACTCCCACCGTGATCCTGAACGGCAAGAACATCTACCAGGACCAGACCATGACCCCGGCGAAGCTGAAGCAGCTGGTGCGGGAGGCGGACAAGGCGTGACCAGCGGGTGAGGAGCTTTCACACCCGCCCGTTATGGACCCGTAGCCGGGCTGCCTGCCGTGGGCCCGGTCCGGCACGGTAGCGTCGACCCTGCCATGGAACTTGCCTACATTCCCAGCCCGTCACGCGGGGTGCTGCATCTCGGCCCCATTCCGCTGCGCGGCTACGCGTTCTGCATCATCATCGGCGTCTTCGTAGCCGTCTGGCTCGGCAACAAGCGCTGGCTCGCCCGGGGCGGGCGGGCCGGCACGGTGGCCGACATCGCCGTCTGGGCCGTGCCGTTCGGTCTGGTCGGCGGCCGGCTCTACCACGTGATCACGGACTACGAGCTGTACTTCAGCGAGGGCCGCGACTGGGTGGACGCCTTCAAGATCTGGGAGGGCGGCCTCGGCATCTGGGGCGCGATCGCGCTCGGCGCGGTCGGCGCGTGGATCGGTTGCCGGCGCCGGGGCATCCCGCTGCCCGCGTGGGCCGACGCCCTCGCCCCCGGTATCGCCCTCGCGCAGGCGATCGGCCGCTGGGGCAACTGGTTCAACCAGGAGCTGTACGGCAAGGAGACCGACCTCCCCTGGGCCCTGCACATCACGTCGTCCACGGACGGCCGGGTGCCCGGCTACTACCAGCCCACGTTCCTGTACGAGTCGCTGTGGTGCATCGGCGTCGCCCTCCTCGTCATCTGGGCCGACCGCCGCTTCAAGCTGGGCCACGGGCGGGCGTTCGCGCTGTACGTCGCCTCGTACTGCGTGGGCCGGTTCTGGATCGAGTACCTGCGCGTCGACGACGCCCACCACATCCTGGGCCTGCGCCTGAACAACTGGACCGCGATGGTCGTGTTCGTGCTCGCGGTGGTCTACTTCGTGGTGTCGGCGAAGAAGCGGCCGGGCCGGGAGACGGTGGTCGAGCCGGGTGCCTCCGACCACGGAACCGACGGTGACGGTGCCGACGCCTCCGGCGGTGAGACCGACGGTGACGGTGCCGATGCCTCCGGCGGTGAGACCGAGACTGATGCGGAGGCCGACGACGAGGCCAAGGCGGACGTCAAGGACGAGGCCGGTTCGGGGAAGAAGACCTGACGGTCGGTAGTACGTCGATGAGGGCGCCCGGGATCTTCCCGGGCGCCCTCATCGCGTGGGGGGAAGAGCTAGTTTCGGCGGGCCAGTGACAGTGTGCGTCGGGCTGTCTCCACTACTGCCGCGTCGATGAAACTGCCGTCCGGCAGGGCCTGGGCGCCCTGCTCGGTTGTCGCCGCCTTCACGATCGTTTCCGCTTCCTCGATCTCCTGGGCCGTGGGGAGGTACGCGCGTTCGATGACCGGGAGCTGCAGGGGGTGGATGGCGGAGCGGCCGAGGAAGCCGAGGGCGCGGCCGTGGGCGCAGGAGGCGGCGAGGGCGTTCAGGTCGCGGATGTCGGGGTGGACGGACTGGGGTGGCGGAGCGAGGCCGGCCGCGCGGGCGGCGACGATCACGCGGGAGCGGGACCAGTCGAGGCCCGTGTCGTCGCGTAGGCCCAGATCGGCGCGGAGGTCGGTCTCGCCGAGGGCGATGCTTCGCAGGGCCGGGTGTGCGGAGGCGATGGCGTGGGCGCGTTCGATGCCGAGGGCCGTTTCCAGGAGGGCGTGGAGCGGGGGCGCGCCTTTGTCGGCGGGGCCTGTCTCTTCGGCGACGCGGATGACCTGCTCGGGGGAGATCACCTTGGGGAGGCGGATGCCGGAGACGCCGGGAAGGGACGCCACCGCCGTCAGGTCCGCCGCCGCGAGTGGGCCGTCCGGGGCGTTCACGCGGACGTGCACCGGTACCGGCTGCGGCTCGGAGAGGCGTTCGGCGGTGGCCGCGCGGGCGTACGCCTTGCGGTCGGGGGCGACCGCGTCCTCCAGGTCGATCACGACGACGTCGGCGCCGGCGGTCAGGGCCTTGGCGACGATGTGCGGGCGGTCGCCGGGGACGTAGAGCCAGGTGAGGGGGGTCATACCGTGCCCTCCTCGCGCAGGGCCTCCAACTCCGCCGGTGTCAGGCCCAGTTCGGCCAGGACCGCCACCGTGTCCGCGCCGTGCGGGCGGCCCGTCCAACGGATCGCGCCGGGGGTGGCGGAGAGGCGGAAGAGGACGTTCTGCATGCGCAGGGGGCCCAGCTCGGGGTCGTCGACCGTGGTGACGGTGTCGAGGGCCTGGTACTGCGGGTCGGCCATCACGTCCCGTACGTCCTGGATCGGGGCGATGGCCGCCTCCGCCTTCTCGAAGGCGGCGAGGACCTCGGTGCGGGTGCGTTCGGCGATCCAGGTGCCGACCGCCTCGTCGAGGACGTCGGAGTGGGCCGCCCGCTCGGCGCCGGTGGCGAACCACGGCTCGTCGATCAGCTCCGGGCGGCCGACCAGGTGCATCACGCGTTCGGCGATCGACTGGGCGGAGGTGGAGACGGCGACCCAGGTGCCGTCCGCGGTGCGGTAGGTGTTGCGCGGGGCGTTGTTGGCGGACCGGTTGCCGGTGCGTTCCTGCACGTAGCCCAGCTGGTCGTACCAGGTCGGTTGCGGTCCCAGCGCCGTCAGGATCGGTTCGATGAGGGCCAGGTCGACGACCTGGCCCTCGCCGGTGCGGTCGCGGGCGGCGAGCGCGGTCATGACGGCGTAGGCCGTGGCCAGGCCCGCGATGGAGTCGGCCAGGCCGAACGGCGGGAGAGTCGGGGGTGCGTCCGGTTCTCCGGTGATCGCGGCGAAGCCGCTCATCGCCTCGGCGAGGGTGCCGAAGCCGGGGCGATGGGCGTAGGGGCCGAACTGGCCGAAGCCGGTGACGCGGGTGAGGACCAGGCGGGGGTTGGCGGCCGACAGTTCCTCCCAGCCGAGGTCCCATCTCTCCAGGGTGCCGGGGCGGAAGTTCTCGATGACGACGTCGGCAGTCTCGGCGAGGCGGAGAAGGGTGGTGCGGCCGGCCGGCTTGGACAGATCCAGCATGATCGTGCGCTTGTTGCGGCCGAGCAGCTTCCACCACAGGCCCACGCCGTTCTTCGACGGGCCGTGGCCTCGGGACGGGTCGGGCTTGGCCGGATGCTCGACCTTGATGACCTCCGCGCCGAAGTCGCCGAGCATGGTGGCGGCGAGGGGGCCGGCGAAGAGCGTGGCGAGGTCGAGGACGCGCAGGCCGGCGAGGGGGGTCTGGGTCATGCCGAGTACCGCGCTTCGATCTCGGAGCGGTACGGCATCGACGCCGAGGCGCCCGTCCGCTGCACGGAGAGTGCGGCAGCCGTGGCCGCCCATTCCAGGGCTTCGCGCACCGGTCGGCCCTCACCGAGGGCCACTGTCAGGGTGCCGACGAAGGTGTCGCCCGCGCCGGTCGAGTCCACGGCGGTGACCTGCGGTGCCGGGACGGTGAACGGCTCGGTGCCGCGGGCCGCGTAGAGGCTGCCGGCCGCGCCCAGGGTGACGACCACCTCCGGGACCTGTTCCAGCAGGGCCGCGGCCGCGCCGTGCGGGTCGGTGCGGCCGGTGAGGGAGGCTGCCTCGTGCTCGTTGGGCACCAACAGATCGACGGCGGCAAGGAGTTCGGGCGACAGCGGCTGGGCGGGGGCGGGAGTGAGGACCGTACGGACTCCGTGGTCGCGGGCCGTCCGCGCGCCCGCGAGGACCGCGGCCAGGGGGATCTCCAGCTGGAGGAGCAGGGCGTCGGCGGAGGCGATGAGGCCCTCGTCGCCGGGAGCGAGGTGGTCGACGGTGCCGTTGGCGCCGGGGATCACGACGATCGCGTTGCCTCCCTCGTCGTCCACGACGATGTGCGCGGTGCCGGAGGGGCCCTCGGTGGTGCGCAGGTGGTCGGTCACGACGCCGGAGAGTTCCAGTGTGGAGCGCAGACGGGCGCCGAAGGAGTCGTTGCCGACGGCGCCGATCATCGAGACGGTGGCGCCCGCGCGGGCCGCGGCGATCGCCTGGTTGGCGCCCTTGCCGCCGGGGATCGTACGGAACTCCCGGCCCGTCACGGTCTCTCCGCGCTGCGGGGCCTTCGCGACGTACGCGACCAGGTCCATGTTCGTGCTGCCGAGCACGGCGATGTGGGTCATGGGCGTGGTGCCTCCAGGTGGGTGAGGGCGTGGGTGAGGTGGGCGAGCGAGTCGAAGCCGGTGCCGTCGAAGTCGCCGATGCTGGTGGCGAGCCGGTTCTTCAGCGGGGTCGTCCAGCGGTCCGGGAGGGCGGCGGGGGAGCCGGCGAGGAGGGCGGCGATGCTGCCGGTCGTGGCGCCGTTGGAGTCGGTGTCCCAGCCTCCCGAGACGGCGCGGCAGATGGAACCGGTGAAGTCGCCGTTCGCGTGGGTGAGGGCGGCGGCGATCAGGGCGGTGTTGGGGACGGCGTGGACCCAGTGGTGGGTCTGGGCGTGGGTGGTGTGGAGTTCGTCGACGACCGTGTCGAAGTCGGTGTGTGTCTCGGCCAGTTGGATGGCGTGGGTGATGGCCTGTGCCAGGCGGGAGGCCGGGGGGATCACCGTGAGGCCGGTGCGGAGGGCGGTGTGGATGTCGGATGTGCCGGTTGCCGCCTGCGCGATGGTGGCCGCCGTGAACATCGCCGCGTAGACGCCGTTGGCGGTGTGGGTGAGGGTCGCGTCGCGGTGCGCCTGTTGCGCGGCGGCCGCGGGGTCGCCGGGGTTGGTCCAGCCGTGCACGTCCGCTCGGATCAGGGCGCCGATCCATTCGCGGAAGGGGTTGCGGTGGCGGGCGGTGTGCGGGGGTTCCAGGCCGGTGAGGAGGTTGCGGTAAGCGATGCGTTCGGCGGTGAAGGTGCGGCCGGCCGGGAGTTCCCCCAGCCAGAGGGTTGCCACGTCCGTGGTGGTGAAGGCTTTGCCGTGGCGTTGGAGCAGGAGGAGGTTGAGGAGGGGGTAGTTGAGGTCGTCGTCCTCCGGCATGCCGTCGATGTTCTCGGCGAGGGAGGTGCTTGCCGAGCGGCGGTTCCAGGGGTGTTGGGTGAGGAGTTCCGGGGGGACTCCTCGGGCTGTGAAGTAGGTGTGCAGGGGCCAGTTGCCGGTGGACCTGGCCAGCTCGCGGATGGCTTCGAGGGGGAGCTTCTCCACCGGTTTGCCGAGAAGACACCCGACGGCTCGGCCGAGCCAGGCGGCTTCCAGGCGGGCCTGGGAGGGGGGTGCTGTGAGTGGTGCTGTGGGGGTGGGATCGCTCCCCGGCGCTTGCGGGGTGCCGCCTGCGCCCACCCGTGCCGCCCCAGCGGCACGGCTGCCCGCAGGCTGTGTGGGTGTGGTGGGGCGGCTGCCGGCAGGCTGCGTGGGTCCGGTGGGGCGGCTGCCTGTGGGTTGTGTGGGCCAAGTCGGGCAGATGGCCTTGATCTTTGCGAGGTTCGTGGGCTCAAAGTCGGCCAACCTGCTGGGCAGGTCCGAGAGTTCGTCCAGCAAGTCCTCTGCGAGCTGGCGCAGGTATCTCGATGCCGGTTCTGGGGATGCGCCCGCTCGTAGGGGGGTTGTCGTGCCGCCCGCTGCTCTCCATCTCGCGGCGATCGCGGAGGGCTCGCGGCCGTCCTGGGTCGCCTGGTGGAGTTCGTGGCCGATCAGGTCCTCGGGCTGGACCCAGGTGAGGCGGAGCATGTCAGGCTCCGAGTTCGGTGAGGGCCGCCTCGTGGGCTCGGCGGCGGGTCACGTCCCGTTCGAAGATCTCCCTGGTGACGGCTGTGAGGGTGGTCGCCGGTTCCCACAGGTCCAGGCGGCTGGCCTCGGAGACCTGCTTCGCCCAGTCCTCCGGGACCTGCGAGCCGAGGGCGCCTGCCATCGCGCCCGCCATCGTCGCGATGGAGTCGCAGTCGCGCCCGTAGTTCACCGCGCCCAGGACCGCGTGGCGGTAGTCGCCGCGCGAGACCAGCAGCATGCCCAGGGCGATGGGGAGTTCCTCGATGGCGTGCAGGCGGGAGGGGCGGCGGGAGCCGAGGGAGGGCTGTCGGTAGTCGGGGCCGACCGTGTCGTACGGGGCCACCGCCTTCCGGAGAGGGGTCAGGGCCGACTCGAAGTCCGTATGCCGGGAGGCCGTTTCACAGACCTGCTCGATCGCCTTCCGGGTGCCGTCCTTCGCCAGGGAGAGGCAGGCGGAGACCACCGAGTCCGCAGTCGCGCCGGGGGCGCTCGCCGCCGCGACCGCCGCCGCGAGGACGGCCGCCGCCTCACGGCCGTACGACGACTGGTGGGCGCCCGCGATGTCCAGCGCCTCGGCGTACGCGCCCGCCGGGTTGGCCGCGTTGACCAGGCCGACCGGGGCCATGTACATCGCGGCGCCGCAGTTGACGATGTTGCCGACGCCGGCCTCGCGGGGGTCGACGTGGCCGTAGTGGAGGCGGGCCACCAGCCACTTCTCCGCGAGGAAGACGCGCTGCAGCGGGAGGGCCTCCGTCTCCAGCTCCGGGATCCAGCGCGGGTTCGTCATCAGGTCCGGGACCAGGTGGTCGGCGATCGCGTACGCGTCGAGGTGGTCGCGGACCCGCGCGTACACCCGTACCAGCGCGTGGGTCATCAAGGTGTCGTCGGTGACGTGACCGTCGCCCTTGTGGTACGGCGCGATGGGGCGGGCCGTGCGCCAGGCGTCGCCGTTCCAGGGGCCGACGATGCCGTGGACGCGGCCGGCGTGGCGCTGCAGGATCTGCTCGGGGGAGTACCCCTCGACGGGGCCGCCCAGCGCGTCGCCGACGGCCGCGCCGACGAGGGCGCCGGTGATGCGTTCGTCCAGACTCGAAGCGTGGCCGGTTTTTGCTCCTTTGGGTGTCATGCCCCGAATCATCCCTCCGGTGGGGCCGGTTGTGCGGCTTCCAGGAGTTCGGCGAGTTCCACCAGGTCGGTGTCGGTGAGGCGGGGGAGTACGCATCCGGAGAGGGTGCGACAGGTGTCGCGCCAGGAGGCGGGGATGGACGCGCCGCCGCCCAGGGCGCCGGTGAGGGCGCCCGCGAGGGCGGGGGCGGAGTCGGCGACGCGGGAGAGGCAGGCCGCTGCCGGTACCGCTTCCGCGATCCGGCCGTCCGCCGCGACCGCGAGGGCCAGGGCGACCGGGACCGTCTCGGCGGCGGCGATGCCGTAGCTGTAGACGTGGTCGACGATCTGGTGTTCCAGCAGGGGGACCAAAGCGAAAGCGCTCTCGGCGTCCTGGGCGAGTTTGAGGGCGTGGCGGGCGTTGCGGCCGATCTCGGTGGACTCGGGGAGTTCCGCGAGTGCGGCGGTGACGCATGCCTGTACGCCGGCTCCGGCCAGGGCGAGGGAGAGTGCCGCCGCCATCGCGCGGGCGCCGTGCACTCCGTCGCCGTCCTGGGTGTAGCGGGCGTCGAACTCGGCGAGTTCCGCGGCGCGTCGGGGGTCGCCGGGGTGGGCCACGGCGAGGACGCAGGCCCGTACGCAGGCGGCGTCGTCGAAGTAGTGCGGGTTGTCGTGGCCGGTGGCGGGCGGTCGGAGGCCGGTGGCTAGGTTGCCGAGGCCGGCGCGGACGGAGATGCGGGCGCGGAGGGGGAGCACCGCGGACTCGATCTCGGGGGCGCGGTCCGCCGCGGCGGCGACCTCGCTGGCCAGGGCGTTCCAGGTGAGGTCGATGGCGGCGCGGGTGCGGCGTTCTCGGCTCAGGTCGCCGAGGACGGTGTCGTCGCCTGCGCGGAGGACGGCCTCCGCCGCGAACACCGCCCACTCGGCGTCGTCGGAGGGGCCCAGGCGGAGGGGTTCGGGGGGTTGGTTCAGAGCGATGGGGACGGGGAGGGTTGTCGTCGCGTTCTGTTCGGCGAAGGTGTCGAGTTCGCGGGTGAGGCGGCGGGTCCAGTCGGGCATGCGGGCGGCTCGGTGGCGGGCGGCGGGCCAGCCGGCGGCGTCGCCTGCGGCGAGGCCGAGGAGGAGGCCCTCGGTTCGGCGGAGCTTGTGTACGGCCTCGGCTTCGCCTTCGGCCTTTGTGTTCCCACCCGCACCACCCGTGCGGCTTTCGTTGTCGGGTGCCGGTGGCCCCTGTGGGGCGTCCTCGCCGTTGGCGGCCTCGGGTGGTCCGTGTGGGGTGGGCTCGCCGTTGGCGGGTGTGGGTGGCTCGTGTGGGGGGTCCTCGTCGTCGGTGGTCCCGGGTGGAGTCTGTGGGGGGTCCTCGTCGTCGGTGGGCGTGGGTGGGATCAGCTCTGTTGTGAGGGACGTTGTCTCGTCCCATGGGGCGGGGGGCGTCATGAGGCCACCTCCGCCTCGGCGGGGGACTCGTCCGGTGCCGGGATCGCATCCGGTACGAAGCCCCCCGCTCCCCATCGCCCGTCCTCGCCCGGCGTCAGCAGCTCCGCCACGTCCAGGATGTGGTGGCCCGCCATGGACGGCAGGCAGCTGCCGCGTGCCGGGCCGATCGCCGATGCCCAGTCGGCCGGGATCGACGAGGCGCCCTGCGTCGCGCCGGCCAGGGCCCCGGCCACCGCCGCCGTGGTGTCGGCGTCGCGGCCCATGTTGACGGCTGTCAGGACCGCCTGGACGAAGTCGCCGTCGGCGGCCGCGTAGGCGCCGAAGGCGAGGGCGACCGCCTCGGGGGCGAGGTCGGTCCAGGGGTAGCCGCCGATGACGACCGCCGAGCGGACCGCGCGTTCGCCGCGGTGGGCCACCGCCACCGCACGGCGCAGCGAGCGGGCCGTCCAGGAGTCGTCGGGGACGACCGCCAGGGCGGAGGCGACCACGGCGATGGCGGGGGCCCCTGCCATCGCCGCCGCCACGCCCGCCGCCACCGCCTGGCCGCCGTAGATGCCCTCGCCGTCGTGGCTCACCGAGCCGTCGATGGCCACCAGGCGGGCGGCTTCGGCGGGGCGGCCGGACGCGAAGACGCCGAAGGGGGCCGCCCGCATGGCCAGGCCGTCGCTCCAGGCGTGGCGGTGCTGGGCGGAGATGGGGGCCGCGAGGCCGCGGCGCAGGTTCTCCAGCGTGCCGCGTTCGCTGAAGCCGGCGCCCCGGAAGGGGCCCTCGTGGCGGTCCGCGATCCACTGGTGCCAGGCCGCCTCGACGTGGGCCGGGGTGAGGGCCGAGCCGTGCCGGGCCAGCAGGAGGCCCGAGAAGATCGCGTACTCGGTGTCGTCCGTGCCCGACGGGTGGTCCGCGACATAGCCGGTGATACGGCCCCAGCGGGCGCGGATCTCGGAGGGCTTCATGTTCTCCGCCGGGGCCCCGAGAGCGTCTCCCACGGCCAGGCCGAGCAGGGCGCCGCGGGCCCGCTCACGGAGTTCGGCGGCGTTCTGGGGCGCCGGGACCGAGGGAATGCAGGCGATCGATGCCATACGCGGCCTCTCCTCCGGGGGCTGCGCGCAGGGGGCGGAGCCCTTTGCGGATGTGTCCCACCGGAGCGGTCCGCCAGAGCATCGGGGAGCTCGGCGTCACCCGGTCGACAGTTGTGCGGCACCCCGATCGAATGAGCGTCCGAGGGTAAAGCCGCAGGTTAGCCCAGCCTTTCCTTGCTGGCGGGCGGGAATTCGAGCGCGTAGTGTCCATGTTGTCGAGAATTGGAAGCAGTCCAATGAAGCTCCCTGGGGGACCGGATGGCCATCATCGAGACCGAGGCGTCACTGCACGAGGCGCACCGCGACAACCACACGCACCGCGATGTGAACGGCGGCTGGCTGCGGCCTGCCGTCTTCGGTGCGATGGACGGCCTGGTCTCCAATCTCGCCCTGATGACCGGTGTCGCGGGCGGATCGGTCGGCCATCAGACCATCGTCATCACCGGGCTTGCGGGACTCGCCGCCGGCGCCTTCTCCATGGCGGCCGGCGAGTACACCTCCGTCGCCTCGCAGCGCGAACTCGTCGAGGCCGAGCTGGACGTGGAGCGCCGGGAGCTGAGAAAGCACCCGAAGGACGAGGAGGCGGAGCTCGCGGCCCTGTACGAAGGGCGGGGGGTCGAACCGGAGCTGGCCCGTGAAGTGGCCCGGCAGCTGTCCCGCGACCCCGAGCAGGCGCTGGAGATACACGCCCGTGAGGAACTCGGCATCGACCCCGGTGACCTGCCGTCGCCGCTGGTCGCCGCCGTGTCGTCGTTCGGGTCGTTCGCGCTGGGCGCCCTGCTCCCCGTGCTGCCCTATCTGCTCGGTGCCGCCGATCTGTGGCCTGCCGTGCTGCTCGCGTTCTTCGGGCTCTTCGCGTGCGGCGCGATTGTGGCCAAGGTGACGGCTCGGAGCTGGTGGTTCAGCGGGCTGCGACAGCTCGCTCTGGGGGGCGCGGCGGCGGGTGTGACGTACGCCCTGGGCGGTTTGTTCGGAACGGCCGTAGGATAGATCGGCTGCAGGTTATGCGTTGGGCCGCATAAGTAGCCGTTACTCGCTGGTTTCGAATGCTTAACCACCGGGCATGAGCCGTAAGCGCTGCGGGCAAGGGAGCCTGCGGCGCACTCGCGGGGTGGGCGACGACGCCTGCTCCGCCACTGGGCCGACGGACACCGATCTGTCCTGTTCGGTCCCACATACTTCCAGCCACGTGCGCGGTACCCCCGCCGCCCCCGTGGCGTCCGCATGTTGGAACGGAGTATCCGGTTCCCGAGAACCGCTCCATCATGTAACCTGCACGAAATTTTGCACTCACGCAGAGGGCCAACGTCGTCCCTCGGCAATCTGCATATGCCACTTGACGACGACGGGAGAGCCGATGCGTACGCCGCGCCAGCCGTCCCAGCACTCCACGAATGGCCAGAACTGGTCCTTCATGGATGCTCGCCCTGCTGCGCAGGGTATGTACGACCCCCGCAACGAGCACGACGCCTGTGGCGTCGGCTTCGTGGCCACCCTCACCGGCGAGGCGAGCCACGCGCTGGTCGAGCAGGCGCTCACGGTTCTGCGCAACCTGGAGCACCGCGGTGCCACCGGCTCCGAGCCCGACTCGGGCGACGGCGCGGGCATCCTGTCCCAGGTGCCGGACGCCTTCTTCCGTGAGGTGGCCGCCTTCGAGCTGCCCGCGGCCGGTGCGTACGCGGTCGGCACCGCCTTCCTGCCCGAGGACGGGCTCGAGGACGCCGTCTCGCGGATCGAGACGATCGCCGCCGAGGAGGGCCTGACGGTCCTCGGCTGGCGCGAGGTGCCGGTCGCCCCCGAACTGCTCGGCGCCACCGCCCGGTCGACGATGCCCGTCTTCCGGCAGATCTTCGTCGCCGACGGCGTCTCGGAGGACATCACCCTCGACCGCAAGGCGTTCGTGCTGCGCAAGCGCGCCGAGCGCGAGGTCGACGTGTACTTCCCGTCGCTGTCCGCGCGGACCATCGTCTACAAGGGCATGCTGACCACCGGCCAGCTGGAGCCCTTCTTCCCGGACCTGTCCGACCGCCGCTTCGCCTCGGCCATCGCGCTCGTCCACTCCCGCTTCTCGACGAACACCTTCCCGAGCTGGCCGCTCGCGCACCCGTACCGCTTCGTCGCGCACAACGGTGAGATCAACACCGTCAAGGGCAACCGCAACTGGATGGTCGCCCGCGAATCGCAGCTGGTCTCCGACCTGTTCGGCGACAAGGGCCTGGACCGGGTCTTCCCGATCTGTACGCCCGACGCCTCCGACTCGGCCTCCTTCGACGAGGTGCTCGAACTCCTGCACCTGGGCGGCCGTTCACTGCCGCACTCCGTGCTGATGATGATCCCGGAGGCGTGGGAGAACCACGACTCCATGGACCCGGCCCGGCGCGCCTTCTACCAGTTCCACTCCAACATGATGGAGCCCTGGGACGGCCCGGCCTGTGTCACCTTCACCGACGGCAAGCAGGTCGGCGCGGTCCTGGACCGCAACGGACTGCGCCCCGGCCGCTACTGGGTCACCGACGACGGCCTCGTCGTCCTCGGCTCCGAGGTCGGCGTCCTCGACATCGAGCCCTCCAGGGTCGTCCGCAAGGGCCGCCTGCAGCCCGGCAAGATGTTCCTCGTCGACACCGTCGAGCACCGCATCATCGAGGACGACGAGATCAAGGCGCAGCTCGCCACCGAGGCGCCCTACGCCGAGTGGCTCGAAGCCGGCGAGATCGAGCTGTCCGACCTGCCCGAGCGCGAGCACATCGTGCACACGCACGCCTCTGTCACCCGCCGTCAGCAGACCTTCGGCTACACCGAGGAGGAGCTGCGCGTCCTCCTCGCGCCGATGGCCAAGGCAGGTGCCGAGCCGATCGGTTCGATGGGCACGGACTCGCCGATCGCCGCGCTGAGCGAGCGTCCGCGCCTGCTCTTCGACTACTTCACCCAGCTGTTCGCCCAGGTCACCAACCCGCCGCTGGACGCGATCCGCGAGGAACTCGTCACCTCCCTGCGCTCGTCGCTGGGCCCGGCCGGCAACCTGCTCGACCCGAACGCCGCCTCCTGCCGCAGCGTCGTCCTGCCCTTCCCGGTCATCGACAACGACGAGCTGGCCAAGCTCATCCACATCAACGCCGACGGCGACATGCCGGGCATGAAGGCCGCGACCCTGTCCGGTCTGTACCGGGTCTCCGGCGGCGGTGAGGCCCTCGCCGCGCGCCTCGAGGAGATCTGCGCCGAGGCCGACGCCGCCATAGAGAACGGCGCCCGGCTGATCGTCCTGTCGGACCGCCACTCCGACGCCGAGCACGCGCCGATCCCGTCGCTGCTGCTCACCGCAGCCGTCCACCACCACCTCATCGGCACCAAGCAGCGCACCCAGGTGGGCCTGCTGGTCGAGGCCGGCGACGTCCGCGAGGTCCACCACGCCGCCCTGCTCATCGGCTTCGGCGCCGCGGCCGTGAACCCGTACCTGGCCATGGAGTCCGTCGAGGACCTGGTCCGCGCGGGCACCTTCCTGCAGGCCATCGAGCCCGAGCAGGCCATCCGCAACCTGATCTACGCCCTCGGCAAGGGCGTCCTGAAGGTCATGTCGAAGATGGGTATCTCGACCGTCGCCTCCTACCGCGGCGCCCAGGTCTTCGAAGCGGTCGGCCTGGACGAGGAGTTCGTCAAGAAGTACTTCCGCGGTACGGCCACCAAGATCGGCGGCGTCGGCCTCGACGTCATCGCCAAGGAGGTCGCCGCCCGCCACGCGAAGGCGTACCCGGCGAGCGGCATCGCGCCCGCGCACCGCGCCCTCGACATAGGCGGTGAGTACCAGTGGCGCCGCGAGGGTGAGCCGCACCTGTTCGACCCGGAGACGGTCTTCCGCCTCCAGCACTCCACGCGCAGCGGCCGCTACGACATCTTCAAGAAGTACACCGAGCGCGTGAACGAGCAGTCCGAGCGCCTGATGACGCTGCGCGGCCTGTTCGGCTTCAAGTCCGACCGGCAGCCGATCTCCATCGACGAGGTCGAGCCGGTCGGCGAGATCGTCAAGCGCTTCTCGACGGGCGCCATGTCGTACGGCTCCATCTCCAAGGAAGCCCACGAGACGCTCGCCATCGCCATGAACCAGCTGGGCGGCAAGTCCAACACCGGTGAGGGCGGCGAGGACGCGGACCGCCTGTACGACCCGGCCCGCCGCTCGTCGATCAAGCAGGTCGCCTCCGGCCGCTTCGGCGTGACGTCGGAGTACCTGGTCAACGCCGACGACATCCAGATCAAGATGGCCCAGGGTGCCAAGCCCGGCGAGGGCGGTCAGCTGCCCGGCCACAAGGTCTACCCGTGGGTCGCCAAGACCCGGCACTCGACTCCGGGTGTCGGTCTGATCTCCCCGCCGCCGCACCACGACATCTACTCCATCGAGGACCTGGCCCAGCTGATCCACGACCTGAAGAACGCGAACCCGCAGGCGCGGATTCACGTGAAGCTGGTCTCGGAGGTCGGCGTCGGCACGGTCGCCGCCGGTGTGTCGAAGGCGCACGCGGACGTGGTGCTCATCTCCGGCCACGACGGCGGTACGGGTGCCTCCCCGCTCACCTCGCTCAAGCACGCGGGCGGCCCCTGGGAGCTCGGTCTCGCCGAGACCCAGCAGACGCTGCTGCTCAACGGCCTGCGCGACCGCATCGTCGTGCAGACCGACGGTCAGCTGAAGACCGGCCGTGACGTCGTCATCGCCGCGCTGCTCGGCGCCGAGGAGTTCGGTTTCGCGACCGCGCCGCTCGTCGTCTCCGGCTGCGTCATGATGCGCGTCTGCCACCTGGACACCTGCCCGGTCGGCATCGCCACCCAGAACCCGGTCCTGCGCGACCGGTTCACCGGCAAGGCCGAGTACATCGTGAACTTCTTCCGGTTCATCGCCGAGGAGGTTCGCGAGATCCTCGCCGAGCTGGGCTTCCGCACCATCGAGGAGGCCGTCGGCCACGCCGAGACCCTCGACGTCGAGCGGGCCGTCAACCACTGGAAGGCGCAGGGCCTGGACCTGACTCCGCTCTTCTACGTGCCCCAGCTGCCCGAGGGCACCCCGCTCCACCAGGTCATCGCGCAGGACCACGGCCTGGAGAAGGCGCTCGACAACGAGCTGATCAAGCTCGCCGGCGACGCCCTGGCCGCGGACTCCGCGACCGACGCCCAGCCGGTGCGCGCCCAGGTCGCCATCCGCAACATCAACCGCACGGTCGGCACCATGCTCGGCCACGAGGTGACGAAGAAGTTCGGTGGCGCGGGCCTGCCCGACGACACCATCGACATCACCTTCACCGGCAGCGCCGGCCAGTCCTTCGGCGCCTTCCTGCCGCGCGGTGTCACACTGCGCCTCGAAGGCGACGCCAACGACTACGTCGGCAAGGGCCTCTCCGGCGGCCGGGTGATCGTCCGTCCCGACCGGGGCGCCGACCACCTCGCCGAGTTCTCGACGATCGCGGGCAACACCATCGCGTACGGCGCGACCAGCGGCGAGCTGTTCCTGCGCGGCCGGACGGGCGAGCGGTTCTGCGTCCGCAACTCCGGCGCGACGGTCGTCTCCGAGGGCGTGGGCGACCACGGCTGCGAGTACATGACCGGCGGTCACGCGGTGGTCCTCGGCGAGACGGGACGCAACTTCGCGGCCGGCATGTCCGGCGGTGTCGCGTACGTCATCGACCTGAACCGCGACAACGTCAACATCGGCAACGTGGGCGCCATCGAGGCCCTCTCCGATGACGACAAGCAATGGCTGCACGACGTGGTGCGCCGCCACGCCGAGGAGACCGGCTCGACGGTCGCCGAGAAGCTGCTCGCCGACTGGGACGCCTCCTTGGAGCGCTTCAGCAAGATCATCCCCAGCACGTACAAGGCAGTGCTCGCCGCCAAGGACGCCGCCGAGCGAGCGGGTCTCACCGAGACCGAGATCACCGAGAAGATGATGGAGGCGGCGATCAATGGCTGACCCGAAGGGCTTTTTGAACCACGGGCGCGAGGTCGCCAGGTCCCGCCCCGTCGAGGAACGTCTGAAGGACTGGAACGAGGTCTACGTTCCCGGCTCCCTGCTGCCGATCATCAGCAAGCAGGCCAGCCGGTGCATGGACTGCGGCATCCCGTTCTGTCACAACGGCTGTCCGCTGGGGAACCTGATCCCCGAGTGGAACGACTACGCCTACCGCGAGGACTGGGCGAACGCCTCCGAGCGGCTGCACGCCACGAACAACTTCCCGGAGTTCACGGGCCGCCTGTGCCCCGCTCCCTGCGAGTCGGCGTGTGTGCTGGGCATCAACCAGCCGCCGGTGACCATCAAGAACGTCGAGGTCTCGATCATCGACAAGGCGTGGGAGACCGGTGACGTCGCCCCGCAGGCCCCTGACCGCCTGTCCGGCAAGACGGTCGCGGTCATCGGCTCGGGCCCCGCGGGCCTGGCCGCCGCCCAGCAGCTCACCCGGGCCGGCCACACCGTCGCCGTCTACGAGCGCGCGGACCGCATCGGAGGGCTCCTGCGGTACGGCATCCCCGAGTTCAAGATGGAGAAGCGGCACATCAACCGCCGTATCGAGCAGATGCGCGCGGAGGGCACCCGCTTCCGTACGGGCATCGAGATCGGCCGCGACCTCAAGGCGACCGACCTGAAGAAGCGGTACGACGCGATCGTGATCGCCGCCGGTGCGACGACCGCGCGTGACCTGCCGGTCCCGGGCCGCGAGCTCAAGGGCATCTACCAGGCCATGGAGTACCTGCCCCTGGCCAACAAGGTGCAGGAGGGCGACTTCGTGGCGCCCCCGATCTCGGCCGAGGGCAAGCACGTGGTCGTGATCGGCGGCGGTGACACCGGCGCCGACTGCGTGGGCACCGCCCACCGCCAGGGCGCGGCCTCCGTCACGCAGCTGGAGATCATGCCCCGCCCGAATGAGGACCGGAACCCGGTCTCCCAGCCGTGGCCGACCTTCCCGATGCTCTACAAGGTCACCTCCGCGCACGAGGAGGGCGGCGAGCGGGTCTACTCCGTCTCCACCACCCACTTCGAGGGCGACGAGGACGGCAACGTCCAGTGGCTGCACCTCACCGAGGTCGAGTTCGTCGAGGGCAAGCTGACCCAGAAGCCGGGCACGGAGCGCACGATCCCCGCCCAGCTGGTCACCCTCGCCATGGGCTTCACCGGCACCGACCGCGAGAACGGCCTGGTCGACCAGTTCGGCCTGGAGCTCGACGAGCGCGGCAACATCGCCCGCGACGCCGACTTCCAGACCAACGTGCCGGGCGTCTACGTCGCCGGTGACGCCGGCCGCGGCCAGTCGCTCATCGTGTGGGCGATCGCCGAGGGCCGCTCGGCCGCGCGCGGCGTCGACCGCTTCCTGACCGGTGACAGCGAGCTGCACGCCCCGATCCGGCCGACCGACCGCTCGCTGATGGTCTGACGGCCACATAAAAAAGCGTCCCGTACAAAGGCGTACGGAACACGAGACGGCGCCTGCCCCAGTCCCCGACCGGACATGGGCAGGCGCCGCCGCATGTGCGGTGACATTTCCTGCTCACTCGTCCGCTCGCACCGTTGGCCCAGGGGTGACCGTCGTGTCAATCTGGATTGGATCCGACGGGGAGGCGACGACGTATGGACGGCGTACGACCGGCGGACGAGACGACGCGTTCCGTCCGCTCCCGCAGGGAGCCCCCCGCCAAGGGCGAGAAGCTCGCCACCTGGGCGGACGGGCGGCTCGGACTCTTCGCGCTGGCCAAGGCCAACATGCGCAAGGTGTTCCCGGACCACTGGTCGTTCATGCTGGGCGAGGTCTGCCTCTACAGCTTCCTCGTCCTGATCCTCACCGGTGTCTACCTCACCCTGTTCTTCGATCCGAGCACCACCGAGGTCGTCTACAACGGCTCCTACGAACCGCTCAACGGCGTCCTGATGACCAGGGCCTACGAGTCCACGCTCGACATCAGCTTCGACGTGCGCGGCGGGCTGCTCATCCGGCAGATCCACCACTGGGCCGCGCTGGTCTTCGTCACCGGCATGCTGGTGCACATGATGCGGGTGTTCTTCACCGGCGCCTTCCGCAAGCCGCGCGAGGTCAACTGGGTGTTCGGCTGGACCCTGCTGTTCCTCGGCATCGTCACCGGCCTGACCGGCTACTCGCTCCCCGACGACCTGCTGTCCGGCACCGGTCTGCGCTTCGCACACGGCGCGATCCTGTCCGTACCGATCGTGGGAACGTACCTGGCGTTCTTCCTCTTCGGCGGGCAGTTCCCCGGGGAGGACTTCATCGCGCGGCTGTACCCGGTCCACATCCTGCTGCTGCCCGGGATCATGCTCGGCCTGGTGGTCGCCCATCTGATCCTGATCTTTTACCACAAGCACACGCAGTACCCGGGGCCCGGCCGCGACAACAAATCCATTGTCGGCATGCCCTTCCTGCCGGTCTACATGGCGAAGGCGGGCGGCTTCTTCTTCCTCGTCTTCGGCGCCCTCGCCATCATGGGCGGCATCGCCAGCATCAACCCGGTGTGGGCCTTCGGGCCGTACCGCCCGGACCTGGTGACCACCGGCGCCCAACCCGACTGGTACCTGGGCTTCTCCGAGGGGCTGATCCGGGTGATGCCGGGATGGGAGATCAACTTCTGGGGCCACACCCTGGAGCCGGGCGTCTTCATCCCCTTCTCGCTCTTCCCGCTGATCCTGCTCGCCATCGGGCTGTACCCGTTCATCGAGGCATGGATCACCGGCGACAGACGCGAGCACCACATCCTGGACCGGCCGCGGAACGCACCCGTGCGCACCGGCCTCGGGGCCGCCTGGCTGAGCCTGTACGCGGTGCTGCTGATCGGCGGCGGCAACGACATCGTGGCCACGCATCTGCACCTGTCCATCAACGTGATCACCTGGTTCGTGCGCATCGCCGTCTTCGTGATGCCGGTCCTCGCCTACATGGTGACGAAGCGGATCTGTCTCGGGCTGCAGCGCCGCGACCGGGACAAGGTGCTGCACGGCAGGGAGTCCGGCACCATCAAACGGCTCCCGCACGGCGAGTTCGTCGAGGTCCACGAACCCCTCTCGCAGGCACACCTGCACACGCTCACCCAGCACGAGCAGGAGCCGCCGTACGAGATCGGGCGGCTCGTCGACGCGGGCGGTGTACGGCGGCCGGTGAAGGTCTCCCAGCGGGTGCGGGCGCGACTGGCCAAGGCGATGTTCGGGCCCGACACGCGGATCCCGAAGCCGACGGTCGAGGAGTACCGGGAGCTCACGAGCGGCGATCACCACCACTGAAACTCACGAGCGGCGATCACCCTCACTGAGGAGGACGGTTGCCCGGCACTCGTCGGGGCTGCCCCAGGCGGTGCGCAGGGCGCGCGCCTTGGTGAGCCAGAGGGACAGGTCGTACTCCGCCGTGTAGCCGATCGCGCCGTGCAGTTGGAGGGCCGTACGAGCGGTGGTGTACGCCGCCTCGCAGGCCATGACCTTCGCGGCGGCGACGTCTTGGTCCGTCATCGTCAGGGCGGCGCCGAAGAGCAGGGGGCGTGCGAACTCCAGCGCGATCTTCGCGTCGGCCAGCTGGTGTTTGACGGCCTGGAACGAGCCTGTGGGGACACCGAATTGGATGCGCTGCCTGACGTAGGCGACGGTTTTGTCGAGGAGAGTGAGTCCGACGCCGAGGGCCTGGGCGGCGGTGGCGAGGCGGGCCCAGGTGAGAGCCAGGGCGGTGGCAGTGGTGACCTGTGGGCCGGTGGCGAGGAGTTCCCCTCCGGCCGGTGGAGGGAAGAGCCGACGGGCGGGGTCGAGGCAGGGCCGCGGGGCGCCGGGCACAGGGGGCGTCAGGCGCAGCTCGGTCGCACCGGACACCGCCAGCCGTAGGTCGGCGATGTCCGCGTCCAGCGCGTACGGCCCCACCGCCAGCGTCGCCGTCGACTCGCCCGAAGCCAGCGCGGGCAGCAGGCGCTTGGCCGGCCCCGCGTCGTCCAGCCCGGCGAGCAGCGCGGCCGCCGCGACCGTCTCCACCAAGGGCCCCGGCACCGCGTGCCGCCCCAACTCCACGAAGGCGACGGCGAGTTCCACGGGCCGGGGGCCCACCCCCTCGTACGCCTCCGGTACCGCCAGCGCGAACACGCCCGCCTCCGCGATCCGGCGCCACAGCGCACGGCCGCTCGTGTGTTCGCCCCGGCTTCGGTCCCGTATCACCGAAGGCGTGTCCGCGGCCGTCAGCATCGCTTCCAGCGCGTCGGCGAACGCGCGCTGTTCGGTGTCCAGGAGGAAGCGCATCAGCGGCGTCCCTTCGGCAGGCCCAGCAGGCGCTCGGCGATGATGTCGCGCTGGATCTCGTTGGTGCCGGCGTAGATCGGGCCGGCGAGGGAGAAGACGTAGCCCTCACACCAGTCCGTGTCGGCCGACTCGCCCTCCAGGCCGAGGAGATCGAGCGCCGTCTCGTGCAGCGCGATGTCGTACTCGGACCAGAAGACCTTGTTGAGACTGGACTCGGGGCCGATCGACTCGCCGTCGAGGAAGCGGGAGGCGGCGGCGTAGGTGAAGAGCTGGTAGGCGCGGGCGCCGATGAGGGCGTCGGCCACGCGGTCGCTCGTGCCGGCCGGGCGGCCCTGTGCCTGCCAGAGCTCGGACAGCCGGGCGGCGCTCGCGAGGAAGCGGCCGGGGGAGCGCAGGGTCAGGCCGCGTTCGTTGCCCGCTGTCGACATGGCGACCCGCCAGCCCTGCCCGGGCTCGCCGATCACGTCCTCGTCGGGCACGAACACCTCGTCCAGGAAGAGCTCCGCGAAGGCCGGCTTTCCGTCGAGGCGGCCGATCGGGCGGACCGTGACGCCCGGGGCGCGCAGGTCGAACATCAGGCAGGTGAGGCCCTGGTGCGGCTTCGGGGTGTCCGGGTCGCTGCGGAACAGGCCGAACGCGCGGTCCGCGAAGGCCGCCCGTGACGACCAGGTCTTCTGGCCGCTCAACAGCCAGCCGCCGTCCGTACGGACCGCCCTCGATCTCAGGGACGCCAGGTCCGAACCCGCCTCCGGCTCCGACCAGGCCTGCGCCCAGATCACCTCGCCGCGGGCCATGGGCGGGAGCACGCGCGCGCGTTGCTGCTCGGTGCCGTGGTCGAAGAGGGTCGGGGCGAGGAGGCTGATGCCGTTCTGGCCGACCCTTCCCGGAGCGCCCGCCGCGTAGTACTCCTCCTCGAAGAGCAGCCACCCGATCAGGCCCGCGTCCCGGCCGCCGTAGGCCGTCGGCCAGTTCACCACCGACCAGCGGTCCGCGGCGAGTTCGGCCTCCCACGCGCGGTGCGCCGCGAAGCCCTCCTCCGTCTCCAGGGAGGGGAGGGGGGAGGTCGGCACATTCGCGTGCAGCCAGGTCCGGGCCTCGGTGCGGAGCGCCTCGTCGGCGGCAGAGTGGGCCAGGTCCACCATCACTCTCCTTCCCTAACAAGTGTTTGGTAGGTTAGCGTGCTGTCATGAAGAACGTCGAGGCTCCGGCTTACGTTCCCGGTCACGGCCTGCTCGGCGGGCGCACGGCCGTCATCACGGCGGCGGCGGGCGCGGGGATCGGCGGGGCGACCGCGCGCCGCTTCCTGGAGGAGGGCGCGCGCGTGCTGATCAGCGACGCCCACGCGCGCCGGCTGAAGGAGCACGAGGCCGAGCTGAGCCGGGAGTTTCCGGGGGCGGTGGCAGCCGTCCCTTGTGATGTCACCGACGAGGCACAGGTGCGGGCACTGTTCGACGCCGCCGTACAGGAGCACGGACGGCTGGACGTCGTGGTCAACAACGCGGGGCTCGGTGGGACTTCGCCCCTCGTCGAGATGACGGACGAGCAGTGGTCGCGGGTGCTCGACGTGACCTTGAACGGCACCTTCCGGTGCACCCGGGCCGCCCTCCGGTCGATGAAGCCGACCGGAGCCGGTGTGATCGTCAACAACGCCTCCGTCGTCGGCTGGCGTGCCCAGGCCGGACAGGCGCACTACGCCGCCGCGAAGGCGGGCGTGATGGCGCTGACCCGGTGCGCGGCGATGGAGGCGGCCGAGTACGGGGTGCGGGTCAACGCCGTGTCACCGAGCCTCGCCATGCACCCGCACCTGGCGAAGGTGACCTCGGCTCAGCTGCTGGAGGAGCTGACCGCGCGTGAGGCCTTCGGGCGGTACGCCGAACCGTGGGAGGTGGCCAACGTGATCGTGTTCCTGGCGTCGGACTACTCCTCGTACATGACCGGAGAGGTCGTCTCCGTGAGCAGCCGACACCCCTGAGACCTGAGCAGCCGACAATGGATCCGTGCCTACGAAGAAGAGCCCCCAGGTGACCGCCACAGAGCCCCCCGCGACCGCCGCCGCTCGCGACCGCCGCCGCGAACTCCTCGACACCGCAGCCGAGGTCTTCGCCGAGCAGGGCTACAACGCCACCACCGTCCGCAAGATCGCGGACCACGCGGGCATGCTCGCGGGCAGCCTCTACTACCACTTCGACTCCAAGGAATCGATGCTGGAGGAGATCCTGCGGACCTTCCTCGACGAGCTCTGGGGCGGCTACGACACCGTCCTCGGCGGCGAACTCGGGCCGCGCGAGACCCTCGAAGCCCTGGTCACCGAGTCGTTCCGGGAGATCGACCGGCACCGCGCGGCCGTCGCCATCTACCAGAAGGAGAGCAAGCAACTCGTCGCACAGGAGCGGTTCGCGTTCCTCGCCGAGTCGCAGCGCAGGTTCGAGAAGGCATGGCTGTCCACGCTGGAGCGCGGGGTCGCCGCCGAGGTGTTCCGGGCCGACCTCGACGTCCGGCTCACCTACCGGTTCGTGCGCGACACCGTGTGGGTCGCCGCGTCCTGGTACCGGCCCGGTGGACAGCACAGCCCGGAGGAGATCGCCCGGCAGTACCTGTCGATGGTGCTGGACGGGATCGCCGTACGCACGTAACTCAATGGGGAGTCTGGGGAGTCGCCATGGCCGAGGCCTACATCGTCGAAGCGGTCCGTACGCCCGTGGGGCGGCGCGGGGGAGGACTGAGCGGGGTCCATCCGGCCGACCTGGGCGCGCATGTGCTGAAGGAGCTGGTCGCCCGAGCCGGTGTCGACCCGGCGGCCGTCGAGGACGTCGTCTTCGGCTGCCTCGACACCGTGGGGCCGCAGGCCGGGGACATCGCGCGGACCTGCTGGCTGGCGGCCGGGCTGCCCGAGGAGGTGCCGGGCGTGACGGTGGACCGGCAGTGCGGCTCCTCGCAGCAGGCCGTGCACTTCGCCGCGCAGGCCGTGCTGTCCGGGACGCAGGACCTGGTCGTCGCCGGTGGCGTGCAGAACATGTCGCAGATCCCGATCGCCTTCGCGACCCGGCAGGCCGCCGAGCCCCTCGGGTTCACGCAGGGGCCCTTCGCGGGCAGCGAGGGCTGGCGGGCGCGGTACGGGGACCGGGCGGTGAACCAGTTCGTCGGCGCCGAGATGATCGCCGCCAAGTGGGGCATCAGCAGGCAGGACCAGGAGGAGTTCGCGCTGCGGTCGCACCGGCGGGCACTGCGGGCCATCGACGAGGGCCGCTTCGAGCGGGAGATCGTGGCGTACGGCCAGGCCGCCGTCGACGAGGGCCCGCGCCGGGACACCTCCCTGGAGAAGATGGCCGCGCTGAAGCCCGTCATCGACGGCGGCACCGTCACCGCGGCCTGCTCCTCGCAGGTCTCCGACGGGGCGGCGGCCATGCTGCTGGCCTCGGAGCGGGCGGTGCACGAGCACGGGCTGCGCCCACGCGCGCGCGTGCACCATCTCTCCGTACGCGGCGAGGACCCCATCCGTATGCTGACCGCGCCCATACCGGCCACCGCCCACGCCCTGAAGAAGACCGGCCTCACCCTCGACGACATCGACCTCGTCGAGATCAACGAGGCCTTCGCCCCGGTCGTCCTGGCCTGGCTGAAGGAGACCGGCGCGGACCCCGACAAGGTGAACGTCAACGGCG
This sequence comes from Streptomyces sp. NPDC006602, assembly GCF_042870385.1. Classification (NCBI taxonomy): domain Bacteria; kingdom Bacillati; phylum Actinomycetota; class Actinomycetes; order Kitasatosporales; family Streptomycetaceae; genus Streptomyces; species Streptomyces sp. NPDC006602. The sequence goes on along the minus strand of NZ_JBIAHG010000001.1, from coordinate 336,972 downwards.
GTGCGATCGCCCTCGGGCATCCGCTGGGCGCGACGGGCGTCAAGCTGATGACGACCCTGCTGCACGAACTGGAACGCACCGGCGGCCGGTTCGGACTCCAGACGATGTGCGAGGGCGGCGGGCAGGCGAATGTCACGGTCATCGAGAGGCTGTAGGCCGCTCGACGACATCGCGAGGCTGTGAGCCGCTCGTGATCACCAAGAGGCTGTGAGCCGTTCGCGTACCTCCTCCGCCTCCTTCATGATCCGCTCCACCAGCTCCGCGCACGACGGCAGGTCGTCGATCACCCCGGCGACCTGCCCGGAGGCCATCACACCGAGGTCCGTACGGCCGTCCACCATCGCCGACTTCAGCAGCATCGGGGTGTTCGCGGCGAGCAGGACCTGGCTCCAGGTCAGGTCCTTGCCGTGCTTCATGGCGAGGCCGTCGCGGACCAGTCGGCGCCAGGTCAGCCCGGACAGCTTGCGGAAGCCCGCCGCTCTTCTCACGGCCTGGAGCAGGGTCCTGGTGCGGCCGGCGTGCTCCAGGGCCTCGACCAGTTCCGTACGGAGCATGCGGTGCGGCAGGCCGTCGACCGCCCGTGTCACCGTCACGTCCCGCACCGTCGCCGCCAGATACCGCGCCTTCACCGCGTCGGGCACGGTCGAGTCCGAGGTGAGCAGGAAGCGCGTGCCCATGGCGACGCCCGCCGCCCCGTACGCCAGCGCCGCGACCAGACCCCGCCCGTCGAAGAAGCCGCCCGCCGCCACGACCGGTATCCGCACCGCGTCCACCACCTGCGGCAGCAGCACCGTCGTCGCCACCTCGCCGGTGTGCCCGCCGCCCTCGCCGCCCTGCACGATCACCGCGTCCGCGCCCCACGCCGCGACCTTCTCGGCGTGCCGCCGGGCACCCACGGAGGGGATGACCACGACGCCGGCCTCCTTGAGCTCGGCGATCAGCCCGGGGGAGGGTGCGAGGGCGAAGGACGCGACCCGTACGCCCTCGTCGACGATGATCCGCACCCGCTCGCCCGCATCTCCGGCGTCCGCGCGCAGATTCACCCCGAACGGCTCGTGAGTACGGGACTTGACCTCCCGTACGGCGTCCCGCAGCCGGTCGAGCGTCATGGTCGCGGAGGCCAGGATGCCCAGCGCGCCCGCGTCGGCCGCCGCGGAGACCAGGCGCGGGCCGGCCACCCAGCCCATGCCGGTCTGCACGATGGGGTGGCGGACCCCGACGAGCCTCGTCAGCGCGGTCTCCATCAGTCCCCGACCTCGCGATACCTGGCCCCTTGCGGGTCGATGACCTCACGGATCAACTCCAGTTCCCGCGGGGCCGGCTCGCGGGTGTATGGCACCTCGTCCGGGACGTACAGCTCGAAGCCCGTCGCCTCCCGCACCTGCTCGACGGTGACCTGCGGATGGAGGGCGGCGAGACGCATCGCGTGGTCCGGCGTGGCGAAGTCGAAGACGCCGAGGTCGGTGACCACGCGGGGGATGCGGTGGAAGCGGGCGGCGCTCGGGCCCGCGGCGGCGGCACGGTCGTAGCCCACCCCGCACACCATGTCGACCTTCTCGACGAAGACCCGCGACGAGTGCTTGGGGACCCAGTAACTGGTCGGGTTGTTCAGGGTATTGACCGGGGCGCCGCGCACGCCCAGCAGTTGTCGCTTCGGTTCGGCCCAGTCGCCGATGCACGAGATGTTCTGGTTGCCGAAGCGGTCGATCTGGCTCGCGCCCATCATCACGTGCCGGCGCCCACCGGTGACCATGGTCAGATGCTGCCGGTAGGGCAGCCAGCCCTCCACCGTGCCGTCGACACCGACGAGCATCGCCTCGCCGTCGGTGAGCAGCAGGTCGGGGGAGAAGGTGCGCTTGGCGAGGCGGGCGCCCACGGCCGGGATCAGGCCCATGGGGCTCGCGAGTATCTCGCCGTTGTCCCGCCAGGCCTCGGCGCAGGCGATCACGCAGTACTCGGCACGGGTGACGGTCACTGGTCCCGCTCCTTCCGCCAGTCCCCCACGGCGCGTTGGTAGTGCTGCTCGTCCCCGCCGAGGAACCGCCCGGCGAACTCGGCGTACGGCGTGGTGGCGTACAGCTTCTGGAAGGCCTCGTCCCGGCCGTAATCGGGGGCGCACGAGGTGAAGTGGGCGCCGTTCGGCGCCTCGATCACGCCCGTCACGCTGGACCGCTTGAGCAGCAGCGTCTGCGGTGCTGCCTCCTTGGTCGGCTCGGCGGTGCCGATGTTGTCGACGAGCTGCTCGCACGACACGTACGCCGCGTCCGCCGCCTCGCAGAACAGGTCGTCGAAGTAGGGGTCCGGGCCCAGGTACCGGCCGTTGCCCAGCCGGTCCGCGCGGTTCAGGTGGACGAGGGCCGCGTCCAGGCGCAGCGCGGGCATGGCCACGAACGTCTCCGCGTCCTCGTACGGCGAAGTGACCGTCCTGAGGCCCGGGTTGACCCGCATCACGTCCGAGCCGAGACCGGCCCGCACCGGCAGGAACGGCAGGCGGTTGGCGGCCGCGTGCAACCCCCACATGAACATCGCCTCGTCGACCTCCATCAGTTCGAAGGCGCCACGCTCGCGTGCCGCGCGGTAGTTCGGTTCGAGGGGGATCGAGTCGAGGGTCACGAAGGCGGTGACGAGCCTGCGGATCCGTCCGGCGGCGGCCAGCAGGCCGATGTCCGGGCCGCCGTACGCGACGACGGTGAGATCGGTGATCTGGGTCCGCAGCAGCGCTCGCACCAGCGCCATCGGTTTGCGGCGCGAGCCCCAGCCGCCGATGCCGAGCGTCATCCCGCTCTCCAGGCGACCGACGGCTTCCTCGGCCGACATGGTCTTGTCGCTCACCGGGCGGCCTCCTTGCCGAAGGTGTCGCGAACGCGGCCCGCGACCCCGCCGAGGTCGGCCTCGAAGGTGAAGCCCTGCTCGAAGCGGTAGCTGCGGCGGACGTCGACGGGGTCGATGCCGTTGATGGCGGCCTTGGCCAGCCGGATGAGCTGCCCGTCCTTGGCGGCGATCTCGCGGGCCAACTCCAGTGCGGCCGCGCGCAGTTCGGCGCGCGGCACGACCCGCCACACCGAGCCGTGCGCGTGCAGCTCGGCCGCGGTCGCGGTGCGCGAGGTGTAGTACAGGGCGCGCATCAGGTGCTGCGGGACCAGCCGGGCCAGGTGGGTGGCCGCGCCGAGCGCGCCGCGGTCCAGCTCGGGCAGGCCGAAGGTCGCGTCCTCGCTCGCCACGATCGCGTCCGCGTTCCCCACCAGGCCGATCCCGCCGCCCAAACAGAAGCCCTGCACGGCCGCGACGACCGGCACCTCGCACTCGTACACCGCGGCGAAGGCCTCGAAGCAGCCGCGGTTGGCGCCGATCAGCGCCTGCTGCCCCTGGGCCTGTATCTCCTTGATGTCCACGCCCGCGTTGAAACCGTGCCCCTCGGCGGCCAGCACCACGCACCGGACCCCGGCGTCCCGGCCGGCCGCGCGCACGGCGTCGGCCAGCGCGAACCAGCCCCGCACCGGCAGGGCGTTCACCGGCGGGAAGTCGACCGTGACGACGGCTATGCCAGTTTTTTCGGGCCCCTTTTCCGGGGACGAGGTGGAGACACCCATGGGCGCATCAGCTACCTTTCCACCAAACGTTTGTTAGGTGAAGGGTAGCGGCGAATGGAGCTGAACGGGAAGGTCGCGGTCGTCACCGGCGGTACCCGCGGCGTCGGCGCAGGCATCGCGCGGGCCTTGGCGGAGGCGGGCGCCGAGGTCGTGGTCGGTGCGCGCCGGCCGCCGGAAGTCCCGGTGCCCAAGACCGAGTTCGTGCCGCTGGACGTACGGGACGCCGAGTCCCTGCGGCGGTTCTTCGCCGAGCTGCCCCGCCTCGACGTCCTGGTCAACAACGCGGGCGGCGCCCCCTACCGGCCGCTCGCCGAGGCCGAGGCCGAACGGCACGTCAAAGTCGTCGAGTTGAATCTCCTCGCACCGCTCACCGTGTCCCTCGCCGCGTACGACCACCTGAGGCGTGCCGAGGGCTCCATCGTGATGATCGGCAGCGTCAGCGGCAGCCGCCCCTCGCCCGGTACCGCCGCCTACGGGGCGGCCAAGGCCGGGCTGGAACATCTGGCCCGCTCGATGGCCGTCGAGTGGGCGCCGGAGGTACGCGTGAACACCGTGGTCGTCGGCATGGTCCGCACCGAGCTGTCCCACCTCCACTACGGCGGCCCCGACGGCATCGCCGCCGTCGCCCGCACCGTCCCCGCGGGGCGACTGGCCGAGCCGTCCGACGTCGGCGCGGCCGCGGTCTTCCTCGCGTCCGACGCCGCCGCGTACATCAGTGGGGCCTCGCTGCTCGTCCACGGGGGCGGGGAGCGGCCCGCCTTCCTCGACGCCGCAACCGCCGACAACCGTCGACACGGAGACAAGGAGAGCTGAGATGAGTGCACGGCCGCTGTGCGAGGGACGCGTCGTGATCGTCACGGGCGCCGGCCGCGGGCTCGGTCGCGCGCACGCGCTCGCCTTCGCCGCCGAGGGCGCCCGGCTCGTCGTCAACGACCTCGGCGTCGGCCTCGACGGCACGCCGGGCGCCGACGGCCCGGCCCGCCGAGTCGCCGACGAGATCCGCGCCGCGGGCGGCGAGGCCGTGGCCCACGGCGGCGACATCGCCACGACCGGGGGCGCCGCCTCCCTCGTACGCAACGCCCTGGAGACGTACGGCCGTCTCGACACCCTCGTCAACAACGCCGGGTTCCTGCGCGACCGGATGCTCGTCAACCTCGACGAGGACGACTGGGACGCGGTCGTACGCGTCCACCTCAAGGGGCACTTCCTGCCGCTCAGGCATGCGGCGGCGTACTGGCGGGCGGAGGCGAAGGCGGGGCGGACGCCGGTGGCGCGGGTCGTCAACACCAGTAGCGGCGCGGGCCTGTTGGGGTCGGTCGGGCAGGGGAACTACAGCGCCGCCAAGGCCGGGATCGTCGCGTTGACGCTGGTCGCGGCGGCCGAGATGGGGCGGTACGGGGTCCAGGTCAACGCGATCGCGCCGGCCGCCCGGACCCGGATGACACAGGAGACCTTCGCCCGGACGATGGCCGCGCCCGCCGGGGGCTTCGACGCGATGGCGCCGGAGAACGTGTCGCCCCTGGTGGTGTGGCTCGGCTCGGCCGTGAGCGCGGGCGTCACCGGACGGGTCTTCGAGGCCGAGGGCGGCCGGATCACCGTCATGGAGGGCTGGCGACCGGGACCGAGCGCCGACAAGGGTGCCCGGTGGACACCGGCCGAGGCGGGGGACGTCACGCTGAAGCTGCTGGCGGAGGCCGAGGTTCCGGGGGCGGTGTACGGGGCGGGGTAGGGCCCCGGGGTTCGGAGCAGGGCGGCCGGGGCTCGGGACGGGGCGGTCGCGTCAGCCGTCCCCCGTCGGATCCCCCGGCGCCACCAGCCCCGTCTCGTACGCGAGGACCACGGCCTGGACGCGGTCGCGGAGCTCCAGCTTGGAGAGGATGCGGCCGATGTGGGTCTTGACCGTGGTGGGGCTGAGGAACAGGCGGTCCGCGAGTTCGGCGTTGCTCAGGCCGGTCGCGAGGAGCCGCAGTACCTCCAGTTCGCGCGGGGTGAGGCCGGACAGGTCGCGGTGGAGGGCGGCCGGACGGGGCTCCTCGCGGTGGGCGAAGCGCTCGATGAGGCGGCGGGTGATGGCGGGCGCGAGCAGGGCGTCGCCGGACCGCACGAGGCGTACGGCGGCCACCAGATGCTCGGGCGTGACGTCCTTGAGCAGGAAGCCGCTGGCTCCGGCGGTGAGCGCGGCGTACACGTAGTGGTCGAGGTCGTACGTGGTCAGGATGATGACGCGCAGGCCGGCCGGATCGCTGTCGGCGAGGATCCGCCGGGTGGCCTCGATGCCGTCCATGCGTGGCATCCGGATGTCCATGAGGACCACGTCGGGCCGGGTGCGCCGGACCGCGGCGACCGCCTCCGCCCCGTCGGCCGCCTCGGCCGTCACCTCGATGCCGTCCGCGGCCAGGATCATCCCGAAACCGGTCCGTACCAGGGCCTGGTCGTCGGCGATGACCGCGCGCAGCGCCGGCGGCCGGTTCACGCCGCCCGCCAGGGGACTCGGGCCCTGATCCGATAGCCGCCGGCGAGGGTGGGACCGGCCGTCAGCTCACCGCCGTAGACCGCGAGGCGTTCGCGCAGCCCGATCAGTCCGCGGCCGTTGCCGTCCTCGGCCGAGGAGTCCCGGACGGCGCCGGTGTCGCTGACCTCGATCTCCAGCCAGTGGTCGGCGTAGCCGATCGTCACGCAGGCGTCTGCGCCGGGCGCGTGTTTGATCGTGTTGGTCAGCGCCTCTTGCACCACGCGGTACGCGGCCAGATCCACCCCGGGCGACAGCGGCTCCGGCGGCAGCGACACGGCGACGCCGACCGGGGTGCCGGCGGTGCGCACCCGTTCGATCAGCGCGTCGAGCTGTCCGAGGCCGGGCTGTGGTTCCAGGCCGTCGGCGGGGCTGTCGGCGCGACCGGTGTTCGGGGCCGCCAACAGGCCCATCACATGGCGTAGTTCCGCCATCGCGGCCCTGCCTCCGGCCTCCACCGCCAGCAGTGCCTGCTTCGACCGCTCCGGTGCCGCGTCCATCACTTTGCGGGCCGCCCCCGCCTGGATGACCATCACGCTCACATTGTGGGTCACGACGTCGTGCAACTCGGCGGCGATCCGCGCCCGTTCCTCCTCCACGGCCCGGCGCATGCTCTCCTCCTGCGCCTGCTGCAACTCGGCGAACCGGTCCCGGCCGGCCGCGAGGCGTCGCTGCCAGAAGCGGACCGTCCCCGCCAGCACCCCGGCGGCCAGCAGCACGACCACGGGACTCGACCACCCCGGCAGGATCGGATCCGTCTGCCGGAACGCCAGGCCGGCCGGCACCGCGGCGACGACCAGACAGGCCGGCGCCAGTGTCCGGTGGCGACTGTGCTTCACCGCGCTGTAGGCGCCGATGACACAGGTCAGCACAGTGATCCAGGTGGCACGGTCCCCGATGCCCAGTGCCGCGGCCAGCACGACCGCGAACGCGGCCAGCGGATACCGGCGCCGGGCCGCGAGCGGCAGCGCCGACAGCAGCACGAGGGGCCAGGGCGGCGCGGAGATCTGGTCCTCCGCCACCCGCACACCCGGTGCCGGGGGGTAGGGAGGGATGGGCACCCCGTACTCGTCCCTCGGCACGACGAACGCCGGCCCGTCACCGGGATACCGCGCGGCCACGATCAACGCGACCACGGTCAAGGCGACCGCCAGCACCACGTCGGCGCGCACCGCCCGCCGTGACAGCGGGGCTCCCTTCGCCTCCGGCCGCAGCGCGTCCCGCAGTTGCCGGCGCCATCCGGGCCGCTCCTCCGTCTCCATCGGCTCATTGTGTGGCCCGTCCGCCGCGGCCGCGTCCGCCTGGACGACCAGGACGACCGGGACACCGTCCCGCAGGCGTACTTCGCAGGGATGACCCCGCGGCGGGTCCTCCGCGGGGAGGTCCGCATGTCGGTGCCGCGGCCGACGCGCCCGACGAGGCCCCGCCCCTAGGTTCGCCGGGACCCGACACCTTCGCCGGGACCCGACCGGGCACGAGCGACCGTAAGGACGGACGACTCCCATGACCTCCCTGGCCCCAACGTCTCCCCTGGCCCCAACGACTCACGTGATCGAACTTGCGGGCGTGGCCAAGCGCTACGACAGCGCCGGCGCGCCCGCCCTCGGACCGCTCGACCTCGCCGTCGCGCAGGGCGAGGCCCTCGCCGTCACGGGGCCCTCCGGCAGCGGCAAATCCACGCTGCTGAACCTCGTCGCCGGCCTGGACCGGCCGACGGAGGGCACGGTGACCGTCGCCGGGCGGCGGATCGACCGGTTGAGCGAGCACGCGCTGGCCCGGTTCCGCCGGGAACGGATCGGCATGGTCTTCCAGTTCTTCAACCTGCTCGACGACCTGACCGTCACCGACAACATCCAGCTCCCCGCCCAGCTGACCGGCACCGCGCGACGCCAGGCCGCGGCCCGCGCCGGCGAGCTCATGGAGCTGCTCGGCATCCAGCAGCACGCCCGCGCCTACCCCGGCCGGCTCTCCGGCGGCGAACGCCAACGGGTCGCGGTCGCCCGCGCCCTGGTCAACCGGCCCGCACTGCTGCTCGCGGACGAGCCGACCGGCGCGCTCGACACCGCGTCCGGCCAGGACGTACGGGACCTGCTGGTCGATCTGCACCGCGGCGGCCAGACCATCGTGCTGGTCACCCACGACCTGCCGTTGGCGGCGGCCTGCGCGAGCCGCACGATCCACCTCGTGGACGGTCATCTCGCCCTCGACACACACGCGGAGGCGGTTCGATGAGCGGCTTCGGTACCGGCGCGCTCGGCCGGGTCGTCCGCTCGGGGGTGGGCCGGCGACGGGTGCAGACCGTGGTGATCGCGGTGGCCGTGATGATGGCCGTGGCCTCGGCCGTGGTCGCCGGATCGCTGATGGTCGCCGCGGACGCCCCCTTCGACAAGGCCTTCGCCCGGCAGGACGGCGCCCACCTCACCGCGGACTACGACCCGGCGAAGGCGAGCACGGCACAGCTGGAGTCCACCGGCCGGCTCGACGGCGTCACGGCCACCGCGGGACCGTACCCCGTCACGACGATCCGCGCGGTGGACGAGGGCGGCGGCCACCTGCAGCCGCCCCTCACCCTGGCCGGGCGCTCCACCCCGCACGCCGACGTGGACGATCTCGACCTGTCCTTGGGCCACTGGCCGACGAAGCCGGGCGAGATCGTGCTCACCCCGCAGGTCGCCGGCCCCGCCTTCAAGCTCGGCACCACCCTGAGGACTTCGGACGCCGCCGACGCCCCGACCCTGACCGTCGTCGGCATCGCGACGTCGGCGGCCAGGACCGCGGACGCCTGGGCAACCCCCGCACAAGTCACGGCACTTGCCTCGAAGGACACCCCGGTCACCAGCCAGATGCTCTACCGCTTCGACTCCGCGGACACGGGCGGTCAGATCGCCGCCGCCCGCAAGAAGCTCACCGCCGCCGTGCCCGCCGGTGCACTCCTGGGCACCCAGTCCTACCTGGACACCAAGCGTGCCGCCGACGCGGGCGCGGCACCCACCATCCCGTTCCTCATCGCGTTCGGTGTGCTCGGCATCGCGATGTCGCTGATCATCGTCGGCAGTGTGGTCAGCGGCGCGGTCGGCACCAGCCTGCGAAGGATCGGCATCCTCAAGGCCATCGGCTTCACCCCGCGCCAGGTCGTGCGCGCCTACGTCGCCCAGGCACTCATCCCGGCAGGCGCCGGCATCGCCCTGGGCGTCGTCCTCGGCAACCTGCTCGCCGTACCGCTCCTGGACGACACCGAGCAGGTGTACGGCACCGCCTCACTGACCGTCGCCTGGTGGGTGGACGTCGTCGTACCGGCCGCCGCGCTGCTCGTCGTGGGGATCGCGGCGCTGGTTCCCGCACTGCGCGCCGGGCGCCTGCGCACCGTCGAGGCCATCGCGGTGGGCCGCGCGCCGCGCACCGGACGCGGCCAGTGGGCGCACCGGGCGGCGGGCCGGCTGCCGCTGCCGCGCGCGGTGACCTACGGTCTCGCCGCGCCCTTCGCTCACCCGGTCCGCACGGCGGCGATGCTGCTCGCGGTGGCCTTCGGTACGGTCGCGGCGACCTTCGCGGTGGGCCTGACCTCGTCCCTGCACGCGGTCGGCGAGGCACAGGACCCCGAGAACCGGGCGGCGGTCAGTGTCTTCACCGGCACCGGCACCGGACCGACGGTCAGCCGCGGCGGACCCGCCCCCGCGCCGGGTACGCCCGAGCCCTCGGCCGCCGACCCGGCACGCGTGCGTGCCGCCATCGAGGCACAGGACGGCACGGCCTCGTACTACGGCAAGACCCAGACGGACGCCATCGTCGGCGGGGTCTCCGGCACCGTCCGGGCCGTCCTCTACGAGGGAGACTCCCGCTCCGGCGCCTACGAGATGATCTCCGGCCACTGGATCACCGGTGCGGGGCAGGTCGTCGTGCCCTCGGGCTTTCTGGAGAAGACCGGCACCGAGATCGGCGACACGATACGGGTGACCCACCAGGAGCGGACGCGGACCCTGCGCATCGTCGGCGAGGCCTTCGACACCTCGGACGACGAACTGGAGATCCACGCGAACCTCGCCGACTTCCCGGCGGCCGAACCCGGTGTGTTCCTCGTCGAGGTGAAGCCGGGCGTCTCCGCCACCGAGTACGCCCGCGAACTCGCCGCGACCGTTCAGCCCCTGGGCGGCGACGCCAGTGCGAACTCCGCCTCGCAGCAGGACAACTTCATCCTCATCCTGGACGCGATGGCCGCGCTGCTCACCCTCATGCTGGTCTGTGTGGCCGGCCTCGGCGTGCTCAACTCCGTCGTCCTCGACACCCGCGAGCGCGTCCACGACCTCGGCGTGTGCAAGGCGCTCGGCATGTCGCCACGCCAGACCGTGGGCCTCGTCCTCGCCTCGGTGGCCGGGATCGGCGTACTGGGCGGACTGGTCGGCGTACCGGCGGGATTCGCGCTGCACGCCTACGTGCTGCCGGTGATGGGGCACGCGGCGGGCACCGACCTGCCGCCGTCGGTCCTCGACGTGTACGACACTCCGCGGCTGGTGCTGCTGGGGCTGGCCGGCCTGACCATCGCCCTGCTGGGCGCGCTGCTTCCGGCGGGCTGGGCGGCGAGGACGCGTACGGCGACGGCCCTGCGGACGGAGTAGACGCTCTGCCGGCTACGCGCTCGGTCAGCTAGGTGTCGCACTCCAGCACCGTCCTGCACAACGAACACCGCGCCCGCATCCTCCCCCGTACCGGAACTCTGATCCGCTGGTGGCAGGTCGGGCAGGGGAAGGAGACGCGCAGGCGGCCGCCGCTGTCGGGAGAGAAGGCGTAGTGCACACCCGGCTGGGGACCGGGCGCGGGCGCGGGCGCGGGCGCGTGCCGCCGGTCGCGGGCGTATCGGCGTCGCCCCGCCCAGCCGGCCGCCGTCAGCGGGGGCTGCTGTTCGTCCTGGCGGGCCCGGGCCATGCCCTTGACGTACGCCGTGTAGGCCTGCGGGCTGGTGAACCACACCGACGGGTCCTCGCCGAAGACCAGGGCGCGTTTGGCGAGGACGTAACCGAACTCCTCCGGGGTGAGATAGCCGAGCTTCTGGGAGGACGCCCCGTCCTCCCGGTACGCGTCGAGGAGCAGCCAGCCCGCACCGAGGTAGGTCGCCGCGGTGTCGGTGAGGATCTCGTTCTCCCGGGTGCCGGGGAAGGTCAGGTCCAGGCGGTGCAGATAGACGTGCATCACCTCATGCGCGAGGGCCGCGCCGATGTCCCGGCGATGGGTGCGGAAACGGTCGTTCAGCTCGACGAAGTACTCGGGCCCGGCGGTGAGTTCGACGTTCGCCGCATGCTTCATCTCCCGGAAGCTCACCACCATCCGGGCGTCCGGCAGCCGGTAGTGCCGCACCAGCTCGCGCGCCACCCGCTGTGCCCCGAGATACAGGTCGTCGGTGTCGCAGAACGCCACGTCGACAGGGGCCACGCTGGTCGAGAACGTCTGGATGGTGTCGTACGACAGTCGCCTGTACAGCGTGGTGACGGCGGCCCGCACCGTCTCCAGATGCGGATACCCGTGCTCGACCGGTCCGTCGTTCGCCACGCCCGTACCCCCAAGAGGCCGTGAACCCGCTTCCACTCTACGGCGACGCGGGTGGATTTTCGCTGGTCGGATCGGCCGCTACGGGCCGGAGCGCGCGCCGCGTCCGCGCCACCTGTTCGAACTCCAGCAGCCATACGTCGTTGGTGCCCTCCCGCAGTACCGGTCCCGGCACGTACAGCGACCGCTGCGGCCCCGCCGACAGTAACGCCCCAGGTCGAAGCCGAAAGTTCACCGTGGCGAGCACCCCGGGGATCGAACCGCCGGAGAGCGTGTGGTCCTCCGGGCCGTCCGAGGTGAACAACCAGCCCCCTGGCGTCGATCACGTCCATGGACAAAGATCGGTGCTGCTCGGACACACGTACGACCGCCGGAGGGCCGCGGATGTACCACACCTGTATGCGGTTCTTCACGCCCGCCCCCGCCCACCACCGGCTCGGCCTCGTCTGCCTCGGCGTCGGCCTCCAGCACGGCGCCCTGCCCACCGTCGGCCCGCGCACCCTCGACAGCCACGTCGCCGTCGTCATCAGCACCGGCAGCGGCTGGTACCTGGCCCCCGACGGCAGCCGCACCACCGTCACCGCCCCCGCCCTGCTGTGGCTCACCCCCGGCATCCCCCACCACTACGCGCCCGACCCCGGCCCCGGCTGGGACGAGGGCTTCGTCGGCTTCACCGGACCCGCCACCGCCACGTACACCGAACTCGGCTACATCGAACCCGACCGCCCCGTCGTCCCTCTCTCCGACGCCACCGGCCCGCGCGCCGTCATCGCACGCATCGCCCGCGCCGCCCGCCGCGACAACCCCCTCCTCGAAGTGGAGACCGGCGCCGCCGTCCACGAACTCCTCGTCGCCCTGCGCCGCGCCCGCGCCGACCTCGCCCCCGACGGCGACCCCGTCCTCAAGGCCCTCGCCCGCGACGCCTTCAAACCGCTGTCCGTCGCAGACCACGCCGCCCGGCACGGCATGACCACCGCCGAACTGCGCACCGCCGTCCGCCGCGGCGCCGGCTGCAGCCCCAAGGACTACCTCCTCGGCATCCGCCTCGGCCGCGCCAAGGAACTCCTCGCCGCCACCGAACTGACCGTCGCCGCCGTCGCCCGCCGCGTCGGCTACGACGACCCCGCCTACTTCTCCCGCCTGTTCACCCGCCGCGTCGGCATGGCCCCCGTCCGCTTCCGCGCCCAGGAGAGCCGAGTGGTTCCCGGCGGCTGGAGCAACCAGGTACCGGATCCGGACGATCCACCCATGATCGAGAGCCCGACCGCCCCGTAATGTGGACCCCCATGACCACCAGCAACAACGGAACCGGCGACGTCGACCCCGCCGTCCGCGAGGAACTCGCCCGGCTCCGCGACAGCATCGACAACATCGACGCGGCCGTCGTCCACATGCTCGCCGAACGCTTCAAATGCACCCAGCAGGTCGGCCACCTCAAGGCCAGACACCAACTGCCGCCCGCCGACGCGGCCCGCGAAGCCCGGCAGATCGAACGCCTGCGCACCCTCGCCGAGAACGCCAAACTCGACCCGGCCTTCGCCGAGAAGTTCCTGAACTTCATCATCGCCGAAGTGATCAGACACCACGAGCGCATCGCCGAGGACACCGTCAACGGATCCACGCAACCGGCGAATTGACCTCGCCCGACGCCTCCGAGGACGTGACACACGGCCCCGCGAGGGGCATGCTGCGCTGTGCACTCCTTGTCAGCTGACGAGCACACCCCGTCAGCTCCTCGGACATACGCTGGTCTGTCCACGAGGGAGGGACGTCGGGCCATGCCGTCGGATGCCAGGATCCTCATCGTCGACGACCACGAAGACACGCTGTACGCCCTGGAGAGCGCCCTGGCCCCGCTGGGCTACCGGCTGGGCCGCGCCACCAGCGGCGACGAGGCCCTCAAACAGGTGCTGCGCGGCCAGGTCGGCCTCCTCCTGCTCGACGTGCGCATGCCCGGCGTCAGCGGCCTCGAAGTGGTGCGCTACATGCGCCGCGTCGAACAGACCCAGCACATACCCGTCATCCTCCTCACCGGCTTCGGCGCCGACCACGCACTGACCTCCACCGCCTTCGGCCTCGGCGTCGCCGACCTCGTCCTCAAACCCATCGACCCCTGGGCCCTGCGCACCAAGGTCCGCTACCTCTTCGACGCCCACCAACGCCACCTCGCCCTCGAACACGAGGTCCGCGAACTACGCGCCCTCGTCAAGGACCACGCCGAAGCCGAAGAACACCCCCCACGCCCCGCCCTGCCTCACCCGGACACCCGCGTCCCCACCCAGCGCGGACAAGGGGCGCACACCGAGGAGCTCGAACAGGACCGGACATAGGCCGCGTACCGATCCGCCCCTGTGCCAGGTCAGCGGCATCAGGCAGCATGTCCTGCATGTCCGTACTGACGCGCGACGAAGCGCAGACCCGAGCCAAGCTCCTCGACGTCCACCGCTACACGATCGACCTCGATCTGACCACCGGCGACGAGACCTTCGACTCCCGCACCGTCATCACGTTCACCGTCCGCGCGGACCAGGACGCCACGGACACCTTCCTCGAGGTCCAGCCGGCCGAACTGCGCTCCGTCACCCTCGACGGACAACCCCTCGACCCCGAAACCCTCGACGAAAACCGCCTCCCCCTGAAAAACCTCACCCCCGGCGAGCACGAACTGCGCGTCGACGCGGCCATGCGCTACTCCCGCACCGGCGAAGGCATGCACCGCTTCACCGACCCCAGCGACGGCGAAACCTACCTCTACACCCAACTCGCCATGGACGACTGCAAACGCGTCTTCCCCGCCTTCGACCAACCCGACCTCAAAGCCGTCTTCGACCTCACCGTCAAAGCCCCCGAAGACTGGACCGTCCTCGCCAACAGCATCACCGAACACACCGGCGACGGCCTCTGGAAAGCCGCCCCCACCCCACGCATCCCCACCTACCTCCTCGCCGTCACCGCCGGCCCCTGGCACTCCGTACGCACCGAACACCGCGGCCTGCCCTTCGGCCTCCACTGCCGCCGCTCCCTCGCCCCCCACCTCGACGCCGACACCGACGAACTCTTCGAGATCACCAAGCAGTGCTACGACCGCTACCACGAGAAATTCGAGGAGCCCTACCCCTTCGACTCCTACGACCAGGCATTCGTCCCCGAATTCAACTACGGCGCCATGGAAAACCCCGGACTGGTCACCTTCCGCGACGAGTTCGTCTACCGCTCCGCCGTCACCGACACCGAACGCCAGACCCGCGCCATGGTCATCGCCCACGAAATGGCCCACATGTGGTTCGGCGACCTCGTCACCCTCCAATGGTGGGACGACCTCTGGCTGAACGAATCGTTCGCCGAGTACATGGGCTACCAGACCCTCACCGAAGCCACCCGCTTCACCGACACCTGGACCGACTTCGGCATCGCCCGCAAACCCTGGGGATACGACGCCGACCAGCGCCCCTCCACCCACCCCGTCGCCCCCGAAACCGTCGAGGACACCGCCTCCGCCCTCACCAACATCGACGGCATCTCCTACGCCAAGGGCGCCTCCGCACTACGCCAACTCGTCTTCTGGCTCGGCGAGAAAAACTTCCTCGACGGCATCAACACCCACTTCGCCCGCCACAAGTTCGCCAACGCCACCCTCGCCGACTTCGTCGACTCCCTCGCCTCCGTCACCGACCGCGACGTCCACGCCTGGGCCGACACCTGGCTGCGCACCACCGGAGTCGACACCCTCACCCCCCGCATCACCCCCGGCGACGACGGCACCTGCACCCTCACCATCGACCGCACCGGCAGCCGCCCCCACCGCATCGCCGTCGGCCTCTACGACCAGGACGTCACCGACGAGGACCGCCACCTCGTCCTGCGCGAACGCCTCGACCTCGACATCCCCCACACCACCCCCCACCCCATCGGCAAACGCCCCGCACTGCTCCTCCTCAACGACGGCGACCTCACCTACGCCAAGGTCCGCTTCGACCCACAGTCCTTCCGAAGCGTCAACGCCGGCCTCTCCGGCCTGCCCGACCCCCTCACCCGCGCCGTCGTATGGAACGCCCTGCGCGACTCCGTACGCGACGGCGAACTGGCCCCCACCGCCTACCTCGACGCCGCCCGCACCCACCTCCCACAAGAGACCGACCTCGCCATCGTGCAAGGCGTCCTCGCCTTCGCCACCGCACACGTCACCGACCGCTACCTCACCCCCGAACAGCGGCCCACCGCCCTCGCCACCCTCACCGCCCTCAGCCGCGACCTCATCCGCCGCACCGAGGACGGCGACAACCCCGGCCTGCGCCTCATCGCCGTACGCCACTTCATCGACGTCGCCGCCCACCCCGACACCATCGCCGCCTGGCTCGCCGACGGCACCGTCCCCGGCGGCCCCGAACTCGACCCCGAACTGCGCTGGCGCGTCCTCGCCCGCCTCGCCGTCCTCGGCGCCACCGACGAGGCCGCCATCACCGCCGAACTACAGCGCGACCCCAGCGCCACCGGCCAGGAAGGCGCCACCCGCTGCCGCGCCGCCCTGCCCGACGAGGACGCCAAACAGCGGGCATGGGAGGCCATGTTCAGCGACGACACCCTCTCCAACTACCTCTTCACCGCCACCGCCCAGGGCTTCTGGCAACCCGAACAGAACGACCTCCTACAGCAGTACGTCCCGCGCTACTTCCACGACGTCGTCACCCTCGCCGCCCGCCGCGGCCCCGCCATCGCCGAGGCCGCCGGCCGCTGGGCCTTCCCGGCCCACGCCGTCGACACCGAGACACTCCGACTCGGCGAGGAATGTCTGAACAACGGCGACCCGATCCCGGCACTGCGCCGCAAGCTGGCCGACCAGCTGGACGACTTGGCGCGGGCTTTGAAGGTCAGGGAGGTGTAGCGCCCCGACAGGGGCGCGGGACCGGATCGATCAGCGGCTCGGCCCCGTGGGCGCGACCAGCCACCCACGGCCCGCAGTTCGAGCCCACACGTCCCCCGCCACGGCGCTCCGACGGCACTGCCCGCGGAGCGCCCAGTACCCCCTTCCGGGTTCCGATCGTTGGGCTCTCCGGGCGCCACCACGCATTCGCGGACAAGCTGGAACTCCCTCTGCCCAGCGCCCGGAGGACCCACCATGAGCACACCGAGCCTCGCCTCGGGCCCCGACGGCCCCCACACCCTACGGCCCCTGCTCGACACCGTGCTCGACGCCCTGCGCGACGGCACCCGGGCCCGCCGCGGCCCACTCCCGGCCGGCGGCCCCACCGCGGTCGCCGCCCGCGTACGCGACGCCGTCGGCGACGTACTCCCGGACCACGGCGACCCCAACGCCCTACGACACCTCGTCCACACCCTCGCCGAAGGCTCCGCCGACCCCGCGCACCCCCACTGCGCCGCCCACCTCCACTGCCCACCCCTCGCCGTCGCCACCGCCGCCGACCTCGCCGTCTCCACCCTCAACCCGTCCCTCGACTCCTGGGACCAGGCCCCGGCGGCATCGGAACTGGAAGCACTGGTGACACGGGCACTCGCCCAGCAAGCCGGTGCCGCCGACGCACTCATCACCACCGGCGGCACCGAATCCAACCAACTCGCCCTCCTCCTCGCCCGCGAAACCCACGGCGCCCGCATCCGCCTCGTCCACGGCGCCAACGCCCACCACTCCCTGCCCCGCGCCGCCTGGCTCCTCGGCCTCCCCGCCCCCCTGGTCATCCCCGCCCCCACCGGCACCCTCGACCCCGCCGCCCTGGCCGAAACCCTCACCACCCTCTCCGGCCCCGGCCCGCACGGTCCCGTCCTCGTAGCCGCCACCGCAGGCACCACCGACGCCGGACTCATCGACCCCCTCCCCGAGATCGCCGCCCTGTGCCGCGCCCACCACGCCCGCCTGCACATCGACGCCGCCTACGGCGGAGGCCTCCTCTTCAGCGACCGCCACCGCCCCAAACTCACCGGCCTCGACGCCGCCGACACCATCACCCTCGACCTGCACAAACTCGGCTGGCAACCCATCGCCGCCGGCCTCCTCACCGTCAAAGACCCCCGCGACCTCACCACCCTCGACCAACGCGCCGACTACCTCAACGCCGACGACGACACCGACGCCGGCCTGCCCGACCTCCTCGGCCGCTCACTGCGCACCACCCGCCGCCCCGACGTCCTCAAAATCGCCGTCACCCTCAAAACCCTCGGCCGCACCGGCCTCGCCACCCTCGTCGACCAGGTCTGCGAACACGCCCACACCTTCGCCGACCTCGTCCACCACCACCCCGCCTTCGAACTCCACGCCCGGCCCACCATCAGCACCGTCCTGTTCCGGCCCACGGGCGCCACCGACGACGCCGTCGCCGCCGTACGCCGACACCTCCTCACCCACGGCCGAGCCGTCCTCGGCCGCGCCCGCCTCGACGGCCGCCTCTGGCTCAAGGCCACCCTCCTCAACCCCCACACCCGGCCCGACGACCTGACCGGGCTGCTCACACTCGTGGAAGGAACCACACCCCGATGACGCACCCCCCACGCCACGAGCCCGACGCACCCCGCGACCTCGTCGGCATCGGCATCGGCCCCTTCAACCTCTCCCTCGCCGCCCTCGCCCACCCCCTCACCCCACTCGACACCGTCTTCTACGACCAACGCCCCACCTTCGACTGGCACCCCGGCCTCCTCATCGAAGGCGCCACCATCCAAGTCCCCTTCCTCGCCGACCTCGTGACCCTCGCCGACCCCACCAGCCCCTGGACCTTCCTCAACTACCTCAAGACCCGCGAGAGACTCTTCCCCTTCTACTTCGCCGAGCGCTTCCACATCCAGCGCGCCGAATACGACGCCTACTGCCGCTGGGTGTCCGAAAACCTCCCCGCACTCCACTTCGGACACCAGGTCGACGCCGTCCGCTGGAACCCCGAACGCGACCTCTTCGAAGTCGACTTCACCCAACTCGACACAGAAGGAGAAGCCGAAGCCCTCGGACGGACCTACACCAGGAACATCGTCCTCGGCATCGGCTCCGAACCGTACGTACCGGAACCCCTCAAGCCCCTCGTCGACGCCCCCACCGTCCCCGTCGTACACGCCGCCGACTACCTCGCCCACCGCGACACCTTCCTCACCGCCGACCACGTCACCGTCATCGGCTCAGGACAGTCCGGCGCCGAAATCTTCCTCGACCTGCTCCGCCACCGCCCCGAAGGCCACGAAAAACTCCACTGGCTCGGCCGCACCCAGGCCTTCGCACCCATGGAGTACTCCAAACTCGGCCTCGAACACTTCACCCCCGACTACACCCGCTACTTCCACGCCCTCACCGAAAACGTCCGCGACCACCTCGCCACCACCCAATGGCAACTCCACAAAGCCATCGACGCCGACACCATCGCCGCCATCCACGACGAGCTCTACCGCCGCACCCTGCACGGCGGCTGGCCCGACGCCGTCCTCACCCCCGGCGTCCGCGTCCGCACCGCAGGCCGCATCGGCACCACCAAGATCGAACTCCACCTCGAACACACCCAGCAGAACACCCGCACCCGCCTCACCACCGACGCCGTCGTCCTCGCCACCGGCTACCGCGAACGCCCCCTCGACCGCATCCTCGCCGGCCTCGACCCCTACCTCCGCCACGACAGCCGCGAACGCCCCCGCGTCGACGAACACTTCCGCCTCGCCCTCGACCCCTCCGTCACCGGCACGGCCTACGTACAGAACGCCGAACGCCACACCCACGGCGTCGGCACCCCCGACCTCGGCCTCGCCGCCTGGCGCAGCGCCACCATCCTCAACTCCCTGACCGGAAAAGACCCCTACCCACAGCCGACCCGCACCGCCTTCACCACCTTCGGCCTGGAAACCAAGCCCCACATCCCCCCGGCCCGACAGTCGCAGGACCTCACCCCCCTGACCGAAAGCCGCTAGAAACACCGAAGGACGGTGGGAGAACCTCCCACCGCCCCTCACACACAGACCCCGCACCACACGAGGCCCAGAACAGACCCAGGAACGCACAGCGTCCCGGAGCCCTAGAAAACCGGCGTACCGCCCCGCGTCAACTTCCAGTCCACCGACGCGAAGTCCTTCGGATCCAGCACACCCTTCGCCGTCACCCACTCCGAGATCCGCGTCCGGATCTCCGTCGACTCCGCCCACACCTCCGTCGCCGACGCCACAAACGGGAACGCACCACCACCATTGGCCCGGTAGTTGTTCACCGCCAACACGAACCGCTGCGCGTCATCCAACGCGACACCGTTGTACGAAAGATTCCTGATCCGCGAACCCGCCCCCTGCGCGATGTCGATCTCATACGACACACCCGACACATAGTCGTAGTTGTAGTCCGGACGACCACCCGCGTTCGTCAACTTCTCCACGTCGACCACCGCATCCGCCGCCGTCTGCACGAAGTACTCCGCCGAATACTCCAGATACGTCCTGATCTGCGCACCCGTCATCAACTTCGCCACCAGCGTGTTGTCGTACACATACAGACTCGACAGATCCCGGATCGTCACATCACCCGCCGGAATCTCCGACGTCCGCGAGAACGGCGACGCCTGCGCGATCACCGGCACCGACGCATACTCCGTACCCGCCAGCGCCGCCCTGACCACGTCCTCCTGCACCTTCGTGATCAGGTCGATGATCGGCGCGTCCTTGTACCGCGCCTCCACCGTCGTCAGCGCCTCGGTCGCCGTACCGACCACCTGGTTGACGTACTCCACCACGACATCATGGTCGGCCTTCAACAACTTCGTGATCTTCGGATCGTCCGCGACCGCATTCGAGTTCAACACCGACGCCGAAACCGACTCGACCGCCCAACGACCCTTCTCGAAAACCAACTCGAAGTCGAACAAAGACACCCGCTCCGCATAGGCCAACGGCTCCGACAACACCACCGACCTACCCGTCTTCTCATTCGTGACCAGCAACTCCGGGATCTCCACATGCGCATGCCCGACCAGAATCGCATCGATACCCGGCACCTGCTGCGCCACCAACGCCGCCGAATTCTCGACATACGGCAACTGGTCACCGTAAGAAGAAGTCCCCGACGAACCCGAATGCGCCGACACGACCACCACATCCGCACCCATCGACCGAAGCTTCGGCACCCACTTCGCCGCCTGCTCCTCAAGCCCCGGGAACGTCAACCTGCCCTGCACATACGCCTTGTCCCAGATAGCGATACCCGGATTCGTCAAACCCAGCACCGCCACCTTCACCGGCGGCGCACCCTTCACGCGGAACTCCTTGATGAAGTACGGCGGAAACGCCGGCTTCAACGTCTTCGCATCCAACGCGTTCGCACCCAGCAGCGGAAAATCACACTGCTCCTCGAACTTGCGCAACGTCTCGATGCCGTAGTTGAACTCGTGATTGCCGAGCGCCACCGCGTCATACCCGATCGCGTTCATCGCCGCCGCCATCGGATGCACCGGACCACCCACAGCAGTGATCGGATCAACCTTCGCGTAGTAGTACGTCAGCGGAGTGCCCTGGATCGTGTCACCCGCATCCAGCAACAGCGTGTTCCCGCGGCCCCTCTCCTCACGGACCTGGTTCACCAGCGTCGACACCCGGGCCAGACCCTGCGCGTTGCCCTTCGCGTCGGCGTACTCCGCGTCCTTGAAGTAGTCCCAGTTGAAGACGTGACCGTGCAGATCGGTCGTACCCATCACCGTCAGCGCATACCGCTTCACAGGCCTGGAGCCCTCCTTCGCCTCCGCAGCCTCCGCCGCCGGAGCCGCCACCGAACCGGCCAGCGCGACACCCGCACCGGTCACAGCGGACTTCTTCAGGAACTTCCGACGGTTCAACGGCATGTCTGCTACTCCTCGAGGAACGGTCAACAACGCGCGTAGATTCTGACCCGGACATGCCGCACGACAACAGACCCCGCAGGTTTCGATCTGGTGACCAGCAAGGCGCGTCAAGCAGATGAGAACTGACAGAGTGGGACGTATGACCACCCCACCATCCGAGGAGCCCCGCCCCGCCGTCCCCTACGGCACCCCCGACGCACCCCGCATCGCCGTCCGCGGCGAAGCACGCCTCGAAGTCGACCCCGAAATCGCCCGCATCAGCGTCACCGTCGCCTCCCGCGGCAAGGACCGCCGAGCCGCCCTCGACGACCTCACCCGCCGCAACACCACCGCCCTCAACCTCATCAAAACCTACGGCGACGCAGTGGAACGACTGGAGACCGGCGCCTTCTCCATCACCCCACAACTCAAGGAAGGCCGCGGCGAACGCATCCACGCCTACCACGGCCGCGTCCACATCACCGCCGAACTCACCGACTTCACAGCCCTCGGCGAACTCACCACCCGCCTCGCCGACCTGGACCTCACACGAGTCACCGGCCCCTGGTGGGCCCTCCGCCCCGACTCACCCGCCCACCGCCAGGCCCGACAACAAGCCGTACGAGAAGCCGTCCAGCGCGCCAGGGAGTACGCCGAGGCACTCGGGACCTCGCTGGCCGCCCTCGTCGAGCTCGCCGACATCGGCGCCGAGAGCGCCCCGCCGGCCTACCCCGCCGCCCCGAGCGGCAGCCGCATGCGCTCCGCCGCCTACGCAGCCGAGGACACCACCGCCGCCCCCCTCGACCTCGAACCCCAACGCCAACGCGTCCAGGCCCAGGTCAACGCACGCTTCACCATGGCCCCACCACAGTTGTAACCAGCCATTGTCATAAGAGCACGCCGGGGTACTCCGAAATGCTCATCGGAGCACCCCGGTGCGCAATTCAACACTTGTCAATGAGGCTTCACCCAAAGGCCCTTCAGTCGTCACGCCCCACCAATTCCCTACCCACCAGTAAGCTCTAGGCTCGAAACATGCGCCGAGCAAAAATCGTCTGCACCCTGGGCCCCGCCACGGACACGTACGACCAGATCAAAGGACTGGTCGACGCCGGAATGGACGTCGCCCGATTCAACCTCAGCCACGGCACCTACGCCGAACACGAGGAGCGCTACCACCGCGTACGAAAGGCCTCCGACGAAACCGGCCGCAGCGTCGGCACCCTCGCCGACCTTCAAGGCCCGAAGATCCGCCTCGGCCACTTCACCGAAGGACCCGTACTCCTCGAACGCGGCGACACCTTCACCATCACCGTGGAGGAAGGCGTCGAAGGCGACCGCAACACCTGCGGAACCACATATGGCGGCCTCGCCACCGACGTCACCCCCGGCGAACGCATCCTCATCGACGACGGCAAAGTCTGCCTCGACGTCACCGGCATCGACGGCCCCCGCGTCCACACCACCGTGGTCGAAGGGGGCATGATCTCCGACCACAAAGGGCTGAACCTCCCGGG
Source organism: Streptomyces sp. NPDC006602 (assembly GCF_042870385.1). Lineage (NCBI taxonomy): Bacteria > Bacillati > Actinomycetota > Actinomycetes > Kitasatosporales > Streptomycetaceae > Streptomyces > Streptomyces sp. NPDC006602. The sequence continues at coordinate 314,033 of NZ_JBIAHG010000001.1, read as the reverse complement.
CGTCGCGGTTTCCGTCCCCGCCCTCTCCGACAAGGACGAAGCCGACCTCCGCTGGGCCCTGCGCACCGGCTTCGACGTCATCGCCCTGTCCTTCGTCCGCACCGGCCGCGACATCGACGACGTCCACCGCATCATGGACGAAGAAGGCCGCCGCCTCCCCGTCATCGCCAAGGTCGAAAAGCCCCAGGCAGTCGACGCCATCGACGACATCGTCGCCGCCTTCGACGGCATCATGGTCGCGCGAGGCGACCTGGGCGTCGAAATGCCGCTCGAGCAGGTCCCCATCGTCCAGAAGCGCGCTATCAAGCTCGCGAAGCGCAACGCCAAGCCGGTCATCGTCGCGACCCAGATGCTCGACTCGATGATCGACAACTCGCGCCCGACGAGGGCGGAGGCGAGCGATGTGGCCAACGCGGTCATCGACGGCACGGACGCGGTGATGCTGTCCGGCGAGACCAGCGTCGGCAAGTATCCGATCGAGACGGTCACGACCATGGCGAAGATCGTCGAGGCGGCGGAGGAAGACATCCTCGCCAAGGGCCTCCCGCCGCTGACCGAACGCAACAAACCACGAACCCAGGGCGGAGCGGTAGCCCGAGCGGCGGCAGAGATGGGCGACTTCCTGGGCGCCAAGTTCCTCGTCGCCTTCACCCAGTCCGGCGACACGGTCCGCCGCCTGTCGCGCTACCGCTCACCGATCCCACTGCTGGCCTTCACGCCGGAACAGGCGACCCGGTCCCAGCTCAGTCTCACGTGGGGTGTGGAGACCTTCCTGGGCCCGCACGCGGACTCCACGGACGCGATGGTCAACCAGGTCGACGAGCTGCTGCTGAAGTACGGCCGCTGCGAGCAGGGCGACATCGTCGTCATCACGGCCGGCTCCCCGCCCGGGGTTTCCGGGTCGACGAACCTGGTCCGGGTGCATCACATCGGGGAGGACGACAAGTAGGGGGGTCAGTGTTTGGGACCTACGTGGGCGTCCATTTGGGCTACGGAGGCTTTGCGGGCGATGGAGATGTTGAACGGGATGCCGTTACGTGTGCACCGAGTCCACTCGACGCCGAGCTTGTCGAGGGTGTCGGTACACAGTTGCCGGATGTCAGCGGAGACGTTGGTGAAGAAGTAGCGCGGGTACTCGTAACGCTTGCGCTCACCGGCTACGAGCCGGGTTGTCCAATTGGTGATGCGGCAGCCGTCGGAATGGATGAGGCCGCGGATGAACTCCCAGGGGTAGGCGTCAACGATGTGCTGTTGCCAGGGTGCGAGGTTGATGGCGCGCTCATGCTTCTTGCCGGGCCCATGCTGGGGGAAGAGGCAGGGCCAGTGTTGGCTGTAGCTGACTACAGACACGTAGCCCTGTGCTTGGACGCGGTAGGCGTTGCCCGTCGGGTTGACCGCGCGCATGGCGGCCTCACAGGCATCCATCAGACCGGGCCATGTATCTGCACAGGCGATGCGGAGGTAGTGCCCGGTGCGCGGGTGAGCGCTGATGCAGCCGTCGCCGAGATACAGACCGAGGAGATAGGAGTACGCCGCTGCGTTCTCGGGCGGTTCCGGGGCGCACTGACAGCGGATGCACGGACTGGCCTGCACTTGCATGCGTGGCAGCGGTTCGATGCGCACTTGCCAGGAGCGGATTGCTGCCCGAGATATCCCCGTCTCCTTGCTGACGGAATTCAGGCTGCGTCCCTGGCTCACCAGCGCGAGGGCTCGCTTACGTGTGCTGATGTCGTACATATGGCCACTTTGGGTTACTGATCGTCGCCGTATGTAGCAAAAAGCGGAGGTTCACGCGAACGTGAGCCTCCGCTTCAACGGTGCCGGGTACGGGATTCGAACCCGTATGTCCTTTCGGACAGATGTGTTTGAGACATCCGCGTAAGCCGATTCCGCCAACCCGGCTGGGCACTGTCGAGAGTGTACCGGGTCACCGCAGGTCCCCGCCTCTAGGTAGGCTGCATACGCAGCACTACGCCCGGCCCGTAACAAGGAGCCCCCGTGACCGCCCCCGAGTCGCCCCAGCCCGTAGACGCGCCCGACGACGACAAGTCGCACGTGCCTCCGCTGACGACCCGTGTCGTCATCGCCGAGGACGAGGCCCTGATCCGCCTCGATCTCAAAGAGATGCTGGAGGAAGAGGGCTACAGCGTCGTAGGCGAGGCCGGTGACGGCGAGCAGGCCGTCGAGCTTGCCCGCGAGCACAAGCCGGACCTCGTGATCCTTGATGTGAAGATGCCGAAGCTCGACGGTATCTCCGCCGCGGAGAAGATCGCCGAGGAGCGGATCGCCCCGGTGCTGATGCTCACCGCCTTCTCGCAGCGTGACCTCGTCGAGCGTGCGCGGGACGCCGGTGCGATGGCGTATCTCGTGAAGCCGTTCAGCAAGAGCGATGTCGTGCCGGCGATCGAGATGGCCGTGTCGCGCTTCACGGAGCTGAGGGAGCTGGAGAACGAGGTCGCGGACCTCACTCTGCGTCTGGAGACCCGGAAGCTGGTGGACCGTGCGAAGTCCGTCCTTCAGACGGAGTACGGGCTGACCGAGCCGGCCGCGTTCCGGTGGATCCAGAAGACGTCGATGGACCGTCGGATGTCGATGCAGCAGGTCGCCGAGGCGGTCATTCAGGACGCGGACGAGAAGAAGAACAGCAAGGGCTGACACCTGGCCCCTCCGAGCGCACGAGTGAGGCCCGCGTCCCTGATTCAGGGGCGCGGGCCTCGTCGTGCAGCCGAGGGGGTGTTCTAGTCCTCGCCGAGGTATGCCTTGCGTACGGACTCGTCGACCAGCAGGTCCTGGCCTGTCCCGGAGACGACGATGCTGCCGACCTCCATGACGTGTCCCTGGTCGGCCAGGGAGAGTGCGGCCTGGGCGTTCTGTTCGACGAGGAGGATCGTCGTGCCCGTGGACTTGAGCTCGGCGATGGTCGCCATGATCTTCTGCATCATGATCGGCGACAGGCCCATGGAGGGCTCGTCCAGCATCAGGAGCTTCGGTCGGGACATCAGGGCGCGGCCCATGGCCAGCATCTGCTGTTCGCCGCCCGAGAGGGTTCCGGCGGCCTGCCTGCGGCGCTCTCCCAGGATCGGGAAGAGGTCGTAGGCGCGCTGGATGTCCTTGTCGATGCCTTCCTTGTCCTTCCTGAGGAAGGCGCCGAGTTGGAGGTTTTCGGCGATGGTGAGGCGGGGGAAGATGTGGCGGCCTTCGGGGGAGTGGGCCAGTCCGAGGGCGACGATCTTGTGGGCGGGGACGCCGGTGAGGGGCTTGCCGTCGAAGAGGATCTTCCCGCTGGTCGGCTTGAGGAGGCCGGAGAGGGTGCGCAGGGTGGTGGTCTTGCCGGCGCCGTTGGTGCCGATGAGGGTGACGACCTGGCCTGCTTCGACGCTGAAGGAGATGCCCTTGACGGCTTCGATCTTGCCGTAGGAGACCCGGAGGTCTTCGACCTCTAGCAGTGCGGTCACTGGGCTTCTCCCTTGGTGCTGGTGGTGCTCTGCGCGTCGGCTCCTGCCTCAGCCGCGGCTACTTCGGCCGCCTCCGCTGCTCCGGGGTCGCCTTCGAAGGGTTCGCCGAGGTAGGCGGCGATGACGCGTTCGTCGGCCTGGACGACTTCGGAGGTGCCTTCGACGAGTTTTTCGCCTTGGACGAGGACGGCGACGCGGTCGCAGAGGTTGAAGACGAAGCGCATGTCGTGCTCGATGAGGAGGACGGCGACGCCCTTGTCGCGGATGGCGAAGACGAGCTCTTCGGTGGCCCGCGTTTCCTGGGGGTTCATGCCGGCGGTCGGCTCGTCGAGCAGGAGGAGGCCCGGCTCGGAGGCGAGGGCGCGCGCGATTTCGAGCTTGCGCTGTTCGCCGTAGGGGAGGTTCCTCGCGAGGTGGTCGCGCTTGTGGGCGAGGCCGATGAACTCGAGGAGTTCCATGGCCCGTTCCTCGCTGGCCTTTTCCGCCTTCTTGAAGCCGGGGCCGCGCAGGAGGGCGGACCAGAGGCCTTCTTTTGTGCGGGTGTGGCGGCCTACGAGGACGTTTTCCAGGACCGTCATGTTGGCGAACAGGCGGATGTTCTGGAAGGTGCGGGCGATGCCGGCCTGGGTGACGAGGTGGGGCTTGGGCGGGAGGACCGTGCCTTTGTAGGAGACGGTGCCTTCCGTCGGGATGTACAGGCCCGTCAGGCAGTTGAAGAAGGTGGTCTTGCCGGCGCCGTTGGGGCCGATGAGGCCGACGATCTCGCCGGAGTTGACGGTGAAGTCGACGGAGCGGACGGCGGTGAGGCCGCCGAAGCGCATGGTGACGTCGCGGGCTTCGAGTACTGGTGTCGTCATGGTGGTCACGCCCCCGCCTTGGTCACGGTGGCCGGTTCGTCGGTCAGCGTTACTTGTTCTGGTACGTCGAGTTGGCCGGTTTCGTGGAACTCCAGCTGGCGGCGACGGTTGGCGATGATGCCTTCGGGGCGGAAGCGCATCAGCAGGATGAGTGCGACGCCGAAGGCGAGCAGCGACTTGTCCTGGAGGAAGACGAGCTTCTCGGGCAGCAGGTAGAGCAGGGCGGCGCCGAGGAGGGGGCCTGCGACCGTGCCCATGCCGCCGAGGACGACTGCGGCGAGGAGGAAGGCGGAGTTGGGCGGGGTGGAGCCGGCGAACTGGTACGGCGTCGGGACGACGCTGTAGGTGACGTGGGCGCTGACGGTGCCGGCGAGTCCGGCGAGGGAGGCGCCGAGGGCGAAGGCGATGAGTTTGACGCGGAAGCCGTTGATGCCCATGGCGGTGGCGGCGGTTTCGTCTTCGCGGATGGCGATCCAGGAGCGGCCGATGCGGGAGTCGGCGGCGCGGGTGTACACCAGGACGACGATCGCCATGATGAGGACCATCAGCAGGTAGTAGTTGGCGAAGCGGCCGAGGGTGAAGCCGGCGACGTCGTGTGCTTGGCCCATGTTGAAGCCGAAGAAGCTGAGGTCGGGGATGGACGGGATGCCGTTGGGCCCGTTGGTGATGTCGGGTCCGGAGACGCCGTCCATGTTGTTGACGGCGATGCGGAAGATTTCTCCGAAGCCGAGGGTGACGATGGCGAGGTAGTCGCCGCGCAGTCGCAGGGTGGGGGCGCCGATGAGGACGCCGAAGAGGAGGCTGGCGGCGGCGCCGGTGAGGGCGGCGGCCCAGAAGGGGAATTGGACGCCGGAGAAGGTGGAGAACTCGGAGCCGGAGACGAGGGCGGCGGTGTAGGCGCCGACGCCGAGGAAGGCGACGTATCCGAGGTCGAGGAGGCCGGCGAGGCCGACGACGATGTTGAGGCCGAGGGCGACGGTCCCGAAGATCAGGATGTTGACGCCGATGTTGGCGTAGTGGTCGTCGGTCTGGGTGAAGGGGAACGCGATGGCCGCGAGGAAGCCCATGGCGAGCGTGAAGCTGCGGTTGTGGGCGACGATGCGGGAGAAGCGGTCCATGAGGCCGGCGGTGTGCATGGCCCAGATGAAGAAGACGACGACGATGAGGTAGCCGATGAAGAGTTCGCCGTACTCGGTGTCGATGCCGTAGGTGAAGACGGCGAGGCCGAGGATGGTGGCGAGGGTGATGACGGCGCGTTCCAGCCAGGGGGTGAGGGGCTGGGGTGCGGGGATCGCGTCGGGTTTGGCGATGTATGCCTTGAGGCTTTCCTTGGTGCTGTCCTTGCCGATGCCTTCCTGGGGGAGGGCGAAGGCGCCGAGGACGGGCAGCAGGGAGGCGATGGCCGCGATCCAGGCGCCGGGTTCGAGGTTGACGACGCCGCCGAGGTTGCTGGTGATGGCGATGACGGTGAACCAGGTGGTGCCGAAGCCGCCGAGGGCCGCGAGGGTGAGGGGGGCGTTGTTGCGGGCGGGCAGGAGCCAGCCGAGGCCGCGGACGCCGTAGTGGGCGAGGGCGAAGAGGGCGGTGAGGAGGCCGGCGGTGAAGGTGAGCCATTGCAGGCCGCCGGGGTAGCCGGTGATGGTGAGGTCGCCGGGGAACTTGGAGGTCCAGGTCCAGGCGAGGAAGGCGGAGGCGGCGGTGGCGATGCCGCCGGCGAGGAGGAGGCCGCGGGCGGCGGCTTCCGGGAGGGGGATGAGGCCGCGGGTGGCGGGGCTGGTGCTGGTGATGTCGGTCATCGTGATCACGCCCTGTCCGCGACGCGTTCGCCGAGTAGGCCTTGTGGCCTCACGAGGAGGACGATGATGAGGAGGGCGAAGGCCCAGACGTTGGCCCAGCCCTGGCCGCCGAGTTGTTGCATGCCGGGGATGCCGTCGATGTAGGCGGAGGCGAGGGTTTCGGCGATGCCGAGGACGATGCCGCCGAGCATGGCGCCGTAGATGTTGCCGATGCCGCCGAGGACGGCGGCGGTGAACGCCTTGAGGCCCATGAGGAAGCCCATGCGGTAGTCGATGTTGCCGTACTTGAGGCCGTAGGCGACGGCGGCTACGGCGGCGAAGAAGCCGCCGATGGCGAAGGCGATGACGATGATGCGGTTGGTGTCGATGCCCATGAGCTGTGCGGTGTCCGGGTCTTGCGCGGTGGCCTGCATGGCGCGGCCGGTGCGGCTCTTGCGGACGAAGAAGGCGAGGCCGGACATGCAGATGATCGCGGCGGCGATCAGGAAGATGTCGGCGTCCTTGATGGTGATGGAGCCGATGTCGTGGGTGGCGTCGAGGCCGGGGAAGGCGCGGGCGCGGTCGGCGTTGGGGTAGAAGTTGCGGACGACCTCCTGGAGCGCGAGGGAGAGGCCGATGGCGGTGATGAGCGGTGCTAGCCGTGGTGCTCCGCGCAGTGGTCGGTAGGCGAATCGTTCCGCTCCGACGGCGATGAGGATGGCGACGATGCCGCCACCTATCAGCATCAGGGGGACGGCAATGGCCATCGCCGTGCCGTCGGGGAGGATGTAGAAGTAGACCGTGAGGGCGCCGAAGGCCCCGGTCATGAAGATCTCGCCGTGCGCGAAGTTGATGAGCTGGACGATGCCGTACACCATCGTGTAGCCGATGGCGATGAGCCCGTACATCGAGCCTAGGAGCAGCCCGTTGGCCAGCTGCTGCGGCAGGGTGTTCACCGCATGGCCTCCATGTCGCTGGTGGTCGTATGCACTGTTTTGTGTGCAGGGGTCTGGGTGTGGGAACGGGCCGCGCGGTCGGGGTCCCCTTCCGCGCGGCCCGTGGTGAGGTGTGCTGGGGGCCTGGGCTCAGCCGAGGTCGGCGGTGCCGGTCTCGACAGCCTTCCACGCACCCTTTTCGACCTGGTAAACGGTGAGCTGCTTGTTCGTGGTGTCGCCGTACTGGTCGAAGGCGACCTTGCCGCTGATGCCTTCGAAGTCGGACTTCTGGACCTCGTCGACGACGCTGGAGCGCAGCTTGTTGATGTCGGAGGGGACCTTGCCGTCGTTGGCGTCCACGGCGGCCTTCACGGCCTTGATGATGGCGGTGGTGGCGTCGTAGGCGTAGGCACCGTAGGCGCCGTAGTCACCCTTGTAGCCCTTGGCCTTGTACGTCTCGATGAACGTCTTGGCGGCGGGCAGGGTGTCGGCGGGGACACCGACGGAGGTGACGAGGTCGCCCTCGGAGGCGGCGCCGGCGGTCTCGATGTAGGTGGAGGCGAACATGCCGTCGCCGCCGAACAGCGGGATCTTGACGCCGCCGTCCTTCATCTGCTTGGTGATCAGCGCGGACTCGTCGTACTGGCCGCCGTAGTAGAGCAGGTCGGCGCCAGAGTTCTTGATCTTGGTGACGAGGGAGCCGAAGTCCTTGTCGCCGGTGTTGACGTGGTCGGTGGAGACCACGGTGCCGCCGAGCTTCTTGAACTGCTCGTTGAAGATCTTCGCCAGGCCGGCGCCGTAGGTCTGCTTGTCGTCGACGACAAACGCCTTCTTCATCTTGAGCTTGTTGAAGGCGTAGTTGGCGGCGAAGCTGCCCTGCAGTTCGTCGGTGGTGGCGGTGCGGAAGTACGTCTTGTACGGCCGCTTCTTGTCCGTCTGCCAGTTCTTGCCCTGGGTCAGCTCGGGGTTGGTGTTCGAGGGGGAGATCTCGACCATGTTTGCCGAGGCGAACACCTGCTGCATCGACTGGGCGACGCCTGAGTTCAGGGGGCCGACGGCGCCGACGGCGGTCTTGTCGCCGGTGATGGCGGTGGCGTTCGACTGGCCGGTGGCGGGCTGGGCCTTGTCGTCGAAGGCCTTGAGCTTGAACGTGACGCCGGGGACGAGCTTGTTCTTGTTGGCGTCGTCGACGGCGATCTGGGCGCCGTACTGGATGCCGAGGCCGGTGGTGGAGTTCTCGCCGGAGAGCGGGGCGTCCACGCCGATCGTCAGGGTGGTGCCGTCTCCGTTGTCGCCACTGTCGCCGCTGTCGTCACGGGAGCCGCAGGCGGTGAGCGTCAGAGCTCCAGTCGCGAGGACGGAGGTAAGTATCACCATGGAACGTCGCACAATCAGTCCTTTCCGCAGTCACTGCCATCCCTGTGGGGGCGGCGGGTGCCGCGCTGGTACCGAACTCCCGATGGAGCGGTGACTGGCCGTGACTCTAAGCCCGGTCTGTGGGCAGGGGCATCGTCGGACGCTGGCTTGTGACTTTCTTGTTATGACGTGATGGAGGGATCGCTTCGCGGAAGGAAGCTCTCGGACGGTTTGGCCGGGTTTCCGTTTGGTCCGCATTCTGAGAACTCGCACTTCCGCTTGGCCGTGGGGCTGGTCGTGCGGTGGGTGGGTCGCAGGCGGTGTGCAGGAGTCCGGAGAGATCCTGGGAGAAGGCGCCGCCGAAGATGAAACGGTGGCGCTGTATTGCACGCGTGTTACGCAGCGTTATGTCAAGAAAGGGGAGGTCGGCGTTGAGGGGCAGGTCCGAACAGTCGGAAACGGTGAGCTCCACGGTGATCCGGCGGGGTGTTGCGGTGTGGACGGTTAAGTCCGGTTGGGTGTGGTGCGGGCGTGGAGGCCGGGGGAGGAGGTGCCGGTGACGTGGAGGGTCACGGGCGGGCCTTTGTCGACGGAGACGGCGAAGCGGAAGCGGGGGCGGTTGTGGTGGGGGTGTCCGGACCCGCCTCGCCCGCGTCAGTGGACCCGTGGGGTCAGCCGGCGGCGCGCATGTGGGTCGCGTCGGCCGGTGAGACGTCCCGGAGCAGGCAGGTCAGGCGAGCTGTGCAGACGCGTCGTTCCGCCTCGTCGGTGATCACGATCTCGTACGTCGCCGTGGAGCGTCCCCGGTGGACGGGTGTCGCGACGCCGGTGACCAGTCCTGACCGCGCTCCCCGGTGGTGCGTGCAGTTGAGGTCGACGCCGACCGCGATCTTCGAGCTGCCGCCGTGCAGCATGGATCCCACCGAGCCGAGCGTCTCGGCGAGTACGGCGGACGCGCCTCCGTGCAGCAGTCCGTACGGCTGGGTGTTCCCCTCGACCGGCATCGTCCCGACGACCCGTTCCGCCGACGCCTCCGTGATCTGCACGCCCATCCGCGTACCGAGGTGTCCGGCGGAGAACAGCGCGAGGAGGTCCACACCGAGCGTGGCGTACTCGTCGATGACCTTCTGCGGGAACTTCACGTGCTGCTGCTCGCCCATGGCGCCCGGCTCCGTTTCGTCGTGATCAGTACGGCTTCGCTCTGGCTGAGCAAACGCTCAGTCGGTTGCCGATTGTTCCAGACGTACGACGACGGACTTGCTGGCCGGGGTGTTGCTGGTGTCGGCGGTGGCGTCGAGGGGGACGAGGACGTTGGTCTCCGGGTAGTAGGCGGCCGCGCATCCCCGTGCGGTCGGGTAGTGCACGACCCGGAATCCGGGGGCCCGTCGCTCGGTCCCGTCCTTCCACTCGCTGACGAGGTCGACGTACGTCCCGTCGGTGACGCCCAGTGTGCGGGCGTCCTCGGGGTTCACCAGGACGACTCGGCGGCCGTTCTTGATGCCCCGGTAGCGGTCGTCGAGGCCGTAGATGGTGGTGTTGTACTGGTCGTGCGAGCGGAGGGTTTGGAGGAGGAGGCGGCCTTCGGGCAGCTTCGGGTATTCGACCGGTGCGGCGGTGAAGTTGGCCTTGCCGGTGGTCGTGGGGAAGCGGCGTTCGTCGCGGGGGGCGTGCGGGAGGGTGAAGCCTTCGGGGTGCGCCACGCGCGCGTTGAAGTCCTCGAAGCCGGGGATGACGCGGGCGATGCGGTCGCGGATGGTGGCGTAGTCCTTCTCGAACTCCTCCCACGGCACCTTGCTGTTCTCGCCGAGGACGCGGCGGGCGAGGCGGCACACGATCGCCGGTTCGGACAGCAGGTGGGTGCTCGCGGGCTCGAGGCGGCCGCGGGAGGCGTGCACCATGCCCATGGAGTCCTCGACGGTGACGAACTGTTCGCCGCTGCCCTGGAGATCGCGCTCGGTGCGGCCGAGGGTGGGGAGGATGAGGGCACGTGCGCCGGTGATCGCGTGCGAGCGGTTGAGCTTCGTCGAGACGTGCACGGTCAGGCGGGCGCGGCGCATGGCCGCCTCGGTGACCTCGGTGTCGGGGGAGGCGGAGACGAAGTTGCCGCCCATGGCGAAGAAGACCTTCGCCTCGCCGTCGCGCAGGGCGCGGATGGCCCGTACGACGTCGTAGCCGTGCTCGCGCGGTGGCGCGAAGCCGAACTCCTTCTCCAGGGCGTCCAGGAAAGCGGGTGCGGGGCGTTCGAAGATGCCCATGGTGCGGTCGCCCTGCACGTTCGAGTGGCCGCGTACCGGGCACACGCCCGCGCCGGGGCGGCCGATGTTGCCGCGCAGGAGGAGGAAGTTGACCACCTCGCGGATGGTCGGCACGGAGTGCTTGTGCTGGGTGAGGCCCATCGCCCAGCACACGATGGTGCGCTTCGAGGCGAGGATCATGCGCAGGGCTTCCTCGATCTCCGTCTGGGACAGGCCGGTCGCGGTGAGTGTCTCGTCCCAGTCGGCGGCGCGGGCCTCGGTTGCGAACTCCTCGTAGCCGTGGGTGTGTTCGCGGACGAAGTTCTCGTCGACGGCGCCCTCCGTCTCGAGGATGAGCTTGTTGAGGAGGCGGAAGAGGGCCTGGTCGCCGCCGATGCGGATCTGCAGGAAGAGGTCGGTGAGTGCGGCGCCCTTGAGCATGCCCTGGGGGGTCTGCGGGTTCTTGAAGCGCTCCAGGCCGGCCTCGGGCAGCGGGTTGACGCTGATGATCTTCGCGCCGTTGGCCTTGGCCTTCTCCAGGGCGGAGAGCATGCGCGGGTGGTTGGTGCCGGGGTTCTGGCCGGCGACGACGATCAGGTCGGCCTTGTAGAGGTCTTCGAGCAGGACGCTGCCCTTGCCGACGCCGATCGTCTCCGACAGGGCCGAACCGGACGATTCGTGGCACATGTTGGAGCAGTCCGGCAGGTTGTTGGTGCCGAGCTCGCGCGCGAAGAGCTGGTAGAGGAACGCGGCCTCGTTACTGGTGCGCCCGGAGGTGTAGAAGAGGGCCTCGTCGGGGGAGGCGAGGGCGGTGATCTCTTCGGCGACGATGTCGAAGGCGCGCTCCCAGGTCACCGGCTCGTAGTGTGCCCCGCCTTCGGGGAGATACACGGGGTGCGTCAGCCGGCCCTGCTGGCCCAGCCAGTAGCCGCTCCTGGTCGCGAGGTCGGCGACGGGGTGCGCGGCGAAGAACTCCGGGGTGACCCGGCGCAGGGTGGCTTCTTCGGCGACCGCCTTCGCGCCGTTCTCACAGAACTCCGCCGCGTGCCGGTGCTCCGGCTCCGGCCAGGCGCAGCCCGGGCAGTCGAAGCCGTCCTTCTGGTTGACGCGCAGGAGGGTCAGCGCGGTGCGCTTGACGCCCATCTGCTGCTGCGCGATGCGCAGGGTGTGACCGATGGCCGGGATCCCCGCGGCCGCGTGCTTCGGCTCGGCGACCTGCGGCGCGTCCTGGACCGGATCTGCCTTGGGCGGCTTGCTGGCCATCGCGCGCTCTCCTTCGCCGACGCATGTGAACTACCTCTCCGATCCTCGCACGCGCCGGTGACAACGATCGTGCCCGGGCGGGCGGTGGGCGTGAGCATTGCGTGCGCCCCATCGGCCGGAGCTTGCGATGGCGGCCGACTGTCAGTGGGGCGTGGCAGGATCGGGGGCGTGGCAGAAACAGCATCGAAGACGACCGCACACACCTCCGGCGGCGGCCGGCCCCGCCTGATGCTCATGGACGGGCACTCGCTGGCCTACCGCGCGTTCTTCGCGCTGCCCGCGGAGAACTTCACGACGGCGACGGGCCAGCCGACGAACGCGATCTACGGCTTCGCGTCGATGCTGGCCAACACCCTGCGCGACGAGGAGCCCACACACTTCGCGGTGGCCTTCGACGTGTCCCGCAAGACCTGGCGCTCCGAGGAGTTCACGGAGTACAAGGCGAACCGCTCCAAGACTCCGGACGAGTTCAAGGGCCAGGTCGAGCTGATCGGCGAGCTGCTGGACGCGATGCACGCGCACCGCTTCGCGGTGGACGGCTTTGAGGCGGACGACGTCATCGCCACCCTGGCCACACAGGCCGAGGCCGAGGGCTTCGAGGTGCTGATCGTCACCGGCGACCGTGACTCCTTCCAGCTGGTCAGCGAGCACACCACGGTGCTGTACCCGACGAAGGGCGTCTCCGAGCTGACCCGGTTCACGCCGGAGAAGGTCGTCGAGAAGTACGGGCTGACGCCCGCGCAGTACCCGGACTTCGCGGCCCTGCGCGGCGACCCGTCCGACAATCTGCCCGGCATCCCGGGTGTCGGCGAGAAGACGGCCGCGAAGTGGATCAACCAGTTCGGTTCGTTCGCGGAACTGGTGGAGCGCGTCGACGAGGTCAAGGGCAAGGCCGGGCAGAACCTCCGCGACCACCTGGAGGCCGTCAAGCTGAACCGGCGGCTGACCGAGATGGTGCGCACCGTCGAGCTGCCGAAGACGGTCGTCGACCTGGAGCGGGCACCGTACGACCGCAAGGCTCTCGCGATGGTTCTCGACACCTTGGAGATCCGCAACCCGTCGCTGCGGGAGCGGCTGCTGGCCGTCGACCCGGGCGCCGAGGAGGCCGAGACGACCCCGGTCGTCACGGGCGGCGTGGAGCTGGACGGGACCGTGCTGGGCACCGGCGAGCTGGCCCCGTGGCTCACCGAGCACGCCACCGAGGTCCTCGGCATGACCACGGTCGACACCTGGGCGCTCGGCACCGGCTCGGTCGCCGAGGTCGCGCTCGCCGCGGCCCAGGGAGCGGCCGCCTGGTTCGACCCGACCCAGCTGGACGAGGCCGACGAGACGGCGTTCGCGGCCTGGCTCGCCGACGCGGACCGGCCGAAGATCCTCCACGACGCCAAGGGCGTCATGCGAGTCTTCGCCGAGCACGGCTGGACGGTCGAGGGCGTGCGCATGGACACCGCGCTCGCCGCCTACCTGGTCAAGCCGGGCCGCCGCTCCTTCGACCTGGACGCCCTGTCCATGGAGTACCTGCACCGGGAGCTGGCACCGGCCGCGGCGGCCGACGGGCAGCTGGCCTTCGGCACGGACGACGGTGCCGAGGCCGAGGCCCTGATGGTCCAGGCCCGCGCGATCCTCGACCTGGGCGAGGCCTTCGAGAGCCGCCTCCAGGAGGTCGGCGCCGCCGACCTGCTGCGTGACGTGGAGCTGCCCACCTCCGCCCTGCTGGCCCGGATGGAACGGCACGGCATCGCGGCCGACCGGGCCCACCTCGAGGCCATGGAGCAGATGTTCGCGGGCGCCGTCCAGCAGGCCGTGAAGGAGGCGCACGCGGCGGCCGGGCACGAGTTCAACCTGGGCTCGCCCAAGCAGCTTCAGGAGGTCCTCTTCGGCGAGCTCGCCCTGCCGAAGACGAAGAAGACCAAGACCGGCTACACCACCGACGCCGACGCCCTCGCGTGGCTCGCCGGCCAGACGGACAACGAACTGCCGGTGATCATGCTCCGGCACCGCGAGCAGGCCAAGCTGCGCGTCACCGTCGAGGGCCTCATCAAGACGATCGCGACGGACGGCCGTATCCACACCACCTTCAACCAGACGGTGGCGGCGACCGGCCGGCTCTCCTCGACGGACCCGAACCTGCAGAACATCCCCGTCCGCACCGACGAGGGCCGGGCGATCCGCCGCGGCTTCGTCGTCGGCGAGGGCTTCGAATCCCTCATGACGGCCGACTACAGCCAGATCGAACTGCGCGTGATGGCCCACCTGTCCGAGGACGCGGGCCTGATCGAGGCGTTCACCTCCGGCGAGGACCTGCACACGACGGCCGCCGCGCAGGTGTTCGCGGTCGAGCCCACCGCGGTGGACGCGGATATGCGCCGCAAGATCAAGGCGATGTCGTACGGCCTGGCGTACGGCCTGTCGGCCTTCGGCCTCTCCCAGCAGCTGAACATCGAGGCGGGCGAGGCCCGAGGCCTGATGGACGCCTACTTCGAGCGTTTCGGCGGCGTACGGGACTATCTGCGCCGGGCCGTGGACGAGGCCAGGGCGACGGGTTACACGGCGACACTCTTCGGGCGTCGCCGCTACCTGCCCGACCTCAACAGCGACAACCGTCAGCGCCGCGAGGCGGCCGAGCGCATGGCACTCAACGCGCCCATCCAGGGCACGGCCGCGGACATCGTCAAGATCGCCATGCTGAAGGTGGGCCAGGCATTGGAGAAGGCGGATCTCAAGTCCCGCATGCTCCTCCAGGTCCACGACGAAATCGTCCTGGAGATCGCCCCCGGCGAGCGAGCGGCCACCGAGGAACTCGTCCGCCACGAAATGGCCAACGCCGTCCACCTCCGAGCCCCCCTGGACGTCTCGGTGGGCGTCGGTCCGGACTGGGAATCGGCAGCGCACTGACCTCCGGTGGTCGGACGGAGGGTCCTCTCGTGGCCCGCGATGCGACGACGAGCCCTCCGCCGCCGTGGGCATCCGCCCGCCTCGAGAACCGACGATCCGGGACGTGCCGGGCGTAGGCCGCGGTCCAGCACACGCTGGGTCCGGAACGGGCCCGGCCCAGCACAGGCTGGGTTTGGATCGCGTCCCGCCTGGGGGTTCGTGCCGGTTTCGAGGGTGCTCGGCCGGTTGGAAGGCGTTCGGCCAGAGAGTCTGGTTCGAGGGGGCTCGGCCTGGGGCCCCGCCGCTTCGAAGGCCGACTGGCGGCTCATGCCGGGGGTGGGCGCGGGGGCAGAGCGTCTCGGGTTCAGGCACCGGGTTCAAGGAGCGCTCGGCGCAACATGCGGCCGGTACACAGGGCGCCCCACAGTTGTGCCGGCGGCCGAATCTCCGCCGCAACGCGAGCACCCGTCCAACGCGCGCCGGCGGTGCCGAACCAACCGCACCCCTGCCCGCCCACCCGCACAACCTCAGCCACACCCCCGGAAAGACCGTCACTCGCGTGGCCCCCGCGAAGACGCCCCAAGGCGCCCCCGCCCGTCAGGATGCGGGCATGGGTATACGCATGCTCCACCGCCGGACGGCCCACGCACGGGCGCAGGCAAAGGCGCACGCCGAGACGGCCCCGCCTGTACCGCCCCCACCGCCGCTCCCGGCCTTCGCGGCCGCTGCAAGCACCGCCCGCATCCCCACCGACCTGGCCATGGTCCTGCGCCGGGCGAGGTTCACCGTCCCCGCCGACCTGGCGGCAAGCCTCCGCCGCGTGACCACGACCGGCACCGACCGTATCCCCGCCGACCTGGCGAAAACCCTCCGCCGTGCGGCCACTGCCCGCACCGCCCGCCTCCCCGCCGACCTCGGGACAGCCCTGCGTCACGCCGCCGCAGGCACCCGGCGCCGGCGCGACCGGCGCGAGTGGCGTGAGCGGAAGGGCGTACGGCAGGAGCGCGAGGCGGCCGTCCGGCGACTGTGGGCGGTTCTGCGGCGCGGCTACCCGGTGCTGGTGCTCGCGCTGCTGCGCCGGTCCCGCCCGACGCCCGCGTTCACGGTGTTCACCGCCGTCAGTGAGCGGCCGACCGGCGCTCCGCCTCGCCCACGCCCGGACCGCCGGGCACCGGGGCCGGACGCCACACCCTGACGCCCGCGGCGTACAACAGGCCCCCCAGGACGAGTCCGGCGCCCGCCCCGAAGCACAGCGCCGGAATCAGCTCCCAGGGCTTCGCGGCGGACCTCCGGTGCTCCCACCACTCCGTCGCCCGCTGCACCGCGCCGACGAGCGCGCAGCCGCCGATCACGGTGACGGCGCACCACCGGTCCCCTACCGACAGCGCCGGAACCCCCACCGGTTCGGCCGCAGGGGTCCGCCGTAGCGCGTATGCGACGAACACGGCGATCACGACCGCGGCCACCGCGGAACCGCCGTACTGCAGGTACCAGTACAAAGGGGAGCCCGCCACCGTCTCGCCCAGAACGGGAAACACCCGCATCCCCCACCGGTCGAGATGCGTGAAGGCGTCCCACACGACGTGGGTCAGCGCTCCGAGCGCGGCGGACACGTACCACCACGCCACCGAAGAGGGCCGCACGCGCGCGCGTGGCGCCCCGCAGCGCGACAGCGCCGCCACCCGGCCCTGCCGGGCCGGCGGCAGCAGTGCCACCAGCGGCTCGCGCACCAGCAGCCACAGCCCGACCAGCGCCCAGGCGACCAGTACGTCGAATGTGAAGACGCCCGGTAAGGAGTGCGTGAAGGCGCCGAACTCCATCGCCCCGGACAGAACACTCGCCGTGTAGTAGGTCATGTCGGGCGAGAACGAACCCGCCACGAGCACGGCCGGCACCAGCCGGCCCCGGCCGGTTCCGTCGGTGCGCACGGCGGGCAGCACGGCTGCCGCATGGCTCAGAGTGAACGGCAACGGGGCTCCTTATGTACGAACGACTGATCACGCCACGATCGCACATGGCCAATCGGTGAAAATCGGGCACGAACGGGTGCCCGAGGAAAGGAAGTTGTCGTAGGGTCACACGGGTCGCCGTGCCGGTGAGCGCGGTCGGACAGGAAAATGAACCTCGCCGCCGGGGGCAACCCTCATGGCGGCTCGACCGTCACAACAGGTCGAGTACGACAGATGGAACGCAGGACAGACGGAACGGCCGACACAGACGGGCGCTCGGGCGTCCACGGGAGGGGTTCACTTTATGGCGGCGCAATTCGGCAGGAGGCTGCGCAAGGGTGCGGCAACCACCGCCGTGGCCGCGCTCGCGGTCGCGGCCCTGTCCGCCTCGCAGGGACCGGGCGCGACGGCCGACGACCAGGGCAGCAGACCGGCCACCACCGGCGCCGACGCCGTGCCCGACGCGACCGTCGAGGACGGCGGCGCGACCGGCAACTCGCCGTACTACACGGACCTGCCGCCGCTCAACAGCCCGAACCCCTCCCCGACCATCGGCACGCCCGCAACCCGGCCCGAGACCGAGGCGGGCATCCCCGCGACCGTCCTCGACGCCTACAAGAAGGCCGCCTCCGAACTGCAGTCGGCCAAGCCCGGCTGCAACCTGCCCTGGCAGCTCCTCGCCGCGATCGGCAAGGTGGAGTCGGGTCAGGCCCGTGGTGGCAACGTCGACGCGAACGGCACCACGATCTCCCGGATCCTCGGCCCGCAGCTCGACGGCAACGGCTTCGCGCTCATCAAGGACACCGACAACGGCGCGTACGACGGCAACAGTTCGTACGACCAGGCCGTCGGCCCCATGCAGTTCATCCCCTCCACCTGGCAGTGGGCGGGCCGTGACGGCAACGGCGACGGCAAGAAGGACCCCAACAACGTCTACGACGCCGCGCTCGCGGCCGGCCACTACCTGTGCCGCTTCGGCTGGGACCTGTCCACCCAGGCCGACCTCAACAGCGCGATCCTCAGCTACAACAACTCGCAGGACTACCTGAACACGGTCCTGTCGTGGCTGGAGTACTACCGCAAGGGCACTCACGAGGTCCCGGACGGCACCGGCACCCTGCCCGGCAACCGCAGCGACGGCAACACCGGCAACGACACGGTTCGCCCCGCGCCCCCGGCCTCGAACACGCCCAAGCCGCAGAAGCCCGGGACCGACACCCCGAACCCGAAGCCGCCCGTGACGACCCCGCCGAACACCACGCCTCCGTCGACGCCCCCCACCCCCACCGACACGGTGGACCACCTGGAGGACGCCGGCACGGCCAAGCTCACCGCGCAGGCGGGCGACGCGTTCACGGAGAAGGTCAGCACCCGGGCCGAGACCAAGGCCGGCGCGGCCGTCGCCAAGGTCCGTATCCGCTTCACGATCGTCGGCGACACCGACACCACCTTCACCGGCGGTGAGAGCGTCGCCACGGTCGTCACCAACAGCACCGGCGTGGCCGTCGCACCCGCGCTCAAGGCGGGCGAGAAGACGGGCGGCTTCACCGTCCACGTGACCGTCGTGGGCCGCTTCCTCACCGGTCTCGACTACACGGCCACCGTCACCGAGCGCGCCGCCGACACCCTCACCCGCACCAGCGACACCGCGCTGACCTGCGTCCCGGGCGGCGAGTTCGCCGAGCAGGTCGAGGTCAAGGCGACCTACCAGGGCGCGGTCGCCGACAAGGTGGCCGCCACCGCCACGCTGATCAAGTCGGCGCTCGACCCGACCGAGAACGACAAGGGCCCCTACTTCAAGGACGCGGACGGCAATACCGTACGCACCCTGACCGGTCTGGAGACGGACGCCAACGGTGTGCTGAAGCTGCCGAAGCTGTACGCGGACGACACCACCGGCACGTACATGCTCCGCATCACCACCGCGGGCGGCGCGGCGCTGAACGTCACACTGACCGTGGCGGCGGCGGAGACGGCGTCCCCGAGCCCGTCGCCCAGCCCTTCCGCATAGCGGTACTCCGTACGACGACGACGGCGCCCTCTCCAAAGGGGGCGCCGTCGTTGTGTGTGCAACGTGTTCTCATCTCGCCCGCGCGTTGCTACGGTGCCGGACCTGACGATGTATCAGTTCCAGCGCCCGGAGGCAGGCATGCGCGCCCTGATCGCCGCCGCGACCGGTCTCGCCGTCGCGTTCGCCCTGGTCCTCACCATCACGGCCATGGGCGCTCCGACGGGCGACACGTCCCCTGAACCGCTGTTGACGACGGTGCCCGCACACCCGTAACGACTCGCGAGGGAGACCGAGATGCGCCGAAAGTCCAGTCTCGTCCTGCTCGCCCTCGCCGTGCTCTTCGCGGCGCTGTCCCCGCTGCTGCGCTGGTACGCCTTCCCGCGGCTGGCCAAGATCCCGGCGAACCAGTACCAGGACATGGTCCTGGAGGCGAAGGACGCCACTCTCCTCGACTACGGCTCGATGAAGGCGAAGAAGGTCCCCAAGGTCACCGTCGTACAGACACTCAAGGGCAACGTGGAGGCCTCCGAGAAGATCGAGAAGACCGCCGGCAAGGACGTCGTCGTCTGGGACGGCCTGTCGTACGTCCAGGGCCCCGACGGCAAGATGGTCTCCAAGGTCCCCGAGCGGTACATCTTCGACGCCCACACCCAGGAACCCGTCCATGCCACTGGTGAGATGGTCGACGGCGACCCGGTCAAGCGCGAGGGCCTCGAGTTCAAGTGGCCGTTCCTGACGGAGAAACGGGACTACGAGTACTTCGACGCCCAGGCCCGCATCACGGCCCCCATCCACTACAAGGGCACCCAGGACTTCCGGGGCGTCGAGGTCTACTACTTCGAGCAGACCATCCCCTGGACGAAGGTGCCCTTCCCCAAGGCCCTGCCCGTAGCGGGCATCACCCCCGAGTCGGTCGCCGAGACCGGCACCACCCGCTGGTACACCACCGTCCGCAAGTTCTGGGTCGAACCGCTGACCGGCGCCCCCGTCTACGGCGAGGAGATCCACAAGGAGGAACTGCGCGGCGGCAGCCTGCTCGGCGGCCGCGAGAAGGTGACGGCGTTCGCCGGCCACGTGAAGATGCGCGAGGACTACATCGAGTACACGGTCGACCTGGTCAAGTCCAACCGCACGCTGGTCGTGCTGATGACCTCGTACCTGCCCTGGGGCTTCCTGGTCCTGGGCGTTCTGCTCCTGTCGCTGTCGCTGTACCTGGAGGCCCGCGGCCGCCGCCCGGCCGACCCCACCCGGACGGACGCCGCAGAACCGGAATCCGTCACCGCCTGAGCCGCGCCTTGGTGAACCGCGTCGGCTCCGCGCCCGCCGGGTCCTCGGGCCACGGATGCTTCGGATACCGGCCACGCAGCTCCGCCCGTACGCCTTTGTAGCCGTCCTTCCAGAAGGAGGCGAGGTCGGCGGTGACGGCTGCGGGCCGCCCGGCGGGGGAGAGGAGATGGACGAGGAGGGGAACCCCCGCCACGGAGGGAGACTCCTGCAATCCGAACATCTCCTGCAACTTCACGGCGAGAACGGGCTGTTCGGGATTGCCGTAATCGACCTTGATCCTGGAGCCGCTGGGTACGGCGATCCGCTCGGGCGCCAGCTCGTCGAGCCGCCCGGCGTCGCCCGAGGCCCACGGCAGCAGCCGGGTCAGCCCCGCCCCGGCATCGATCCGCGCGAGATCGGACCGCCGTCGCGCCCGCCCCAGCTCGGGCTCCAACCACTCGTCCACGCGCGCGTGGAGAGCATCGTCCGAGACATCGGGCCACGGCTCCCCTGGATGCAGTCGCAAAAAAGCGAGCCGCTGCCGCAGTACGACGGCCTCGGCCGACCACCGCAGCAACCCGAACCCTTCCTGCCGCAGCCCTTCAAGGAGCGCGTCCCGTACGAGGGCGGGATCGGCGTTCTTGAGCGGACGCACCGCCAGTTCGACGGCCCCCAGCCGCTCGACCCGCCGCGCCACGACGTCCCCGTCGGCCCAGTGCACCTCGTCCCGCGTCTGCGCCAGCGTCCCCGCCGCCAGCCGGGCAACGCCCTCGTCCACAACCGCCCCGAGCCGCACGCGCGCGTGCCCCTTGCCGACGGGGCGATCGGCGACGGCGACGGCGATCCAGGGGGCGCCCCGCAGGCCGGTGCCCTCGCCGGCCTCCGCACGTGTTCCGGAGACCATGAGGTAGGAACCGCCGTCGGCCTTGGCGACCCGCTCGGGGAAGGCGAGAGCGGCGACGAGCCCGACGAGACCGTCCTCACCGGCGTTACCCGACCAGCCCTCGACACGCGCGGGCGGCTGGGAAACGTCCGTGGCGACGGCCCGCAGCCGCCGGACCTCCGCCCGCCACCGTGCCCCGTAGGCGTCACCCCCGCGTCGTGCGGCCCGCAACGCGGCCGCCAGATCGTCCCCGTACTCCCGGGGCGCCTCCTCGCTCAACAGCGCGACCACCTCGGCGGCCCGCCCCGCCCCCACCACCGCGGCCGAGTCCAGCAGCGCCCGCCCCAACCGGGGATGCAGCCCCAGCCGAGCCAGCCGCAGCCCCCGCTCCGTGGCCCGCCCGGCGGAGTCGACCGCCCCCACGGCCGTCAACACCGACCGCGCCGCCGCCATCGCCCCACCCGGCGGCGGATCCAGCAGCGCCAGCCCAGAGGCCTCAGGATCGCCCCAGCATGCCGTCTGCAGGGCGAATGCCGTCAGGTCGGCCACTTTGATCTCCGGAGACGGGAAACGCGGCAGACGCGCGTCCTCGGCCTCCGTCCAGCACCGGTACACCGCACCCGGTGCCTCACGCCCGGCCCGCCCCGCCCGCTGCCGCCCCGCCGCCTGCGAGGCCCGTACCGTCGTCAGCGCACTCAGCCCGCGCGCGTGATCGACCCGCGGCTCCCGGGCCAGCCCCGAGTCGACGACCACCCGCACCCCGGGAACCGTCAGCGACGACTCGGCCACCGAGGTCGCCAGCACCACCCGGCGCCGCCCCGCGGGAACCAGCACCGCGTCCTGCACGGCCGCGGGCGCCCGCCCGTGCACCTGGAGCACATCCACGCCACCGAGATCACCCAGCTGCCCGGCGACCCGCCCGATCTCGCCCACGCCGGGGAGGAAACACAGCACGTCCCCGGTCCGCTCGGCCAGCGCCCGCCGCACCACAGACGCCACATGCGCCAGCAGGGCGGGATCGACGCGCATTCCGTGCGGCGGCCGTACCGGACGCGTCGGCGGCGCCCACACCACCTCCACCGGATACGCGACGCCCGCCGCCTCGATCACCGGCGCCCCGCCCAGCAGCCGCGCCCATCCCTCGGCGTCGGTCGTCGCGGACGCGGCCACCAGCCGCAGCTCCGGCCGCAGCGTCTCGCGCACGTCCCACAGGAACGCCGCCACGGTGTCCGCGTCCAGATGCCGTTCGTGGCACTCGTCGAGCACCACCACGTCGACCCCGGCCAGCTCCTGGTCGCGCTGCAACCGCTGCAACAGCACACCGGTGGTGACGACCTCCACGCGCGCGCGGCGCCCCACGACCCGCTCCCCGCGCACGGTGTATCCGACGCTCTCGCCGACCTTCTCGCCCAGCAGCCACGCCATCCGCCGGGCCGCCGCCCGCGCCGCGATCCGCCGCGGCTCGGCCACGACCACCCGCCGCGCCGGTCCCTCGCCCAGCAGGCCGGCCAGGGCGAGCGGCACCAGTGTCGTCTTGCCGGTACCGGGCGGCGCGACGAGGACGGCGGTGCCGTGGCCGTCCAGGGCGTCGCCGAGGCCGGGCAGGGCACCGCGTACGGGCAGGGCGTCCAGAGCGTCGTAACGGATCACGCCCCCTAGTGTCGTACGCCCCGAAACGGGCCCCCACGCGCGCGTGCGCTGTCATGCGGTCCTCTTTGCAGTCGTTCAGTCCCGTTCGCACACGAAGATCGCCGTACCCGGGATCAGATTCCCGCGCAGCGGGGACCAGCCGCCCCACTCGGCGGTGTTCCAGGCCGGCCACTCCGGCTCGACCAGGTCCACCAGGTGAAAGCCCCCGGCCACCACGTCGCGCACCCGGTCGCCGATCGTCCGGTGATGCTCGACGTACACCGCGTCGCCGTCGTCGTCCTGCTCGACGTACGGCGTGCGGTCGAAGTACGAGGCGGACACGGACAGCCCCTCCGGGCCCGGCTCGTCCGGGAACGCCCAGCGGATCGGGTGCGTCACGGAGAACACGAAGCGGCCGCCCGGGCGCAGCACCCGGCGCACCTCCTTCAGGACGAGCACCGGGTCGGCGACGAAGGGCAGCGCGCCGTACGCCGAGCAGGCCAGGTCGAAGGAGCCGTCCGCGAAGGGCAGCGCGCCCGCGTCGGCGCACACCAGAGGGAACGTTCCGCCGATGCGCAGCGCGTGCTGGAGCTGGCGGTGGGACAGGTCCAGGGCGACCGGGCGGGCGCCCTGCGCGGCCAGCCAGCGCGCGCACTGGGCCGCGCCGGCGCCGATCTCCAGGACGGCCTTGCCCTTCAGCTCCTCAGGCGGGCCGAGCAGCTCGGCCTCCACCTCGTCGAGGCCCTCGGGGCACCACACGAAGCGGTCGTCGCCGAGGAACGTGCCGTGCTCGACCTGGTACTCGTCCGCGTTGCGGTCCCACCAGCCCCGGTTGGCCCGGGAACTCTCCGTGACACCGGCCGTGCGCCGGGTGGCTTCCGGCTCGGACGCTTCGGGCTCTTGGATGATCGGCTCCCTCGTACTAGTCTTCGGCCTCTTCCGACCACCGTGTCGCAGTGGCGGTCACGAATGGGGCGCCATCAGGCCCGCGTGGCCTCGTGAGACAGGTTTTGTGCCGGGTATGCGGCGATCCGCCCCGGGTGTGCGCCTTCGCGCATTGACCCTGTCCGGCTGCCCCCGTATGCTACAAGTTGCGCTGCGGGCCTGCGCACCTCAGACGTAGCAGGCTGCGCTCGCATCTGTTGTATGTCCCCTCGGTTGTCGAGGCGCCATCACCAGTTTCTGGTGAGGCGCTTCCTTGGCTGTCCGGCTTCTTCAGAGCGAAACAGGCTCCCGGCGTAAGCAGTACCTACGACTCACTGTCCGTACCGGAGCCCTTTCCCACATGACGAGCAGCACCGAGACCACCTCTACCACTCCGCAGGTAGCGGTCAACGACATCGGTAACGAGGAAGCCTTCCTCGCCGCGATCGACGAGACGATCAAGTACTTCAACGACGGCGACATCGTCGACGGCGTCATCGTGAAGGTCGACCGGGACGAGGTCCTGCTCGACATCGGTTACAAGACCGAAGGCGTCATCCCGAGCCGCGAGCTCTCCATCAAGCACGACGTCGACCCCAATGAGGTCGTCGCCGTGGGCGATGAGATCGAGGCCCTCGTCCTCCAGAAGGAGGACAAGGAAGGCCGTCTGATCCTGTCCAAGAAGCGCGCTCAGTACGAGCGTGCCTGGGGCACGATCGAAAAGATCAAGGAAGAAGACGGCATCGTCACCGGTACCGTCATCGAGGTCGTCAAGGGTGGTCTCATCCTCGACATCGGCCTCCGTGGCTTCCTGCCTGCCTCCCTCGTCGAGATGCGCCGCGTTCGCGACCTCCAGCCGTACGTGGGCAAGGAGCTCGAGGCGAAGATCATCGAGCTGGACAAGAACCGCAACAACGTGGTCCTGTCCCGCCGTGCCTGGCTCGAGCAGACCCAGTCCGAGGTTCGCCAGACGTTCCTCACGACCCTCCAGAAGGGTCAGGTCCGCTCCGGTGTGGTCTCCTCGATCGTCAACTTCGGTGCCTTCGTGGACCTGGGTGGCGTCGACGGCCTGGTCCACGTCTCCGAGCTGTCCTGGAAGCACATCGACCACCCCTCCGAGGTTGTCGAGGTCGGCCAGGAAGTCACCGTCGAGGTCCTCGACGTCGACATGGACCGCGAGCGCGTCTCCCTGTCGCTGAAGGCGACCCAGGAAGACCCGTGGCAGCAGTTCGCCCGCACCCACCAGATCGGCCAGGTCGTGCCCGGCAAGGTCACGAAGCTGGTTCCGTTCGGTGCGTTCGTCCGCGTGGACGAGGGCATCGAGGGTCTGGTCCACATCTCCGAGCTGGCCGAGCGCCACGTGGAGATCCCGGAGCAGGTCGTCCAGGTCAACGACGAGATCTTCGTCAAGGTCATCGACATCGACCTCGAGCGCCGTCGCATCAGCCTCTCGCTGAAGCAGGCCAACGAGTCCTTCGGTGCCGACCCGGCCTCGGTGGAGTTCGACCCGACGCTGTACGGCATGGCCGCGTCGTACGACGACCAGGGCAACTACATCTACCCCGAGGGCTTCGACCCCGAGACCAACGACTGGCTCGAGGGCTACGAGACCCAGCGCGAGGCCTGGGAGCACCAGTACGCCGAGGCGCAGCAGCGCTTCGAGCAGCACCAGGCTCAGGTCATCAAGTCCCGCGAGGCCGACGCTGCGGCCGAGGCCGAGGGTGGCGAGCCCGCCGCTCCGGCCGCGTCCGGTGGCGGCGGTGGCGGTGGCGGTTCGTACTCCTCCGAGGGTGCGGACAACTCCGGCGCGCTGGCCTCGGACGAGGCGCTTGCCGCTCTGCGTGAGAAGCTGGCCGGCGGCCAGAGCTGATCACCTGAGCTGTAGCTCATGAGCTGAGGGCCCGTACCCCTGTGGGGGTACGGGCCCTCAGCGCGTCCCGCGCCGCCACCCTTGCAGAAACGTGTGGGATACACGAGTAGCCGACGGGCCGTAACCGGCCACTGGGAGGCTTCCCCGGTCATTCATGATCGGAAAGGGGAGCCGAACACATGGCACAGACTCACAACGGGCCCGGTACCAGCCGGCGTTCGTTCCTGCGGAACGTCGGTGTCACCGGTGGCGCCGGGGCCATGTTCGCCACCATGGGAGCCCTCGGCCTCGCGCCCACCGCGCAGGCCGCCCGGCGCGAACAGCCCTTCCGCGCCCTGAACGCGAGCGACTTCACCCTCACCGGACGCGGCGCCGCCAAGGTGGTCGTCATCGGCGGCGGCATCGCCGGGCTGACGACCGCGTACGAACTCGGCAAGGCGGGCTACGACTGCACGGTCCTCGAGGCCAGGGACCGCACCGGCGGCCGCAACTTCACCGTGCGCGGCGGCGACACCACGACCGACCTCTACGGCAACCGGCAGACCGCCCGCTTCACCGACGGCCACTACCTGAACGCGGGCCCCGCCCGCATCCCTCAGTGGATGGTCACCCTCGACTACTGCCGTGAACTCGGCGTCCCCCTCGAGGTGTTCACCAACGTGAACGCCGACGCCTACATCTACAACGAGTCGGCCGGGATGGCGAAGCCCGAGCGGTACCGCACCGCCAAGGCCGATGTCTACGGCTATGTCTCGGAGTTGCTCGCCAAGGCCACGAACAAGGGTGCGCTGGACGGGGAGCTGACGGCCGACGACAAGGAGCGCCTCGTCGCCTTCCTGGAGGACTGGGGCGAGCTCGGCGACAAACTGACATACGAGGGCGGGGAGCGGCGGGGGTACACGACCGTCCCGGCCGCCGCCGGGACCCCGGGGGTGCTGCTCGGGGACGTCCCCAGCGCCTCCGAGGTCTTCGCCAGCGGCGTCGGACGGTACTTCTCCTTCGAGTGCGGCTTCGACCAGGCCATGCTGATGTTCCAGCCCGTCGGCGGCATGGACCAGATACCCAAGGCGTTGACCAGGGCGGTCGGCGCCCATCGGGTGCGTACGGGCGCGGTCGTCTCGAAGATCACCGACACCGGCAGAGGCGTTTTCGTCACCTACGCCCACGGCGGCCGTACCAAGGTGGTCGAGGCCGACTACTGCGTTGCCGCCCTGCCGCCCAACATCCTCGCCAAGGTGCCGCACAACCTCGGCTCCGCAGTGCAGTCCGCCCTGGAGGCGATCACCCCGTCGTCCGCGGCCAAGATCGGCCTCGAATACCGGTCCCGCTGGTGGGAGCTGGACCACCGCATCTACGGCGGCATCACCGAGACCGACCAGGACGTCACCCACATCTGGCACCCGTCCTACGGCTTCCACGGTGAGCGCGGCATCCTCGTCGGCTACTACAACTACGGCGGCGACGCGGACACATACGCCAAGCTCAGCCCCAAGGGGCGCGAGGAACGGGCGGTAGCCGCGGGCGTGAAGATCTACGGCGAGAAGTACCGCACCGAACTCGCCTCCTCCTTCTCCCACCACTGGCGCCAGACACCCCACCTCGAAGCGGCCTGGCACGACACGCCCGGCGGCCCCGACGACGTCCGCTACAAGCCGCTGAACGAGCCCACCGGGCGCGTCTACTTCGCCGGCGACTGGCTCAGCTACACCGACGCCTGGCAGCACGGGGCGTTCACCTCCGCACGGAAGGCGGTGACGGCCCTTCACGCGCGCGTGCTGGCGTCGTGAATCCGGTGACACAGCGCGGCGGTGCATGAAAAGGCCGTAAGAGGTGCCTGATCAGGTGCGTGGGCGGGAATGCCCACGCTCTGCACCACGTTGTGCAGTACGAACACGAGGAGGAGCGGTCACAGTGCTTGATCCGCAGGGTTTGTACGCATGGGAGCCGAAGGGCCTCGCCGTGGTCGACATGGCGCTCGCCCAGGAGTCGGCGGGCCTTGTCATGCTCTACCACTTCGACGGATACATCGACGCGGGTGAGACCGGCGACCAGATCGCCGACCGGATCCTCGACTCGCTGCCCCACCAGGTCGTCGCCCGTTTCGACCACGACCGGCTGGTGGACTATCGCGCCCGCCGCCCGTTGCTGACGTTCAAGCGCGACCGCTGGGTCGAGTACGAGGAGCCCACCATCGAGGTGCGCCTCGTCCAGGACGCCACCGGAGCGCCCTTCCTGCTGCTGTCCGGCCCCGAGCCGGACGTGGAGTGGGAACGCTTCGCCGCGGCCGTCCAGCAGATCGTGGAGCGCCTCGGCGTGCGCCTGTCGGTGAACTTCCACGGCATCCCCATGGGCGTCCCGCACACCCGCCCCGTGGGCCTCACCCCGCACGGCAACCGCAACGACCTGGTCCCGGGCCACCGCAGTCCCTTCGAGGAGGCGCAGGTGCCCGGCAGCGCCGGGGCCCTGGTCGAGTACCGCCTCATGGAGGCCGGACACGACGTCCTGGGCGTCGCCGCGCACGTGCCGCACTACATCGCCCGCTCTCCGTACCCGGACGCGGCGCTGACCGTCCTGGAGGCCATCACGGCGGCGACCGGGCTGGTCCTGCCCGGCATCGCGCACGCCCTGCGCACGGACGCCCACCGCACGCAGACCGAGATCGACCGCCAGATCCAGGAGGGCGACGAGGATCTGGTCGCCCTCGTCCAGGGCCTGGAGCACCAGTACGACGCCGCCGCGGGCGCCGAGACCCGCGGCAACATGCTCGCCGAGCCGGCCGACATCCCCTCCGCGGACGAGATCGGCCTGGAGTTCGAACGGTTCCTGGCGGAGCGGGAGGGTGAGGGCTGAGGCTCGTCCTGGTCCCCGCCCGCCGGGTGCGTTGTCGGTGGCAGGCCCTAAGCTTCGGCTCATGCTGAAGGTGGGCCTGACCGGCGGCATCGGTGCCGGTAAGAGTGAGGTGTCGCGGCTGCTCGTCGCGTGCGGTGCGGTGCTGGTCGACGCGGACCGGATCGCGCGCGAGGTCGTCGCGCCGGGCACGCCCGGGCTCGCGGCGGTCGTCGAGGCCTTCGGCGAGGATGTGCTCACCGCCGACGGCGGCCTGGACCGGCCCAAGCTGGGCGCGATCGTCTTCGCCGACCCCGAGAAGCTCGCCGTCCTGAACTCGATCGTGCATCCCCTGGTGGGTGTCCGCTCCCGCGAGCTCGAGTCCGCCGCCGCCGAGGACGCCGTCGTCGTCCATGACGTCCCGCTCCTAGCGGAGAACGGCCTCGCCCCGCTGTACGACGTCGTGGTCGTCGTCGACGCGAGCCCCGAGACCCAGCTCGCCCGCCTCGTGGGGCTGCGCGGCATGACCGAGGCGGACGCACGCGCGCGTATGGCCGCCCAGGCGACGCGCGAGAAGCGCCTCGAGATCGCGGACATCGTGATCGACAACGACGTACCGCTGCCGGAGCTGGAGCGGCGCGTGAAGGACGTATGGGCCGATCTCGTGCGCAGAGCCCACGCGCGCGGGGTGCCGCCTCAGCCGCCTCAGGAATAGCGGCCTCTGCCCGGGCGTTGAATCCTCCCAGTGAGGGAAGGACTTTGCCGTGCCCGAGATCAGCGGTTCGACCGGACGTACTCCGGAGACGCATGTCATCGACTTCCGTGCCGCCGAGCAGCTGCTCGCCGCACGGGACCCGCGGGGCGCGGTGAAGCTGCTCGACGCGGTGATCGCCGTGCATCCGGAGAACACCGCCGCCCGGCTGCTGCGCGCCCGCGCCTTTTTCGCGGCCGCCCAACTGCGGCCCGCCGAGCTGGAGTTCACCATCGTCCTGGAGCGTGAGCCGGACAACGCGTTCGCGCACTTCGCGCTGGCCCGGACCTACGAGCGTCAGGGCCGGCCGGACCAGGCCAGGCGCCACTTCCGCCTGGCGGCCGCGCTGGACCCGAATCCGCGGTACCTGCAGGCGGCGCGCTTCGAGTCGTGAGCACCGGACCGCCGGACAGACGTTAACGGCGGCGGCGGTCTTCCGGGGGCAGGTAGGGCGGAATGCCGGGGCCCGGCTGGTAGTGCGGGCCCTGCCGGATGTGCCTGAGGATCATCGTCATGTCGACGGTGATCACCAGCCACAGCACCCCACAGGCGATCGCCCACCCGGGCCGCCCGGCGAGCGCGAAGGCGACGGTGCCGAAGACCGCCCAGAGCAGCCCCCACACGGTCAGCCAGAAACGCACCCGCAGAGCACTGCGCGCTGTCGTCGGTTCACTGCCCGTACGCATCCCCATCACCACTCCTCTTCAGAACGTACCCTTCGTGGCGGACGTTCACCAAGGGATCGAACAGAGGGGGCAGGTGTGCTTCCGGATGCCGATGAGCTGGCCGAGGTGCTGCTGGACCTCGCCGTACCGCACGATGACATCAACGAACTCGTACGGATGGGCCAACGGGTCAAGGACGACCCGGAGCTGCTGAGACTGCTGGAGGCGTCGGTCGAGGAGCTGGTCCGCGGAATGGGGGAGCCGGGCGGCGCGGTCGACCTGCTCGAGCTCGACTGGGCGTCGGGCGCGCTGCAGCGGTGTTTCCCCGCGTACGTGTTCGTGGCGACGTTGCCGCACACCCGCGCGTATCACCGCGAGCGCGGAATCCCGGCCGATGTCTCCCGGCGCACCCTCGCCGACCTGGGGCGGAACATGGCTGTGCACCGCAGGCGGCACGGCAGGACAGGGGTGCAGGCCCCGCGGTGGCTCACCCACCACTTCCGGGGCGCGCTGTACCAGCTGGGCAGGCTGCAGTTCGAGCGGACGCGGTACGGGGAGCGGACCGGGCGGGTGCTCACGACGGCCGGGCTGGACGTGGCGCCCGGTACGCCCTGTCTGAACCTTCACATTCCCGACTACCTCGGGCCCCTGTCACCGGCCGCCTGCGACCGTTCGTTGGCGCTGGCCGGCGAGTTCTTCGCGCGGTACTTCCCCGAGGAGAAGTACCGGGCCGCGCTCTGCGAGTCCTGGTTGCTGGACCCGCAGTTGAAGCGGTATCTGGCGGCGGACTCCAACATCGTCCGCTTCCAGGAGCGCTTCCGGGTCGTCCCTGAGGACATGGAACCGGCCGACACCGAGCCGGTCCGGTTCGTGTTCGGGAATCCGGAGCTGGACGTGGACGCTCTGTCACGGCGCACCTCCCTGGAGCGGGCGGTGGGGGATCACCTGCGGGCCGAAGGCCACTGGTACGTCAGGCACGGCTGGTTTCCGCTGTAACTCGAACGGGTGAACCCATGTCGGGTGGGAACGGGCGTGCGGACGCGGGCCGTTGGACGGGCATGGAGCTGAAAATGCGAGCGGGACATCAGGGAACGGGCCCGGGGGCGATCACGCCCGACGGCTGTGCGGTCGAGCTCTACTCGCGGCTGCCTGCGGGGGACGCGCCGGACGTCATCAGCGCTGCCGTGCCGGCGGGCGCGAACATCCTGGAACTCGGCTGCGGGGTGGGGCGCATGACCCACCCGCTGCTGGAACGGGGGTTCACGGTCACGGCGGTCGACGAGTCTCCGGAGATGCTGGAGCGCGTCCGCGGAGCGCGCACGATACACAGCACGATCGAGGACCTCGACCTGGGCGAGCGTTTCGACGTGGTGCTGCTGGCGTCCTTCCTCGTGCACACCGCCGACCACGAGCTGCGGCAGGCGCTGCTGCGCACCTGCGCGCGGCACGTCGCGAACGACGGCTGCGTGCTCATCCAGCGCGAGGGCGAGGACTACCACACCAACGTGCCGCGCGAGCGACGCGAGATGTGGGTGCCCCCGACCGAAGGCTCGGGGAGGGTGGACCGCGGCGGTTTCACCCTACGCATCGCGTCCTCGGAACCCGTCGGGGACGGCGTGAACTCGGTGCGTGCGGAGTACGAGTTCCCGGACGCGACCTGGACCCAGATGTTCCTGGCCCGGCCCCTGACGAAGGAGCAGTTCGAGGAGGCGCTGGCGGGGGCCGGACTGGAGGTGGACAACTACCTGACGGAGGACGGGATCTGGGTGCGGGCCGTACCGGCGATCTAGGCGGGCGGCGACGAGTCCCTTCCGTCGCCCCGGACGGAGCGAGACAACTCGCGCGGCGCGATGAGTTTTGGGACGGGGACCGGTCTACCTCTGTGAAATCACCACGGTCCGCTTCACACAGGAGACCCCGATGTCCGAGACCATCGTCCCCGTCACCGCTGCCACCTCCGCCGCTGCCGCAGCGTCCCACCCCGTCGTCGCCGAGTCCGCGACCGCCCGCGGTCGTCGGGCCAGGATCGCCCTGCGTGGCCTCCAGGTGTTCCTCGCCCTCTTCTATGTGATCGCGAGCGCCCTGCCCAAGCTGATCGCGCACCCCTCGGCCGTCGAGGGCTTCGACAGGATGGGATGGGGCAGCGCGGGGATGTACACCATCGGCGCGCTCGAACTGGCCGGAGGGATCGCGCTGTTGATCCCGGTGCTGCAGTCGGTGGCGGCCATGGCGCTCAGCGGGCTGATGGTGGGGGCGTTCGTCGTCACGCTCACGTACCTCAACGGAGAGAACGCGGCGACACCGCTCATCCTGATCGTGCCGCTCGCGCTCATCGCCTGGGCCCGGCGTGGCCACAACGAGCAGCTGCTGCGGCTGGTGCGGCGGCGGGCGTGACGGTGTGCGTCGCGCCGCGCCGGTGACGGCGGTGGTGTCCGGGTCGGCTCTTCGCCCCGGGCGCCACCGCCGTCACCGGCCTGTTCGCGATCACTGTCCCTCAGGGTCCCTCAGGGTCCCTCCGGGGGCCCGCCCAGCATCCCGCGCAGGCGTTCCAGCTCACGGCGGTCGCGCTTGGTCGGGCGGCCCGTGCCGCGGTCGCGGATGCCGGCGGGGGCGACGGCCTCGCGGGGCGGGGGCGGGGGGCTTTTGTCGATGTAGCACTGGGCGGCCACGGGAGCGCCGACGCGCTTGCGGATCAGACGCTTGACGACGACGATCCGCTCCCAGCCTTCCTGGCGTACGCGCACCTCGTCGCCGACGCGCACGGAGTGCGCGGGCTTCACGCGCTCGCCGTTCACCCGGACGTGCCCGCCCCGGCAGGCGGTGGCTCCCATGGAACGGGTCTTGACCAGGCGGACCGACCAGATCCAGCTGTCGATGCGCACGGTCTCGCCGCTCTGCGGACCGGCAGCCTCGGCGGCGGCCACGGCGGCGGCGACCTTGGGGTCCGGGGCCTTGGGGTCGGTGTCCTTCGGGCCCGAGGCCGTATGGGCCGGGTCCCTGAGGTCCGTGGCTGTAGCCGTGTCCGTTTCCGTGTCCTTGGCGTCCACGTCCTTCGGCCCGCCGGGCTTTCCGCCTGCCGTCCCTTCGACGTCGGTGACGCCCACGCCGGAACGGTCGGATCCGGCGGAACCTTCGGCCTTGTCCGTCCCGCCGGTCCCGCCTCTCCCGCCGGCCCAGCCAGTCCTACCGGCTCCGCCTGTTCCGCCTGGCCCGCGCCTGCCGCCCGTCCTGTTGTCGTCCGTGTGCTCAGCAGCCATGTCCTCGACTTTAGTACCCCGTGACGTGCGTGCCGGGTGGGTTTTCCGGTGGCCGCGCAGAGGTGCGCAGTCCGGGGCGGGTGCGAGGCGCAGCGCTTCCGTACGGTGGGGGCATGGACACCAGCGGCCTCGCCGGTCTCACCGCCCTCGATGCGCGGATCGCGGGCTGCCGGGCCTGTCCGCGGCTGGTCGCCTGGCGCGAGGAGGTGGCCCGCACCAAGCGCGCCGCCTTCGCCGACTGGACGTACTGGGGCCGGCCGGTGCCCGGTTTCGGTCCGCCGGACGCCAGGCTGCTGATCGTCGGCCTCGCCCCGGCCGCGCACGGCGGCAACCGCACCGGCCGGATGTTCACCGGGGACCGATCCGGCGACGTTCTGTACGAGGCGCTGTACGACGTGGGGCTCGCCTCGCAGCCGACCTCGGTCTCGGCCGACGACGGCCTGGAACTGTACGGCGTCCGCGTCACCGCGCCGGTGCACTGCGCCCCGCCCGCCAACAGACCCAC
This sequence comes from Streptomyces sp. NPDC006602, assembly GCF_042870385.1. Lineage (NCBI taxonomy): Bacteria > Bacillati > Actinomycetota > Actinomycetes > Kitasatosporales > Streptomycetaceae > Streptomyces > Streptomyces sp. NPDC006602. Next base: position 280,748 of record NZ_JBIAHG010000001.1, on the reverse strand, counting down.
GCCCGAGGAACGCGACACCTGCCGGGCCTGGCTCGTCCAGGAGCTGAACCTTCTGCGGCCGACGCTGCGGGCCGTGGTCGTACTCGGCGGCTTCGGCTGGCAGGCCGCGCTGCCCGCGTTCACGGAGGCGGGCTGGAGCGTGCCCCGACCGCGCCCCGTCTTCGCCCACGGCACGCATGTGCCGCTGGACGGCCTGGAACTCTTCGGCTGCTTCCACGTCAGCCAGCGCAACACCTTCACCGGCCGCCTCACGCCGACGATGCTGCGGGACGTGCTGCGCACGGCGGCCGAGGCGGCGGGACTGACGGAGCAGGGGCTCCCTCGAAAATGAGGCGACGGGGCGACCGCACGGTCGTTACGGTGCCCGGATGACCCTCTACCCGGAGATCGAACCGTACGACCGCGGCGTGCTCGACGTCGGTGACGGCAACCGCGTCTACTGGGAGACCTGCGGGAACCCGCACGGCAAGCCCGCGCTGGTGCTGCACGGCGGGCCGGGCTCCGGCTGCACCCCGTACTTCCGGCGGCTGTTCGACCCGGCCGCGTACCGGATCGTGCTGCTCGACCAGCGCGGCTGCGGGCGTTCGACGCCGCCCGCGAGTGCCTACGACACCGACATGAGCGTCAATACGACCACTCACCTCATCGCCGACCTGGAGCTGCTGCGGCGGCACCTCGGGATCGAGCGGTGGCTGGTGTGGGGCGTGTCGTTCGGATCGGTGCTCGGGCTGCGGTACGCGCAGGCGCATCCGGGGATCGTGTCGGAGCTGGTGCTGACGGGGGTTGCGACCGGATCGAATGCCGAAGTGGACCTGCTGACCCGGGGGCTCGGGAAGATCTTCCCGGAGGCGTTCGAGCGGTTCCTGGCCGGACTGCCGGAGGGCGAGCGGTCCGGCAACCTCGCCGCCGCCTACAACCGGCTGATCGAGTCGCCCGATCCCGAGGTGCGGGAGAAGGCGGCCCGGGCCTGGACAGACTGGGAGACGGCGACGATTCCCGCCCCCCCGCGGTCGGTCGGGCGCTTCGAGGACCCGGCGTTCCGCCTCGGCTTCGCCCGTACGGTCACGCACTACTTCGGCAACGACCACTTCCTGGGCGAGGGCAACGACGAGGGGGTCGTCCTGCGCGATGCGGCCCTCCTGGAGGGCGTCCCCGGCACTCTGGTCCAGGGCAGCCTCGACTTCGGCAACCTCCTCGGCATCGTCTGGCGGCTCCATCACGCCTGGCAGGACAGCGAGTTGGTGGTGATCGACGAGGTCGGCCACAACGCGGGGGCGCCCGGGGTGGCCAAGGCGATGGTGGCGGCGACGGACAAGTACGCGCTCCGCTAGCGCAGTTCGGCAGGGTCCTCAAAAGTGTCCTGGAACAAGTGCCGCATCGTCGAGCGGTAGTTGGTCCGCACGTGGGCGAGCGCGTGCGCACGCGCCCGCTCCGGGTCGCCGGAGGCGATCGCCTCGTACAACTCCCGGTGTTCGACGAGGAGTTGCGGCCACTCCTCGTTCCGGCGGGTCATCCAGCGCAGGCGGCCGGCGACCGGTTCCAGGGCTTCGATCAGCAGGCTGTTGCCCGCCATCGCCACGATGCGGTCGTGGAGGCGGCTGTTGATGTCGGTGATGGCCTCGGCGTCGCCCGCCTCGGTCGCGGCGGCCGCGAGGTCGAGGAGCGCCTCGACCTGGGCGAGGTCCTGGGGTGTGGCGCGGGCCGTGGCGAGTCCGGCCGCGTAGACCTCCAGCGCCTCGCGCAGTTCGAAGAGCTCCTTGACGTCGTTCGGGGTCAGACGGCGAACGACCGCGCGGCGCGGGGTCTCGAAGTGGACGAACCCCTCGGTCACCAGGGCCCGGATCGCCTCGCGGACCGGCACCCGGGAGACCCCGAAGCGCTCGGCCAGCTCGCGCTCGACGAGCCGGTCGCCGGGGCGCAGGCCGCCCGCGATGATCTCCTTCCGCAGGGTGGCCAGGACGCGCTCGCGCACCGCGCCGAGGGGTTCGATCTTCGTCGTGGAGCTCATGGGCCCATCTTCGCCGACTCCGGCGGCGTTTTACGGAGCGTTAACGGGAGCGACATCGGTCGAAACGGTTGACGGGAGGACCATGTCGGCAGTTTGGTATACCAAACTCTTCCACCGTAGGCAGTCCAGTCCTCCGCCGTCCCCTCGTCCATGGAGGCCCCGTGTCCCTCGCCGACCGTGCCGAAGCCACCGGCACAGCAGTGTTCGTCCCCGACCCCCGGCTCATCAACGAAGACCTCGCGCCCGCGGGCAAGCGCAACTGGAAGGTCTTCGACCTCTTCGCCATGTGGATGTCCGACGTCCACAACCTCGGCAACTACACGTTCGCGGCCGGCCTGCTCTTCCTCGGCATGAACGTCTGGCAGATCTTCACGTCCCTGCTCGTCGGCTTCGTGATCATCTACGCCGGGATGAACATGATGGGCCGCATCGGGCAGCGCACCGGCGTCCCCTTCCCGGTCGTCAGCCGGATCGCCTTCGGTGTCTGGGGTGCCAACATCCCCGCCCTGATCAGGGCGGTCATCGCCATCATGTGGTACGGCATCCAGACCTACCTCGCCTCCGTCGCCGTGAACGTGATGCTGCTGGCGGCCTGGCCGGGTCTCGAGTCCTGGACGCACAACTCGTTCCTCGGACTGGACGCGCTCGGCTGGGTGTCGTTCGTGGCGCTGTGGCTGGTCCAGGCGGCGATCATGAGCCAGGGCATGGAGTCCATCCGGAAGTTCCAGGACTTCTGCGGGCCGGCCATCTGGGTCGTGATGATCGCGCTGGCCGTCTGGATCCTGGCCAAGGCGGGCTGGACCATCTCGCTCACCTCGACTCCCCACCCGGTCTCCGTCGGCGAGCAATGGCGTCAGTGGTTCGGCGCGGTCGGCCTGATACTCGCCACCTACGGCACGCTGATGCTCAACTTCTGCGACTTCTCCCGCTTCGCACCCGACTACAAGACGGTCCGGCGCGGCAACTTCTGGGGCCTGCCGGTCAACTCGACGGCCTTCGTGATCGTGTCGGTCATCGTCACGGCCGGCGCCTACGAGGTGTTCGGCAAGGAGATCACCGACCCTGCCTACCTCGTCGCCGAGATCGGCAACACCTGGATACTGGTGCTGGGCGCGCTGACCTTCGCCATCGCCACGATGGGCGTCAACATCGTCGCCAACTTCGTCTCACCGGCGTACGACCTGGCCAACGTCTGGCCGCAGAAGATCACCTTCAAGGTCGGCGGCATGATCAGCACGGTGGTGGCGCTGCTGGTGACCCCGTGGAACCTCTTCTCCAACCCCACGGTCGTCAACTACTTCCTCGGCGGACTCGGCGCCTTCCTCGGCCCGCTGTTCGGCGTGATCATGGTCGACTACTACTGGGTCAAGCGCGGCCGCATCGACGTGGACGAACTGTTCAACGCCCGGCCCGGCTCCCGCTACCACTACCGCCACGGCGTCAACCCCAAGGCGCTGTGGGCGTTCCTGCCCTCGGCGGCGGTCGCGGCGGTGCTCGCACTGGTGAAGACGTTCAGCGATGTGGCCCCGTACTCCTGGTTCATCGGCACGGCGCTGGCCGCCGGACTGTACGTGATGCTGTGCCGCGCCGAGCGCGCCGCCGATGCCCAGGTCATGACCCACAAGCCCGTGGAGGTCTGAGAAACGTGCGAATCGTCGTCACCAACTGCAACACCACGCAGGAGATGACCGAGGAGATCGTACGAGGTGCCCGGGCCGCGGCAGGCCCGGGCACCACCGTGACCGGACTGACCCCCGCCTGGGGCCCCGAGTCCGCGGAGGGCTGGCTCGACAGCCACCTCTCGGCCGCGGCGGTCATCGACCTGCTGCGCACGTACGACGGCCCGCCGTACGACGCCGTGGTCATGGCCGGCTTCGGGGAACACGGGCGTGAGGGCGTGCGGGAGCTGGTGGACGTACCGGTCGTCGACATCACCGAGGCCGCGGCCCATCTGGCCTGTCTGCTGGGACGCCGGTACGGCGTCGTGACCACCTTGCAGCGGTCGTGCGGCCAGATCGAGGACAGCCTGGAGCTGGCCGGCGTGGGCCGCAACTGCGCCGCCGTCGTCGGTACGGGGCTCAGCGTCCTCGACCTCGGGGAAGAGGACAGGGAGCGCACCGAGGCGGCGTTCCTCGTGGCCGCCGAGCAGGCGTGCCGGGCCGGGGCGGAGGTCCTGGTGCTGGGCTGTGCCGGAATGACGGGCCTGGAGCAGGTGGTGGGGGAGAAGCTCGGGCTTCCGGTGGTCGACGGGGTCGCGGCGGCGGTGAAGCTGGCGGAGTCGCTGGTGACGCTGGGGCTGACGACGAGCCGGGCGGGGAGCTATGCGAAGCCGGTGCCGAAGAAGCGGGTGTGGGGGCGGCCGACGGGGTGATCTCGGCGGGCGCGACAACCGGTGCCGTTCACGGACGCCACTCGTACCGCACATCCGGCTCGCGCTCCTCGTTCCCGTTGCCGTCCGTGTACTCGACGGCGACGAAGCCGTGCCGCTCGTAGAACCGGTGGGCGGGCTTGTTGACCTGGAAGGTCCACAGGCTCAGCCCCTCCGGGGCGCGCTCCTTGGCGAGGGCGACGAAGCGGTCACCGATACCGCGTCCGCGCCAGTCCGGGTCGAGATAGAGCTGGGACAACAGGTCGCCGTCGAGCACCATCACGCCCACTGTGCCACCCCCGTCCGCCACCTCGGCGACCCACGTCTCGCGCAGCGGCACGACGACCTCCCGGAAGTAGGCGCGCACTTCGTCGACGGAGCGGGGGCTGACGACCGTCGGCAGAGCGGCGGCGAAGGAGCGCAGCCAGACGTCGGCCGCGGGGGCCGCGTCCGGGGCGGCGGCGCGACGGAGGGTGACTTCGGCTTCGGGGCGGCTCACGGTCGTACGACCTCCCGCTCCCGGCCCTCCGGGACGACGGCCGTCGCCGTGATCTCCACCAACTGCCCGGTGTACCCGAGACACGCCACTCCGAGGAGGGTCGACGCATGTGGACCGACACTCAGCCCGGACGCCTCGACGACCTCCCAGACGGCGGAGAGCACCCCGGGTTCGCCGCTCACGACATACACGTCGGTCACCAGGACGTGCTCCAAGTCGCTTCCGACAGCGTGCAGTTGCTCACGAAGGTTCGCGATCACCTGCTCGGCCTGCCGCACCGGGTCTCCCGCACCGACCAACTCCCCGTCCGTATCGAGAGGTACCGACCCGGCGAGAAAGGCGAGCTTCGTGCCGGCCTCGACGACGGAGGCGTGGGAGTAGGCGGGCGGTGGGAAGAGGGCGGGGGAGGTGACGCGTCGGATCACGAGTGCTCCTGAGGCGGGCAGCGGACAACCCGCCGATCATGCGGGCCGCCTGCCGAAGCCGCATCCGATTTTCGGGGCGCGCGCCGCCGCCCGCGCCGAACTGACCGCCCTGCGGGAGCCGTTGCGGCGGATCGCGGAGCGGCTGGGGGTATCTCCGGGACCGACTTCGGGGTGGCGGCCACGGGCTGAGGGACGGGACGCAATTGCGTGGAGGTCCGGCGAGCGGCTTACGTACGCTGCGGCCATGCCCTCACTCGCCGACCCCTCTCTCCCTGCCCCCTCCCTCCCCGACACCACCTTCCTCGACACCACCGCCGACCGTCTCGCCGCCCTCCCCACCGTCCAGGCTGTCGCCCTCGGCGGCTCCCGAGCCCAGGGCACCCACAGGCCCGACAGCGACTGGGACCTGGCCGTCTACTACCGCGGGTCCTTCGCCCCCGCCGACCTGCGCGCCCTCGGCTGGCAGGGCGAGGTCTCCGAGGTCGGCGGCTGGGGTGGCGGCGTGTTCAACGGGGGTGCGTGGCTGATGATCGACGGGCGGCGCGTGGACGTGCACTACCGGGATCTGGATGTGGTGGAGCACGAGTTGGCGGAAGCGGAGGAGGGGCGCTTCCGGGTGGAACCCCTGCTGTTCCATCTCGCGGGGATTCCGAGCTACTTGATCGTTGCCGAGCTGGCGGTCAATCGCGTACTGCGCGGCGAACTGCCGCGGCCGGCCGCCTATCCGGAGAAACTTCGCACCTCCGCCGCCGAACGCTGGCACGGGACCGCCCTCGCCACCCTCGCCTACGGCAGGGCCAACCACGCTCCGACGGGCCGGCTCGCGGAGGTCGCCGGCGCCATCGCCACGGCCGCCATGCAGGCCGGGCACGGCGTGCTCGCGCGGCGCGGGGAATGGGTGACGAACGAGAAGCGGCTGCTCGAGCGGGCCGGACTGCGGGGCGTCGACGAGATCCTCGGGCGGTTGCGTCCGGAGCCGGACGCGTTGGCCGGGGCCGTTGCCGACGCGGAGAGGCTCTTCACGCACCCGGGGCCGCCCCCGTTGCGTTCATAAAGAACACGCTTCTGCGGCCGATCGTCACATCGCCGAAATACGGTCGTCCCGTTCTCTCCAAGAACGCGATTTACCGTGGACACCACAGCCCACAGCCCGGCCACCGTCGCCCGAAGGCACACCCCCGCCTCGCACAGACGACAGGAGCCCCGTGTCCCGCCCCGCCGCTCTGCCCCTTCCGCCCTGGCTCGCCCACGCCCTTCGCGCTCAGCGGGGGCCCGTGCCCTGGAACGCGGTACTGCGAGGTGCGCTGGCCTCGGGGCCGTTGCTGCTCGCGGCCGTTGTCGCCGGCCGGGCCTCCCTCGGCGTGATCGCGGCCATCGCCGCCATGCTGGCCGGGATCAACGACCGGCCCGGCAGCCGGCGGACCTCGGTGCGGCGGCTGGGGGCGCCCGCGCTCGCGGGGGCCGGTGGGCTGCTCGTGGGGACGTATGCCGGGGAGCACGTCGGGGCCGTGGCGCTGACCGCGCTCTTCACGCTCGTCGGGCTTGTCGCCGGGAGCGGCAGTGCCATAGGGTCCGTCGCCTCAGCGGCCGGGACGCAGTTGCTCGTCGCCTCCGCCATCGGGGCCGGGATGCCGGTGCCCGAGGAGGGGTGGCAGCGGGCCCTCGCCTACCTCGTAGGGGCCGGGTGGCTGCTCGGTCTGCGGCTCGTCCTCCCTACCCCCGGCGGGCTCGCCGGGGACTTCCGGTTCGACGGGGAGCGGGAGGCCGTCGCCGCCGTGTACGACGCCGTGGCCGAGCTGCTCGACGCCGTGGGCACCCCCGACGCCGGGGCGCGACGGGCGGCGCTCACCGCCGCGCTCGATCACGCGCAGGACGCCCTCGCCGGGCCCCGGCTGCGCAGGTACGCCACCTCCGCGGCCGAGCGGCGGCTGCACGCGCAGTACGCCGCCGCACTGCCGCTCGCGGAGGCCGCGACCGCGCTGGCCTGGGCCGGGGAGGCGGTGTCCGGGCGGGCCTCCGAGGGGCCCCGGCGCCTCGCCGCCGCCGTACGGGAGAACACGCACACCGGGCCGCTGCCCGCTCCCTCCCGTTCGGCGGCCGGGCTGCGCGCGCTCGACGACGCCCTCCTGCACGCCGCCGAGGCCTTCGACCGGGGCAAGGGGAGCGACCTGCACACGCGTCGGCGTGGAGTCCGGGACGTGCTGCGCACCGCCTTCGGGGCCGGCGGACGGGAGTACGGCCTGCGGGTGGCCCTCTGCTTCGGGGCCAGCGTCGGCGTGGCACAGGCGCTGCACCACGCCCGCTGGTACGGGGACCACCCGCACTGGTACTGGATGCCCGCCACCGCCGTCTTCCTCGTCAAGCCCGACCTCGGGCCGCTCGCCTCCCGCGTGCTGAACCGTGCGGCCGGGACCGTCCTGGGAGCCCTCGTCTTCGCAGGGTTCGCCGCGGTGCTGCCCCGGCCGGAAGGGCTCATCGCCCTGGTCGCCCTCAGCGGCGCCCTGATTCCCGTCGCCACACGGCACTTCGCCGCGCAGACCGCCGTGGTCACCGTGCTCGTCCTGTCGCTCGTGATGGTGGGGGGCGAGCCGCAGGCCTCCGCCGGGCGGATCGGCGAGACCCTCCTGGCCTGCGCGATCGTGCTGATCGTGGGGCATCTGCCGATGCCGGGACAGCGGGCCGGCGGGGTGCGTGCGCGGCTCGCCGCGGCGCAGAGCGCGGCGCACGCGTACCTGGCGCACGTCCTGCGCGAGTCCGACGCCCACCTCGCGGGCAACCCCCAGGCTCGCGCCTTCACCAAGTCCGCCCGTACCAACGTCGCCCGCACCAACTCCGCCTTCACCAAGTTCGCCCGTACCAACACCGCCCGCACCACCGACGCCCGTGCCCGCCGCTGGACCCTGCGCCGCGAGGCCTACCGCACGCTCGCCGACGCCCGTACGGCCATCGCCCTCGCCGCCGCCGAACTCCCCGCGCTCGCCCGGCACGCCGAGGGTGCGGACGAGGCCGCCGACACCCTCGAGCAACTCGTCGACACGACGACCGCCTGCGCCGTGCACCTCGACGACACCGGGCGGCTCACGCCCGAGCACGCCGAGCGCCTGGTCGCCCTGCTCGACGAACTCGCCGGGCACCGGGAGCGGTTGGGGCTGCGGGCACCGGACATTCCGCTCGCCGTGTGACAGGCCGCTGTGTTACAGGCCGCTGTGTGACAAGTCGCCGTATGGCAGGCGCTCCGTCCGCCGATGCGGCTACTACCCCACCCGCACCCACACCGGTGCGTGATCCGACCCCGGCGCTCCCCGCCGCTCCGCCGGATCCGGCCCCACCGACGGCAGCCGCAGCGTGCCGTCGCCCGGCCGGCCCGTCCCCGCCTCCGTCACGCGGTGCACCAGGCGGTGGCTGACCAGGACGTGGTCGATGAGCTCGCGGCGCCCGGAGTTGACGCGGGAGTAGCGCTGCTCGGACGGGATCAGGGAGGCCACGTTCCAGAGGCGGGTCGCGTCGCCCCGGTCGGCCGCCTCGTAGCCGGGAGTGCCGATCTCGGAGCCGGGCGGGCCGAGCAGGATCTGGGTGGTGGCCGCCCGCTCCTCGTCGTTCAGGTCCCCGAGGACGGCCACGTCCCGCTCGCGCCCCTCACCGGAGAGCAGGTCGTCGGCCAGCGCGCGCAGCGTCGTCGCCTCGGCCGCCCGCCGGTACAGGGCGTACGCGCCGTACCGCGCCCGCTCACCCTCGTCCCGCGGCTGGAACCGGCCGCCGGGGTACGACAGGAGCTTCGACTTGAGATGGGCGACCGCCACCCGCAGCGGCCCGTTCGCCGTCGCCGCCTCCACCGCCAGGAAGCCCCGGCCCGCCTCCGCCACCGACACGCCCTCGTCGTCCGCCTGCACCGGCCGCAGCTTCGCCGGGAACGCGCTCGTGTCGGACAGCACCTCGAACGGCGTACGACCGATGAAGCCGACCCGGATGCCGCGGCTGTCCGGGCGCCGGGACAGCGCCATGTGCCACTCGCCGTCCAGCATCCCGGCCAGGTCCCGCAACGCCTCGGGTTCGCCGACCTCCTGCAGGCCCAGCAGCGCCGGGTCCAGCTGCGTGATCACGGCGGCGAGCGCGGTGAGCTTCGTCTCGTACGCGGCCTTGTCCTGGGGGCCGAACGGCCCGCCGGGACGGTAGAGGTTCTCCAGGTTCCAGGTGCCGAGGAGCATGCCGGGCCCCTTCCAGATGCCGTCGGGCGGCGGGCGGTGGTGACGTCAGCGTGCCCGCACGGGGCGCCCCGGGACAGAGCCCCGACGGGATGCGCGATTCGGCTCACGCGAGGCGACCACGGCGTCGTACGTTGGCGTGATGAGTGACTCTCCCGCCGATCTCGTCATCACCGGCTGCACCGTCCTCGTGCACGACGAGCGGGAGCGCATCGGTTTCGAGGAGGACGCCGCGATCGTCGTACGGGACGGAGTCGTCGAGTTGGTGACGAGCGCAGCCGCCGTCGCGGACCGGGCCGCCGCCGAACGCCTCGACGCGCGTGGCCAGGTCGCCCTGCCCGGGCTGGTCAACTGCCACACCCACGCCCCGATGGTCGCGCTGCGCGGCCTCGCAGAGGATCTGCCCACCGAGGAGTGGTTCAACGACGTCGTCTGGCCGGTGGAGTCCAACCTCACTGTCAGGGATGTGGAGTTGGGGGCGCTGCTGGCCTGCGCCGAGATGATCCGCGGCGGCGTCACCTGCTTCGCGGACCACTACTTCAGCATGGACGCGGTCGCCTCCGTCGTCGCCGAGTGCGGGATGCGGGCCCATCTCGGCGAGGCGTACTTCTCCTCGCAGGGGCCCCAAGGCCGGGAAAAGTCCCTGGAGTTCGCGCTACGGCACCGCGGCGGCGCCGACGGCCGCATCACCACGGCCCTCGCCCCGCACGCCCCCTACACCGTGGACGACGCCGACCTCGCCGCCACCGCCGAACACGCCCGCGAGCACCGCCTGCCCGTGCACATCCACGCCTCCGAGAACCGCGACCAGACCGACGCCAGCCTCGCCCGCCACGGCGTCACCCCGATCGAGGTCCTGGGGCGCACCGGGATCCTCGACACGGACGTTCTCCTCGCGCACGGCAGCGGCATCATCGAGCGCGACCTGCCCGTCCTCGCGGGCGCCGCGGGCCGTACGGCCGTCGCCACCGCACCCCGCGGATACCTCAAGTTCGCCTGGCCCACCACCACACCCGTGCGCGCCCTGCACGACATCGGCATCCCCGTCGGACTCGCCACCGACGGCGCCGCCTCCAACAACTCCCTCGACGTGTGGGAGTCGATGGCCCTCACCGCCCTGATCCAGAAGTCCACGACAGGTGATCCGCGCTGGCTGACCTCCCGCCAAGCCCTGCACCACGCCACGCTGCAGAGCGCCCGGGCGGTCGGTCTCGGCGAGACCGTCGGCAGCATCGCCCCCGGGCGGCGGGCCGACATCGTCCTCGTCGACCTCACCGGCCCGCACACCCAGCCCGTCCACGACCTGGCCGCGACCCTCGTGCACAGCGCCCGGTCCTCCGACGTCCGTACGACGATCGTCGACGGCCGGATCCTCATGCGCGACCGCGAGCTGCTGACGATCGACGTCCCCGCCGTGGTCGCGGAGCTGGGGGAGCGGCTGCCCGCACTCGTCGACCGGAGCCACGGCAAGCGGATCCAGAACTACTACACCTGAGAAATCCCCGAAGCAGCGATGCGTCGAAGCGACATGGCTCCTCCTGTGCGACGGTCCGTTCCGATCCGAGTGGTGACCGGCGGGCGGGACGGAAAAGAGAAGGCCTCACGCGCGCGGGACGCGCTCAATGCCGAGCGCCGCGGGCTGCCGATGGTCGAGATCGACACGGAGTACGCCTTCGAGGGCGGCGCTCGACCACCAGCCTGCCGGACCTCACCGCGCTGGGACGGCAGGAGGAGTGGGAGGAACCGAAGGGGCGCGGGTCGGCTCTCGGGGCGCCCGCGGGCAGTGAGCGCATCCGGTATCACGATGAGTGCGAGGAGGGACACGGACAGTAGCGAAAATGACCGTTAGGTAACCAATCCCTCACGCTGCGCGCTGAATTTGTGTCAGCTACGTCTCAGTCCCGCAACCGAACGAGGCTTTCAGCCACTGGAAGGCGTTAACTCCTACAGTTACGACGCTTTCTGGAGGTGCAGGGTGGTGAACGGGCGAACAGTGCTCGAACGCTTTCCCGCAGGTGGGCCGCGAGGCTCGTGGCCGGCGGAGGAGTTCGCACAAGCGCGGCGGCTGGAAGGCATGCCCGCCGAGGTTGTCATGGACCTCGCGACTGACATGTTCCTGGTTATCGTGCGTAGCGGGGAGGCCGCGGTCGACGCGGTCGTGTGAGGTCAGCCCGCCTTCGGGGCGGGCACCTTCGCCGTCTTCTGGGAAGCGGGTGCCCGCCCGGGCACCTTCGCCGTGAACTGCTCCGCCTGGAGGGAGTACAGCTCCGCGTAGACCCCACCGGTCGCCAGCAGCTCGTCGGGCGTACCGGACTCCACGAGCCGGCCCTGGTCCAGGACGTGCACCAGGTCCGCGTGGCGCACGGACGCCAGCCGGTGGGTGATGAGGATGACCGTCTGACCGGTCCCGGCCAGGGCCCGGATCTTGTCGAAGACCTCCAGCTCGGCCCGGGCGTCCAGGGCCGCCGTCGGCTCGTCCACGATCAGGATGCGACCGCGCCGGTACGCGGCCCGGGCGATCCCCAGCCGCTGCCACTGACCGCCCGACAGCTCGTGCCCGCCGCTGAAGTTGCGGGCCAGCAGGGTGTCCAGGCCGCGCGGGAGGTCCGCCAGCACGTCCTCGGCCCCGGCCTCCCCGACCGCCCCGGCCACGCGTTCGTCGGTGAGCGGCGCCGAGGAACGGCCGACCGCCACATTGACACGAGCCGTGAACGGCCACCGCTTGAAGTCCTGGGCCACCATCGCGACGCGCTCCGCGAGCAGATGCCGGTCCGCGCCCGCGGCGTCCACGTCGTCCCACAGGATCCGTCCCCGGTCGGGGGCGTACAGCCCGGCCAGCAGCTTGACCAGCGTGGTCTTGCCGGAGCCGTTCTCGCCGACCAGTGCGACGATCCTGCCGATCGGGACGGTGAGCGTCACGTCGTCGAGGGCGGGGCGGGCCGCGTCACCCGGGTAGGTGAAGGTGACGTTCTCGAACCGGATCTCGCGCGGATCGTCCGGCAGGGCGGCACCGCCCACCGGAATCGCCCGCTCGGCCGCCTCCACGTAGAGCCGCTGCAGGTCGCCGACGAACAGCGCCTCCTCATGCAGGGCGTTCATCTCCACGACGAGGGTTCCCAGGCTCTGTGAGCCCGTGCGGATGGCGATCACGGCCGTGCCCGCCACGGACAGCGCCATCGCGCCCGCCAGCAGCAGCCCGCCCAGCGTCGCGTACGTCGCCGCCGTCGCCAGGCCCGTCCAGGCCGCCGCGATCAGGCCCGTCCGGGCCGCCAGCCGCGCAAGCCGGGCCTGCTCCGCCTCCGCCGTCTCGGACATCTCGCGGAAATGGCGGAGCAGGAACGGACCCACTCCGTGCACGCGGATCTCGGGAGCCGCCTCGGGTTCGATCAGCAGCGCGCCGAGCAGCCGTCCCGCGCGCGCGTGCTGCACCCAGGTGTGGAAGGACTCGTAGCGGCGGCGCGCGTTCGTCAGCGCGCTCCAGGCGCTCGGCAGGGTCATCGTCACCAGCAGCGGCAGCAGCGCCGGGTGCAGCACGGTCAGAACGCCCGCCGCCGCGATCAGCGAGATCATCGCGTTCACCACGCGGGTGGCGTACGAGATCATCCGCCGGGCGGAGGCGGCGCCGTACTGCGCGGTGTCCAGCAGTTTGTGGAACGCGTGGTCCTCGATCGCGGACAGCTCCACGGTCGCCGCCCGCTCCAGATACCGCTCGGTCGCCACCCGTTCCACCTTGGGCTCCAGACGCCCGGTGGCGTACGTCGACGCGGCCCGCAGCAGTGCCCCGACCAGCATCACGGTGGCCATCACCATCAGCGCGGGTACGGCGCCGCGCAGCCGGTCCTCCATGGCGCCGCCGCCGATCAGCCGGCCCAGCACGCTGTTGACCGCCAGCAGGCTCACCGCCTGGGCCAGGCCCCGGCCGACCTCACAGGCCACTACGGTCCGGGCGGCCCGCCGGTCGGCCTGCCAGGCGAGCCGGAAGCTGGCCGTGAGCAGGGACGGGAGGCGGGTGAGCATGGCCCGGAAGTTCAGCTCCAGGAACGCGTCCGCGTGCGAGTTCCAGCCCATGTCGTAGCGCAACGGGCCGCCGAAGAGCAGCTGCTCCGACTCGGAGACTTCCGGTTTATCGGGGGTGTCCATGCCGCCCTCGCCGCGCCTCGTTCCCACCGTCGACCTCCCGCGATCGTGGGCGAACGGCCACTATCGCGGGGCGGACAGCCGAGGGGCAGGGCGCGTGCTGAAGAGACGGGAGCGCGCGGGCGCACGACCGGAGGGCTACGCGCTGACCGGCCGGGACCAGGTGGGAGTCGTCCCGGTGAGTCGGCACAGGGCGAGGAAGAGCGGTATCGGCGGGGTGTACGGAAGGGTGCCGTCCGGCTTGTGGATCAGGCCGGGGGTGGTCGGCGCGTGGGGGACCGTCGCTCCGGTGGCGTACCGCGCGGGGGCGGGCCACTCCAGGGCGTAGTCCGAGTCGGACGGAACGATCCACCACCAGTGCGTCTCGTCGGCGTAGACGCACCCCATCTGCGGCAACCGCGATCTCAGCAGCGGGCCGAACCGGGCGGGCACCGCCACCGCGTCACAGCCCAGCGGTGCCGTCATGCCCTCGGGCAGGGGCAGGGCGCGCGGGGTTCCCGGCGTGCGGAGCCCGCGGCGGAGGCGGACCAGGGTGTCCAGGGTCAGCACCCGGCCACCCGAGCCGGCGCTCACGGGCTGCCCCGATCTCGGCTCCGACCGATCGGAGGGACACCCGCGATCCCCGTCTCGTGGTGACGCGCTTCGGCATCGGCCACTCGGTGCTGATGTGTCGTTTCTTCAAACGCGGGAAGGGCCGCACCATGGCACGCCTCCCCCTCGCCCCCCTCGCCCGGACCGCCGGGCGGCCCCGGCTTCGGGCGGGCTCCCCAGCCCAGGTCGTTGCGCGGGACGGACGCGTCGTCGCGCGGAGTGTCGCCCTTGCGCGGCAGCTCGGCCCAGACCAGCAGGCCCGGACCGTGCTCGTGGGCCCCCCAGCTGTGACACAGGGCGTCGACGAGGAGCAGTCCCCTCCCTTGCTCCTCCTCGGGCCGCTGCGGAGACGGATGCGGCTCACCCGGCGCGCAGCCTTCGTCACGTACGGCTATGCGCACCAGGTCGTCACCGTCGTGCAGCTCGCAGACGACGCGGCGGCTCGCGGTGTGCACGATGGCGTTGGTGACCAGCTCGGAGACCACCAGGGCCGCCGAGTCGCAGGTGTCCTCGCCGACCGACCAGTGCGTCAGCCGGGCCCGCGTCAGCCGTCTGGCCTGCGCGGGAGAACCCGGATGTGCGGCCAGCTCGAACCGGAACCGGCGCTCGACAGCGGCCCTGTCGGGGCTCACTCCCGCGGCGGCGCCGAGACCGGTGGGGGGGTCCGCGGCGGCGTCTGTTCCTAAGGGCGGGGACGGAATCACGCTTGCCACTATCGCCCCGCCGTGAACACTTGGCAAGTGTCACTCTGAAAAATGCAGAGTGCTGTTTGACGCGGTGAAGTGCCGTGGCACACTGCTCGCAACAGCACGTCCAGCGGCGCCAGTTGGGATCACCGGAGATCCGTACAGATCTTCGAATAGGTCTTCGAATGGCGCCGTAGGGCTGTCAGCATGCTTTTGTGGCCGGCCCGATTTGTGGAGGTGGAGGGTGAGCGAACCGCGGTCCGCGCCGACGGTCGGCCAGGTCGTTCTCGGTCGGCGCCTGTTGGACCTGCGGGAACGCGCCGGTCTCAAGCGTGAGGAGGCAGCCCGCATCCTCCGCGTCGCCCCCGCCACGGTCCGCCGTATGGAGATGGCCGAGGTCGGACTCAAAATCCCGTACCTCCAACTGCTCCTGAAGGCATACGGCGTTTCCGACCTGGAGGCCGAGGGCTTCGTCCAACTGGCCGAGGAGGCCAACCAGCCCGGGTGGTGGCAGCGGTTCCACGACGTCCTGCCCGGCTGGTTCTCGATGCACGTCAGCCTTGAGGGCGCGGCCGCTCTCATCCGCCAGTATGAGCCGCACTTCGTTCCGGGCCTGCTGCAGACCGAGGACTATGCGCGTGGTGTCCTGCGGTCCGGGGCCATCGGCCAGACCAGCCCCTGCGACATCGAGCGCCATGTCGACCTGCGCATACAACGCCAGGATCTGCTCACCCGTCAGGACGCCCCCCGGCTGTGGGTCGTGATGGACGAGACCGTGCTGCGCCGCCCCGTCGGCGGCCCGCAGGTGATGCGTGCCCAGATCGACAAACTGCTCGACGCCACGAAGCTGCCCAACGTCACGCTGCAGGTCGCCCCGTTCGCCAACGGGCCGCACCCCGGCACGTACGGGCCCTTCGTGCTGTTCCGATTCGCCGTGCCGGAACTTCCGGACATGGTGTACAGCGAGTACCTGACCGGCGCCGTCTACCTGGACGCGCGCGCGGAGGTGGCGACCCACCTCGAGGTCATGGACCGCATGGCGGCGCAGGCCGCTACGGCACATCGCACGAAGGAGATCCTCCGGGATCTCCGCAAGGAGTTGTGAATGGATCGCATCAAGCCGCGCCTACGCGTCTACAACGGCATGCCCGCGCGGGACTTGGGGAGCGAAGGCTGGCACAAGCCGTGGAGCGGCGGCAACGGCGGGAACTGCCTGGAGGCGATGAAGCTCGCCGACGGCCGGATCGCCGTCCGCCAGTCCACCGACCCGGACGGACCGGCGCTGATCTACACCACGGACGAGATGACCGCGTTCATCGAAGGTGCGAAAGCGGGGGAGGCCGACTTCCTGCTGTCGTGACGTGATTGCCCCTTTTTCTTGCTGAATTTCCTTGCTAAATGCTGAATTGATGGGTACTGAATCAGTGGTTGAGATCGACACAAATTCCTGGACATCGGCACCGGCATTCCCGCCCAGCCGAACACATTCCCGGGTACGGGGCGTTGGGCGCAAGCCCTGACAGCAGGGCCCTGCAACATCGCGGTGTCTACAGCGAGGACCAGATCCGTCGCGGCGCGTCCACGAGACGGCTCACCACGACCACCGGGAGCGGAGGCTGGTCGGCCTTGCTGGGGCTGAGGTTCAGCCCGTAGTAGATCTGCTCGATCGACGGCGGTCCGACGGCGAGATTCGTCCGGACCGCCGAAGGCGACGACCGCTCTCCGGTCTGCACGAGATATGCCGCGGCCATCGCGCCCGTACGGCCGACGCCCGCGCCGCAGTGCACGAACACCGGCCCGGACGCCTGGGCGACCACGTCGAGGAAGCGCCGCACCTGTTCGGGCTTCGGCGTCTGCCCGTCGCGAATGGGCATGTGTACGACGTCCAGCCCGGCCTGCCGGGGTTCGGCGAGCTGGGCCGCGCTGAGGTCCTCGGCGCGCAGGTCGACGACCGTGGTGATGCCCATGCTCGCCAGCGTCCGGTACCCGGCGGGGGAGGGCGCCGCGCCCCGCCACAGCCGTCCCTCGGTGTCGACCCGCTGGAAGTGGTGCACGCCCTGCACCGTGCGGGTCCCTGCCGGTGCCGGGGTCCCCTCGCGCGCCAGGTACGACATGCCCAGGATGCTCAGGGCGCCGGTGGCCCACAGGGCGAGGTAGCCGAGGACCACGAGGAGGAGGATTCGCAGCGCGCGACGGGACAGCGGGCGCGGGTGGAGGACAGGAGTGGGCAGGGTTGCGCTGAGGACAGCCATGGGCGACCCGGGGGAACTGGGAGGCGGGGTTTCGATGCTATCCCGGGGTGGCCTGGGGCGTCTTGTCCGTGTACGTGCGGCTAGGTGATCGCAGGCGTTGGCCTTGGGGTGCGCGTACGTCGTCTGCAGTGGGGTTTTGTGAGAGCGGCGGGGTCGGCGGATGCCCGTGACGGTGACCGCAAATCGCCGTCGGGGTCGAGGGTCGGAGGGCGGTCGCCGGGGCTCGGGGCCCGGTTGCCGCGGGTCAGTCGTCGTCCCTGTCCGCGTTTCCGATGCCGACCACCGTGAGGTGGGCACGTTCCAGGGTCGCGTCCTCCAGGCAGCCACGCAGCCGCAGTCGGTCGTGGTCGGTCAGGGCGGGCCGGACGACCCCGGCGTACAGGCCGTCCCCCAGGTCGCCGAACGCCGCGTGGCTCAGCGGCACGGACGTGGAGTCCCGGCAGCGCTCCCAGACCTGCTGCGCGGCGAGCGACCGCCGCTCGGCTGTCATGTCCGTGCCTCGCAGGTCCACCTGGACGACCACGGAGGTCGCCGCGCTGTCGTTCGCGTCCTCCTCCCTGGTCTGCGTGAGGTCGGCGAGCCCCACCACGAGCGCGCCGACCAGGGCGACGGCGACCACGCCGATGGCGCCCGCGCGCGCGGTGCGGCTCCGGGAGCGGCCGAAGCCAAGGGCCGGCAGGTCCTCCAGGTCCTCCAGGTCCTCCAGGTCGTCGTGGTCGTCGTGCGCGGCGGGGGCAGGTGCGGCGAGGATCGCCAGCCGTCCGGCGAGCCGCCGCTCGGCGGGCCTGGCGGTGACCGACGCGATCCGCTGCACCAGCCAGGCGAGACCCGACAGCAGCACGCCGGTGACCATGAGGACCGGCACGAAGACGTACGTGCGTTCCGCGGGGTCCTCCAGCCAACGGAACCGTGTGCCGCCGCTGAGCTCCGGCTCGGTCGCGGCACGCAGCCGGGCCAGCACGTCCTGCTGACGGGCCGCCAGGTCCCGCTGTCGCCGGTCGGAGGCACGCACCCGCTCACTCGTCCGTGTCCTCGTGCGGCGACGAGGAGCGCACGACGAGCGGGCGGGTGCCCCCCTCGGACAGTTCGTCCCAGGCCCGCCGCAGGGCGACGGTGTCGCCGCCCCCTCCGGGCGGTATCACGAAGCCGGGGAGCACCGGCAGCCCGGCGCGGGCCGCGCGGGCGAGGTTCGCGGCCTTGGCGCCTGCGAGCCAAGGGAGCGCGGCGCTGGGCCGATCCAGCGGGACCGCAGCCGGGACGTCGGCCCCGACCAGGCCGAACGCACCCTGGGCCCGGACCCCTTCCCCTTCCCCTTCTCGCGCGCCTTCTCCGTGACGTTCGTCGAGCGTCGTCATCGATCACCCTCCAGGACCGACCGCCAACCAGGGGGGACGCGCGGGGTGGGCCCTACGCCTGCGGCGGAACGAAGGATGGGGGCGGGCCACCGCAGACCGGAGATCCGGACACGGCGACAGAACACCTCCTGTTCCGATGATCCCACCGCAGTTCTGATCCCTGTAGCCCGTAAGCCACTTTTCGGGCACTCGACGAGAAAATCAGTGCGGCGGTACCAGGGCGCCCCGGGCGGCTCCTCCCCGGGCAGCACCGACTGCTCCTCCGCGGGCAGGAGACCGGGCACTTCCACTCGTCCGGAGGCAGGAGCCCTCCGCTCACACACGCCGCTCGTCCGGAGGCAGGAGCCCTCCGCTCACACACGCCGCTCGTCCGGAGGCAGGAGCCCCGGCTCACTCACCCGGCGGCAGCACCCCGCACAGCGCGTCCAGCGCCGCCCCGTAGGCGTGCTCAGAGGGCGTCGCGTACCCGACGACCAGACCGTCCCGGGCCGCCATGTCGGTGTCCGGGTGCCGGAACTCGGCGAGGCCGTCCAGGGCGACGCCCTGCCAGGCGGCCGCCTTGACCGTGGAACGCTCGGTGCCGGGCGGCAGCCGCAGCACGGCGTGCAGTCCGGCCGCGACACCGGTGACCTCGACATGCGGCGCCTGCGCGGCGAGCGCCGCGGCGAGACGGTCCCGGCGGCTCCGGTAGCGCTGCCGCATCCGCCGCACATGACGGTCGTAGGACCCACGCGAGATGAAGTCGGCGAGGCTCAGCTGATCCAGGACGCTCGCCCAGGCCTCCCGCTCGCCCTTGGCCGCGAGTACGTCGTCGACGTACCGCTCGGGAAGGACCATCCAGCCCAGCCGCACCGCCGGTGACAGGCTCTTGCTGACCGAGCCGACGAAGATCACGCGCTCGGGGTCGAGCCCCTGGACGGCGCCGACCGGCTTGCGGTCGTAACGGAACTCGCCGTCGTAGTCGTCCTCGACGATCACACCGCCACGTGCGCGTGCCCAGTCGACCACCGCGGCCCGGCGCGCGGGATCCAGCGGTCCGCCGGTCGGGAACTGGTGCGCGGGCGTGAGCAGCGCGGCCCGCTCGCGCCCCAACCGCTCGACCCGCGCGCCGCGTTCGTCCAGGGGGAGCGGTACGGTCCGCACGCCGGCGGCGCCGAGGAGCCCCCGGTGGAACCCCAGTCCGTACGCCTCCACCGCCAGCGGACCGCGCAGCACCCCGCCGCCCCCGCCCCTGTCCTGGCCGAACAGCAGCCGCAGCGCGTGCGCGAAGCCGGAGCAGATCACGATCCGGCCCGGCTCGCTACGTACGCCGCGCGCGCGTGCCAGGTACTCGGTGAGCGCCTCCCGCAACTCGACGCGGCCGGCGGGATCGCCCGGCCCGAACACCTCGTTGGGCGCCTGCTGGAGGGCCCGCCGGTAGGAGGCGAGCCAGGTCTCGCGCGGGAACGACGACGCGTCCGGGGTGCCCTGCCGCAGGTCGTGCCGTGGTCCACGCGCGCGTGGAGGTGCCTTCCGGGGCACTCTCGCGGCGTGTCGCAGCGGCTCGGCCCTGTCCGCGACGTGCGTGCCCGAGCCCTGCCGGGCGGTGAGCCAGCCCTCCGCGACGAGCTCCGCATACGCGTCGGCCACCGTGTTGCGGGCGACACCGAGGTCGGCGGCGAGCGAGCGGTAGGGCGGCAGCCGGGTACCGGGAGCGAGCCGCCCACCACGTACGGCCTCACGCAGCGCGCGGATCAGCGCTGCCCGCCGCCCGCCCGGGCCGGACAGCTCCAGATGCAGGTCGGCACCGATCCGCTCCGCGGAATTGACCCACGATTCATCCATGGAAATGCACCCTACAGAGGGTCTATCCGGCTCGTAGGTTGATGGACATGACGACGAACTCGATCGACACCACGACCGCTGACAGCACGACGACCGACACCGCGACCGCTGACCCCACTGCCGCGATCGCCGCGCCGAAGGCTCGGCGGGCCCGCCTGGACTTCGCGAAGTCCGCCCCGAAGGTCTTCCGCGCCCTCGTCGGCTTCGACGCCGCCGCCCGCCAAGGCCTCGACCCCGCTCTCGTCGAGCTGATCCAGATCCGGTCCTCGCACCTCAACCACTGCGCGTACTGCCTGCACATGCACACGAACGACGCGCGCAAGGCCGGCGAGAGCGAGGACCGGCTCCACATGGTCGCCGTGTGGCGCGAGGCCCGCCACTTCTTCACCGAGAAGGAACAGGCGGCCCTCGCCCTCACGGAAGCGGTGACCCTGGTCGCCGACGGTGGCGTCTCAGACGAGGTCTACGCCTGCGCCGCAGCCCACTTCGACGAGGAGGAACTCGCCCACGTCCTCGCCCTGATCCTCACGATCAACACGTGGAACCGGGTGGCGCTGTCGACGGGCAAGGTGGCGGGGACGGACGAGCGCCGCTAGTGGCTCAGCCGCTAGTGGCCCATACGACTCCTATGCGACTCCTATACGACCATGGGGCGGTCGTACGGCCCGATCGGCGCCGGCAGTCGTGAACTTCCCGTCAGATGGCGGTCGACGGCCGCCGCCACCGCCCGCCCCTCCGCGATGGCCCACACGATCAGCGACTGACCGCGCGCCGCGTCACCGGCGGCGAACACGCCGGGGACGTTGGTCGCGAAGCGGGCGTCCCGCGTGAGCGTTCCGCGGGGGTCCAGTCCCAGCCCCAGTTGGTCGACGAGTCCGTCCTCCTTGTCGGGGCCGGAGAAGCCGAGGGCGAGGAGCACGAGGTCGGCGGGCAGGGTCCGCCCGGTGTCCGGTACGGACCGTCGCTGCGCGTCGACCTCGACGAGATGCAGCGACCGCACGTGCCTGTCGGCGTCCCCGGTGAAGCGGAGCGTGGACGCCGCGAACAGCCGTGCGTCGGCGTTCGCCGCCGGGGCCGTCCGCAGCTCGCCGGCCTCCTCGTGCGCCGCCGACAGCCGGTAGATCTTCGGGTACGTCGGCCAGGGATCGATGTCCTCGTCGCGCTCACTGCCCGGCTGCGTGTAGATGTCCAACTGCGTGACGGACGCGGCGCCTTCCCGCACCGCCGTGCCCAGACAGTCCGCCCCCGTGTCACCGCCGCCGACTATGACGACGTGCTTCCCGGCGGCGGACATCGGCGAGACCTCCAGGTCGCCCTCGCACACCCGGTTGGCCAGCGGCAGGTACTCCATCGCCTGGTGGATGCCGGTCAGCTCCCGCCCGGGAACGTCCAGTTCACGCCACGCCGTCGCTCCGGTGGCGATCACCACGGCGTCGTAGCGCGAACGCAGCTCCGCGGCCCCGATGTCCCGCCCGACCGCCGTCGACGTACGGAACTTCGTGCCCTCCGCCCGCATCTGCTCGATCCGCCGCTCCAGGTGGTGCTTCTCCATCTTGAACGCGGGGATGCCGTACCGCATCAGCCCGCCGAGCCGGTCGTCCTTCTCGTACACGGCGACCGTGTGACCCGCTCGGGTCAACTGCTGTGCCGCGGCAAGTCCGGTGGGCCCCGACCCGATCACCGCGACCGTCCGCCCGGACAGCCGCTCCGGCGGCCGCGGCGGCGCGAACCCGAGCTCCCACGCCCGGTCGGCGATGGCGACCTCGACGTTCTTGATGGTCACCGCGGGCTGGTTGATGGCCAGCACACACCCCGACTCGCAGGGCGCCGGGCACAACCGGCCGGTGAACTCCGGGAAGTTGTTCGTGGCGTGCAGCCGGTCGGCGGCTGCACGCCAGTCCTCCCGGGACACCAGGTCGTTCCACTCCGGGATCAGGTTGCCCAGCGGACAGGCCTCATGGCAGAAGGGGATGCCGCAGTCCATGCAACGGTCGGCCTGCTTGCTGATGATCGGCAGCAGCGCCCCGGGTACGTAGACCTCGTCCCAGTCCCGGACCCGTTCCGCGACCGGCCTGCGCGGCCAGTCCTGGCGCGGCGTGGTCATGAATCCCTTGGGATCGGCCATGAGCGTCTTCCTTGCCTACGCGTGCGACGCTTGCGCGTCCGACGTGGCCGTGCGTCATCGGGCGGCACTCTTTCGAACTACTTCCGGCCACGATACGTCCCGGCGGTCCCTCGCGCAGAGCGTCCGACAGCGCTTTCTCGCGGGCGGATGCCAGGCCGGTACCAGGCAGGCGCCGGTGCCGGCACCAGGCGGGTGCCAGGGCCGGTACCAAGCGGGTGCCAGCGCCGGTACCAGGCCGGTGAGGCGCCTGGCGTCAGGTGAGGGCCAGCACGTATGCCAGCGCCGCGGCGGCCGAGGCGACCATGCGGACGTGGTTCCACAGCGTCCACTCACGCACGTACGTCGGCCAATAGGCGGCCGCCTCTCGGGTGCCCGGATCCAGCCCGGCCAGCGTGTCGTTGCGCGGCACGTTCGCCACCATGGTCAGCCCGAACACGCCGAACAGGTACAGCCCGCTGCCCACCAGCAGCTCCACCGTCCCCTCGTCCGGCCACAGCACGAACGTCACCACGGCGATCACCGCACTGAGCACCGCCGACCCGGCGAACACGACCATGAACGCCGGCCGCACCGCGCTCTCATTGATCGCGTTCATCGCGGCGACGCCCTGCGCGGGCGGCAGCGCGGCGAGCCCTCGCATCACGAACGTCGAGAACCCGCAGAAGACCCCGGCCACCAGCCCGGTCGCCAGCACGCCCAGCACGGTCAGCACAAAATAGGGTCCCTCGATCATCCAGACACCAACTCCTGCGTCCGGCCGAGCTCCCGCCCGGCACCACCGTCACCCCAAGTGAATCCCCGCCCAGACCCACGAACCATGCCCGAACCGCGCGGGGACATACGCGAGCGTCCAGGTCGGGCCGGGCAAGAGGCGGGGTGGCCACGGGACGCGCGATGGCGGAACTCGAGGCACGGCGGTGCGCGGGGACGCCAATGCCCTTTCGCTCACTCGGTGTCTCAAGCTCCCGCGATACCCCGATACCCCGATACCCCGATACCCCGATACCCCCATACCCGGATCCCCCGATCCGCCGCCGTGGCGCGCTGTCACAAGGGCCGGTCGGCCCGGCCGGCCCTGTGGCGTCGAGCAACCGTCCCCAGCGTCCGCCCATCCGGTGCCCGCCCCCGCCCTCAGCCGGCCTCTGTTTCCGCCCCCTCCGCCCGCCATCCCCGCAGCACCGTCTCCACCCCCGCCGAGATCCGCCGTCGCGCCTCGTGCCGTGCCACCCCGCTCATCAGCAACTGGTCGTACCGGGTGTCCACATGCCGCGCGGAGGCCACGACCGCCGAGATCACCGCTCCCTCGGACAGCGCCCGCCCCGCCGCACTCCGCCCCACCCGTCCGCTGCCCCGCACCGAGGCATGCTCGGCGATCGCCCGCGCCCGGTCCGCCGGGCACCCCGGGAAGAGCCGTCGTATCTCCGCCGCGAAGGCGTCGGTGAACCGCAGGTCCTGAGCCGCCCGCCGTGCCGCGTCCCGGACCCGGCGTCGTCGACGCGCCTCCGTGTCCGCGAGGCACCGCGCCTCGGCCCTGGCGAGCCCCGCCTCCTCGACGAGAACGCCCTGCCGCTCGTAACGGCCCCTGCGCCGGTTGAACCGTACGACCACCGCCGACAGCGCACTCTCCTCCCGCGACCGGCGCGTCAGCGCTGTGTCACCGCGCGGCAGGAACACCAGGTGCCCGAGATCCGCGCAGTCCAGGCACCGTGGCGCACCGTCCTCCAGCACGAGCAGTGACAACGGCCCGCCGCGGCACTCGGCGCAGTGCCGTCTGCGCAGCGGCTGGATGACGAGAAGTCCGATCCGAAGCGGGGGAGTTGCGAGCGACGCCATACGGAGTTCATTCCCGCTGCCGCCGTACCGCAACTACGCCCTTCGTGCCCCTGGCCGACCCCGATCGCACCGCCGGCAGAGACCCCCGACACCCCCCTGCCACGCCGGCATCTCGATCCGTCCAGTACCGCCACCGCCGGACCGGCCAACGACATGACACCCGACGCATCCGTACCGGCACCGTCGAGTACCCGCTCGCCCCCGAGCCGGTACCGCCCCGTGCGCGGAGAGGTTTGCGCCGGCCCGCCCGCCGCCCGGCGTGCCCATGTGCGGAACGCGGCCGGACCCGGGCCTGACGCATCATGGGCGGTGTGCGACTCGAAGCGATCACCTGGGACCGGCTCGGCGACCTCCTGGTCGAACGACTGCTCGATCTGAAGCCGGCCGACGGCAGCCCCTGGCCACGCATCGCCTTCGACGGCGCCCCGGCCGCCCGGCCGGGCGACCTCGCCGACCGCGTCTGCGAGGCCCTGCGCATACGCGGCCGCCCCTCGCTGGTCGTCGGCACGGACGGCTTCCTGCGCCCCGCCTCGCTCCGCCTGGAGTACGGCCACCAGGACGTGGAGGCCTACTACGACGGCTGGTTCGACACCGGTTCCCTCTGGCGCGAGGTCTTCGGCCCCCTCGAACCCGACGGCGACGGCCGCGTTCTGCCCGACCTGTGGGACCCCACCACCGACCGCGCCACCCGCAGCCCCTACGTCCGACTCCCGCCCGGCGGCTTCCTGTTGCTGCACGGCCCCCTCCTGCTGCGCCACTGGTTCCCCTTCGACCTGACCGTCCACGTCCTCCTCTCACCCGGCGCCCTGCGCCGCCGCACCCCCGAGGCCGAGCACTGGACCCTTCCCGCCTTCGAGCGCTACGAGGACGAGACCGACCCGGCCGGCACGGCCGATGTCCTGGTACGCGCCGACGACCCGCGACGCCCGGCATGGAACGGCTGATCCGACCGGCGTCCCAAGCGATCCGGCAAACCGCTTTTATATGCATGCGCATTTAACTACGCTGTCGTCATGACGACCTCCTCGAGCGTTTCCGTCACCTTCGACGACTCCGTCCGCGCTCTCCTCGACGGCAAGAACTTCGCCAGCGTCGCCACCCTCGGCCCTGACGGCGCCCCGCAGAACTCGGTGGTCTGGATCAAACGCGAGGGCGACACCGTGCTCTTCTCCTCCACCGACGGACGCCAGAAGGTCCGCAACCTGCGCCGTGAGCCCCGCATCAGCCTCTCGGTCTTCGACCTCACCAACCCCTACACCTCGGTCGAGATCCGCGGCACCGCCGAGATCCTCCCCGACGAGGACAAGCGGCTCCCGCACGACCTCTCGCACAAGTACCTCGGCACCGACCCGCCCGCCGAGAGGGACGACGAGGTTCGCGTGATCATCCGCGTTGTCCCGCGGAAGATCGTGGGCTTCTCGGCATGACCCGCCGGACCGGCGGCCCTGAGTTCGGGGTGCGTGGGTCCGGCCGCGCGGCGAGAATGTAGTGCACCGGGACTTGCGGTGCATTACCTCGTGCCGCGCATGCCGCCCGGCACCGGGAGGTACTTATGACCACCGCCGGAGAGATCATGCACCGGGGTGCCCAGTGGATCCCCGCCCACGAGACCCTGGACCGCGCCGCCCAGCTGATGCGCGAGCTGAACGTCGGTGCCCTGCCCATCAGCGACGCGGACGAGCGGCTCTGCGGCATCCTCACCGACCGCGACATCGTCGTCGGCTGTGTGGCCATGGGCCACGACCCGGCCAAGGTCACCGCGGGCGAGATGGCCCACGGCACCCCCCGCTGGATCGACGCGAACGCCGATGTCAGCGAGGTGATCCACGAGATGCAGGAGCACCAGATCCGCCGGCTCCCCGTCATCGAGAACAAGCGCCTGGTCGGCATGATCAGCGAGGCCGACCTGGCCCAGCACCTGACGGATGACCAGATGGCGTCCTGGGCGGAGAGCGTCTACGCCAGGACCCCCGGCCGCCACTGAGCCCGTCCCGCGGCCACTGACCCCCTCCGGCCGGTCGTCCCGGCCGGCCGCCCCGGCTGTCAGAGCCAGCCGTTGCGCCGGAAGCCGCGGTACAGGGCCAGGCACCCGACGGATATCACCCCGATCACCATGCCGTAGCCGTACCGCCAGTGCAGCTCCGGCATGTGGTCGAAGTTCATGCCGTACACCCCGCAGATCATCGTCGGTACGGCGACTATCGCCGCCCATGCCGTGATCTTCCGCATGTCCTCGTTCTGTGCGACCGTCACCTGCGCGAGGTGCGCCTGAAGAATCGAGTTGAGCAACTCGTCGAACGCGGCGATCTGTTCCTTGGCGCGCAGCAGATGGTCGGAGACGTCGCGGAAGTAGGCCTGTATCTCCGGATCGACCACCCGGATCGGCCGGGTGGCGAGATCCTCGAGCGGCCGGCCGAGCGGAACCACGGCTCGCTTCAGCTCGAGGAGTTCACGCTTGAGCTGGTAAATGCGGCCCGCGTCGACCCGCGCCCCGTTCTCCGCGAAGACGGCCATCTCGACCAGGTCGATGTCCGCCTGTACGGCGTCCGTGACGTTCAGATAGTCGTCGACCACATGGTCCGCGATCGCGTGCAGCACCGCGGCCGGTCCCTTGGCGAGCTGCTGCGGATCGGCCTCCAGCTCCTCGCGCAGCGGGCCCAGCGAGCCGTGCCGCCCGTGTCGTACCGAGATCACGAAGTCCTGGCCGACGAACACCATGATCTCGCCGGTGTTGACCACCTCGCTGGTCGCCGTGAGTTCCTCGTGCTCGACGTAGCAGACCGTCTTGAACACCGCGAACAGTGTCTCGTCGTAGCGCTCCAGTTTCGGGCGCTGGTGGGCCTCGACCGCGTCCTCGACCGCCAGCGGATGCAGGTCGAAGAGCTCCGCGATCCCCGCGAACTCCTGGTCCGTGGGCTCGTGGAGACCGAGCCAGACGAAGCCCTCGCGGTTCTTGCGCACCCGTTCCACGGCGTCGACCAGATCGACGCCGACCGGAAGCCGGACGCCGTCCCGGTACGTCACGCAGTTCACCACCGAGGTGCCCAGCGGGGACCGGGCCGGGTGGCTCAGGTCGACGCGCGGGCGCCGCCGTGCCAGCCGTGCCACCTTGCGCAGGCCACCGACCCTGCCGAGGCTCGTGACCTTGCGCAGATTCCCTGCCATGGACATCTGGATCTCCTTGCGTGGATCTCCCTCGCGCCGCGTTTCCGCGCCCTGGCGTGCCAGTTTGCCAGCTCGAGGTGAGGTGCGTGCAAGCCTGTGGGAACAGGGCGTTCCGCTTTGTTCCCGGCTGTGGAGAATCGATCCGGCCGTGGATGCGGGGCATCCGGCGGGCGGGGTGGCCCGCCCATCTCGTCGTAGGCGCCGCGTCGAGCACTCCGGACAAGACGGTCAACTGGGATGATCGCGGTATGACGCGAACCGACGGGTATCTCCTCGACAACCGGCAGACCGAGGCGGCGGAGCGTTTCGACGCTTTCGCCACCCTCTTCGACCCCACGACCTTCCGGCACCTCGAAGCGTTCGGCATCGGACCCGGCTGGCGCTGCTGGGAAGTCGGCGCCGGCGGCACCTCCGTGGTGTCCTGGCTGGCCAAGAAGGTCGGCCCGACCGGACGGGTCGTCGCGACCGACATCGAGACCTCGCGCCTCGCCGCGGCCGCCCGCCCGCCGGTCGAGGTACGCGTCCACGACGTGGGCGCCCAGGAGCCGCCCGGGGACGGGTTCGACCTCGTCCACGCCCGGCTCGTCCTCGTCCATGTCCCGGATCGGGAAAGGGCGCTGCGATCGATGGTCAAGGCCCTGCGCCCCGGCGGACGGATCCTGGTCGAGGACGCCGATCCCGCCATGCAGCCGCTGCTCTGCCCCGACGACCACGGCCCCGAGCAGCAGCTGGCGAACCGGCTGCGGCAGGGCTTCCGTCAACTTCTCGCCGACCGGGGCGCCGACCTTGCCTACGGCCGCAGGCTGCCGCGCCTGCTCCGCGAGGCCGGCCTGCGCCGGGTTGAGGCCGACGCCTACTTCCCGCTCACCTCACCCGCCTGCGGCGCCCTGGAATCCGCCACGATCCGCCAGATCCGCGAACAGCTCGTCACCACCGGCCTCGCCACGGACGAGGACATCGACCGCCACCTCGCGAACGTGGCCTCCGGCGGCATGGACCTCGCCACGGCACCGATGATCTCGGCGTGGGGGCGTAAGGCGTAGGAGTGGGACTCTTAGGTCGAGAAGTGGGCGTACGGCTTAGGAGCAGCGCGTACGGCGTAGGGAACGAGCTGAGCCGAGGCCGGGAGCCCGGCACGGTGGCATCGGGCCGGGGCAGCGATCGCAACAGTACGAACCCGTCGGCTGCCGTCAGTCGAAGCCGGCCACCGGCGGTCTACCCCCCACCCGCGCCACCGCAGCCGCCCCCGCCCGGCACCCCTCCGCCGCCGCGGCCTCGGGCCCGGCGCCCGTGAGGAGGGCGGCGAGGAAGGCGCCAGTGAAGGCGTCGCCGGCTCCCGTGGTGTCCCGAGGTGTCGCGGGGAGCGCCGGGACGTGGGCGACCACGTTTCCGGAGCGGGCCACCAGCGCACCCTCCGCGCCCAGCTTGGCGACCACCAGCGGGACGTGGCGGCTCAGCTTGGCCGCCGCGTCCGCTGCATCGGGCAACCCCGTGAGCAGGCGTGCCTCGTCACGGCTGGGCAGCAGAACGTCCACGCCCTCGACCAGCGTCAGGAAACGGTCGACCCCGAGCTCCACGAGGAAACCGGCCGACGCCGGATCCATGCTCACCGGCACGCCACGCGCGCGTGCCGCCTCCAGCGCGACCGCCACCAGCGCGCGGCTCGGCTCGGAGAACAGCAGGTAGCCCGAGAGATGCAGCCGCGCGACGCCGTCGAGCAGCGCGTCCGACCAGTCCCCGGGCGTGAGCCGCAGCGCCGCGCCGCTGTCCGTGAGGAACGTCCGCTCGGCGGCGGCACCCGTGTCGACGAGGCAGATCACCGTCCCGGTCGGCGCCTCGGGGTCGACGACCAGCCGGGGCCGTACTCCGCACGCGAGCAGTTCCCGTTCGTGCCAGGCGGCCGAGTCCGCGCCCACCCGTCCGAGCAGCCGCACTTCCGCACCGCCCTGGTGAGCGGCCCAGCAGGCCACATTGGCGCCCGCTCCGCCCGGCACCGTGCGGATCGTGGCCGCCGTGTCCGTACCTCCAGCGAGCGGCCCCTGGTGCCGGGCCACGACGTCCGTGACGACGTCCCCGACGACCAGCAGCGCGCCGCCTGTGTGCACTCCGCCGTGCCGGTGATCCGCCGCACCGGGCCCGGGCCGCTCCGCTGTCACGCCCTGGTCCAGGCCGCCGCGATCCGGGCCGCCAGCCGTACGTTGCCGCGCACCGCCGCGAGATTGGCGGTCAGCGAGGCGCCGTCGGTGTGCCGCACCAGGTAGTTCAGCAGGAACGGCGTGACTCGCTGCCCCGTGACCCCCGCCTCCTCGCACGCGTGCAGCGCGTCGGCCAGCACGCGCGCGTGCAGCTCGGGATCCAGTTGCTCTTCCTCGGGCACCGGGTTGGCGACGATCAGCGCCGACTCGGGCCCGTCGACCGCGTCCTGCGCCCGCATGACGTCCGCCACCTGCCCCGGGCTGTCCAGCGTCCACTCCACGGGATGCCCCGAGTCGGACAGGTAGAAGCCGGGGAACCGGTCCGTGCCGTACCCGGCCACCGCCACCCCCAGCGTCTCCAGCCGCTGCAGGGTCGCCGGCACGTCCAGGATCGACTTCACGCCCGCGCACACCACGGTGATCCGAGTCCGGGCCAGCAGACCGAGGTCGGCCGACTCGTCCTGCGTCACCGTCCACTCCCGGTGCACCCCGCCGAGCCCGCCCGTGGCGAACACCCGCACGCCCGCCAGGGCCGCCAGCAGCGCGGTCGCAGACACCGTGGTCGCCCCGCTCGCCCCGGAGGCCACCGCGAGCGGCAGGTCGCGGTGGCCCAGCTTGCGGATACCGTCCTCGTTCGCGACCCGCTCCAACTGCCTCTTGTCCAAGCCGACATGGGGTCGTCCGTCCAGCACGGCGATCGTCGCGGGCACGGCCCCCTCCTGCCGCACGACATCCTCCAGCTCCAGTGCCACCTGCAGATTGCGCGGGCGCGGCAGCCCGTGCGCGATGATCGTGGACTCAAGGGCCACCACCGGTTGACGCGCGTCGATCGCATCGCGCACTTCCTCGGACACCACCAGCACCACGTGCCTGCCTCCTGTCGGTCGGTCTTCCCTCATGTCTGGCGAGCGGCGCACCCCGTCAAACACTTGCAGCCGGTGGGGGACGACACCAGCCTGGACTGCATGACGGACAACACGACACGTCTCGACCATGTCGTCCTGTGGGTGCGGGACCCGGTGGCGGCGGCCGACTTCTTCGAGAAGGCGGTCGGCATGGCACCCCTGAGGGTCACCGACTTCGCCGCGGGGGCGGTGTCCTTCCCGTCCGTACGGCTCAATGACGAGAGCATCCTCGACCTCATGCCGCTCTCCATGGCGGAGGGCATGGAGATGGTCCCCGGTGCCGCCGAGAGCGCGGGCCACCCGGTCAACCACGTCTGCCTGGCCCTGCCCGGCGACGACTTCGAGGCACTGCGCGCCCGCCTGGAGGAACGGTCGGTCCCCGTCTCGGACTTCTCGTACGACTCCTTCGGTGCCCGCGGAATGGCCCGGCGCAGCTTCTACTTCCGCGACCCCGACGGGAACGTCTTCGAGGCCCGGCACTACGACTAGCGTGTGAGGGGGTCACGCGCGCATCGTCGTGGCCCCTTCCTGAACGACGTCAGACCGACCGCCATTTTTCCGCTGATGCGTGATCGCCGTCCCTTCGGCTCCGGGTCTTGCGGATGCCAGTCGGATGCCAGCGGCTGTGCGCAGAGCGGAGTCTGCTACCGCTACGGCCTTCCGGCCGGCCCTCGCGCGCTGACCCGCCGCCCGACCGCTCAGAACAACGGCTCGGGCAGCACACCCTCCAACGCCAGCAGCTTCCGCTTGGTCTCCAGACCGCCCCCGAAACCGCCGATGCCGCCGTCGCTCTCCACGACCCGGTGACAGGGCACGACCACCGGCAGCGGATTGGAGCCCATCGCCACGCCCACCGCCTGGGCAGCACCCGGCTGACCCACGCGCCCCGCCAGATCGCCGTATCCGACCACCTTGCCGAACGGGACGCCGGACGCCAGCTCGCGCAGCACCTGCCGGTTGAAGCCCGAGATCAGCGACCAGTCCAGCGGCAGCTCGAAATCGTGCCGCTCACCCGCGAAGTACGCCTCCACCTGGCGTATCGCCTCGGCCAGCAGCGGCGAGTCGGGTGCCTGGGCGGGCGCGCCGCCCAGCCGGGACGCCAGCCGGTCCAGCGCCTTGTCGCGGACCGTGTCCGTGGCGTGGAACACCACGTTGACCAGACCCTCGCGGGTCGCGGCCAGCAGCAGCGGACCGATGTCGGTGGCGACGACGGCCCACACGACCTGCTGCTCGTCCTGCCCATGGCTGTTCATGCGGACCACCGTACGGCCCACCACTGACATTGACGTTCGGGAAGAGCCCCGGGGGGCCGAGGCTCCCCGGTCGCTACCCGCGCAGCGCGGCGCGCACCACGTCCGGCTTGTTGGCGATGACCCCGTCGACGCCGTACCCGGCGACCAGGCGGGCCGTGGCCGCGGTGTCGACCGTCCAGGTGAGAACCTCCAGCGGCCTGCCGTGTGGACCTGCGCAGGCGTGCACGGCGGAGACGTATTGCCTGGAGAGGGAGCCGTACGAGGGATTGATCTGGTCGGCGAAGGCCGTATAGGCGGACAGCTCCGCCACGGCCGGTGTGCCGAGGAAGCCGGTTTTGACGGCGGGCTTCAGCTCGTGGACCGCCCGCACGGCGGCCGCGCTGAAGCTCTGCACGATCAGCCGGCTCGCCAGGTGCCGCTGGTCGAGCCAGCCCTTGTTCTTGAGGACCTTGAGCGTTTGGCCCTCGATGCCGGGATACAGATCCGGGTTCTTGATCTCCAGGAGCAGCTTCTGGTGGTGCACCTCGACGCGGCGCACGTACTGCTCCAGCGTGGGCACGCGCGCGCCCGTGTACGCGTGGCCGAACCAACTCCCCGCGTCGAGGCGCGCGATCTCGGCGGTGGTGAAGTCCCGCACCTTCCAGGGCGCCCGGTGGGGGAAGACCTCCTCGACGTCGGTGGTGCGCCGCAGACTGTCGTCGTGCAGGACGACGAGCTCGCCGTCCTTGGTGCGCTGGACGTCGTTCTCGACCCAGTCGATGCCCAGCTCGGCCGCCTTGTCGACGGCGGCCAGGGTGTTCTCGGGCGCGTAGGCGGAGGCACCTCTGTGGGCGATCACCGTAGGCCGCTGGGCCGCCTCGTCGGCCCGGACGTCGGAGGGGGGAAGCAGGAAAGCGGCGGTTCCCAGGAGCGCGGTGGTCGTGGCGGCAAGTGTGCGCGCGTGCATGCGTACTCCTCGCGGTCGAGTGATCACGGACAGCACAACTGTGACAGCAGAGGGTCAACGGCAGGGGGGTGCAGAATGACCACAAGTTGAATGGGGTTGTCCCGAGTCCGCTCACTAGCCGCACAACTGGGGCAGGGCCGTGTTTCTTTGCCGGAAAATCGTTCGACCGTTCCGGTGGGAGCCATACTCTCTGCGTCAACCCTGACCGCTCGGGCGGTGCTGGGAAGGGGCGCACATCAGGGAATTCCGGGAAGTAAGAGGGCGGAAGGGCAGCCGCGCATGCAAGGTACGGTCGACGGATTCAGCTACGGACTCGTCACACCGCTGGTGGCCTACCTGATGGCCTGCCTGGGCGGGGCCCTCGGTCTGCGCTGCACCACCAGATCCATGCTGGTCAGCAACTCCTGGCGTCCCGGCTGGCTGGCCCTCGGCGCGGCCGCGATCGGCTCGGGCATCTGGACCATGCACTTCATCGCGATGATGGGCTTCAAGGTCGAGCAGGCGCCGATCCACTACGACAGGGCGACGACGTTCGCGAGTCTGGGCGTCGCCATCGTCATGGTGGGCCTCGGGATCTTCATCGTCGGCTACAAGGGGGCGGCCGGCACGGCCCTGATGACCGGGGGTGCGGTCACCGGCCTGGGAGTCGCCTCGATGCACTACCTGGGCATGGCCGGCATGCGTCTCAACGGCAAGCTGGAGTACAACACCTTCACCGTGGCCGCCTCCGTCGTCATAGCCGTCGTCGCCGCCACGGCCGCCCTGTGGGCCGCCGGACAGGTGCGGGGCTTCCTGTGGAGCGTGGGCGCGAGCCTTGTCATGGGGCTCGCCGTGACCGGTATGCACTACACGGGCATGGCCGCCCTCCGGGTCCATCTGCACAGCACCACGGCCCCCACCGGGGGCGACTCCGCAGCCGCCCTGCTGGCGCCCATGATGATCGGCCCGCTCGCCTTCCTGATCCTCGCGGGAGTGGTCGTGATGTTCGACCCGCTGATGCTCATGGGGAAGCCCGCCTGGACCCCGGTCGAGAGCAAGCCGGGCGTCCCCGCCCGCCAGCTGGTCTCCCACCCCGCCGCCCGTCGCCCCTCCCTCCGCACCCGCCGGAACCTGGCCCACCGGGACTCCCGCACCCCGCAGAACCGCTGAGCCGGTTGAGGCCGTCGGCGCCCTGAGTCGTGCAAAACCGCTGATCGGGCCGCGTTGTCAGTGGGGGGCCGTACGGTTGATGGCATGCGGCCTGTTTCCCACATCGAACGCACGGTGGCGCCCTTCGAGGTCGTCAGCCCGTACCAGCCCAGCGGCGACCAGCCCGCGGCCATCGCCGAGCTCACCCGGCGCATCGAGGCCGGTGAGAAGGACGTCGTCCTGCTCGGCGCGACCGGCACCGGCAAGTCCGCCACCACCGCGTGGATGATCGAGAAGCTCCAGCGCCCCACCCTCGTGATGGCGCCGAACAAGACGCTGGCCGCCCAGCTGGCCAACGAGTTCCGGGAGCTGCTGCCGAACAACGCCGTCGAGTACTTCGTCTCGTACTACGACTACTACCAGCCCGAGGCCTACGTCCCGCAGTCGGACACCTACATCGAGAAGGACTCCTCGATCAACGAGGAGGTCGAGCGGCTGCGCCACTCCGCGACCAACTCGCTGCTCACCCGTCGCGACGTCATCGTGGTCGCCTCGGTGTCCTGCATCTACGGCCTCGGTACTCCGCAGGAGTACGTGGACCGCATGGTCCCCCTCAGGGTCGGCGACGAGATCGACCGTGACCAGCTCCTGCGCCGCTTCGTGGACATCCAGTACACCCGCAACGACCTGGCCTTCTCCCGCGGCACCTTCCGCGTCCGCGGCGACACCATCGAGATCTTCCCGGTCTACGAGGAGCTCGCCGTCCGCATCGAGATGTTCGGCGACGAGATCGAGGCGCTGTCCACCCTCCACCCGCTCACCGGCGAGATCATCAGCGACGACCAGCAGCTGTACGTCTTCCCGGCCTCCCACTACATCGCGGGGCCCGAGCGCCTGGAGCGGGCCGTCAACGACATCGAGAAGGAGCTCGGGGAGCGCCTGGCCGAGCTGGAGAAGCAGGGCAAGCTCCTGGAAGCCCAGCGGCTGCGCATGCGCACGACGTACGACCTCGAGATGCTCCGCCAGATCGGCTCCTGCTCCGGAGTCGAGAACTACTCGATGCACTTCGACGGCCGCGAGCCCGGCTCCCCGCCGAACACCCTGCTGGACTACTTCCCGGACGACTTCCTGCTCGTCATCGACGAGTCGCACGTCACCGTGCCGCAGATCGGCGCCATGTACGAGGGAGACGCCTCCCGCAAGCGCACCCTCGTCGACCACGGCTTCCGGCTGCCCTCCGCCCTGGACAACCGCCCCCTGAAGTGGGAAGAGTTCCAGGAGCGGATCGGCCAGGCCGTCTACCTGTCGGCGACGCCGGGCAAGTACGAGCTCTCGCGCGGGAAAGGCTTCGTCGAGCAGATCATCCGCCCCACCGGCCTGATCGACCCGGAAGTCGTCGTCAAGCCCACCGAGGGCCAGATCGACGATCTGGTGCACGAGATCAGAGGGCGCGTCGAGAAGGACGAGCGCGTCCTGGTCACCACCCTCACCAAGAAGATGGCCGAGGACCTCACCGACTACTTCCTGGAACTCGGCATTCAGGTGCGCTACCTGCACAGCGACGTCGACACCCTGCGCCGCGTCGAGCTGCTGCGCGAACTGCGCTCCGGCGAATTCGACGTGCTGGTCGGCATCAACCTCCTCCGCGAGGGCCTCGACCTGCCGGAGGTGTCCCTGGTGGCGATCCTCGACGCCGACAAGGAGGGCTTCCTGCGCTCGGGCACGTCTCTCATCCAGACCATCGGCCGCGCGGCGCGCAATGTCTCCGGCCAGGTCCACATGTACGCCGACAAGATCACCCCGGCGATGGAGAAGGCCATCGAGGAAACCAACCGCCGCCGGGAGAAGCAGGTCGCGTACAACAAGGAGAGGGGCCTCGACCCCCAGCCGCTCCGCAAGAAGATCAACGACATCGTCGCGCAGATCGCCCGCGAGGACGTCGACACCGAGCAGCTGCTCGGTTCCGGGTACCGCAAGCTGAAGGACGGCAAGGGCGTCAAGGCTCCCGTGCCCGCCCTCGGCAGCAAGGCAGCCAAGGGCGCTGCCAAGGGTAAATCCATGGGGCAGGTGCCGACCGATCGCCCCGCAGCCGAGCTCGCCGAGCAGATCGAGGAGATGACGGAGCGCATGCGCGCCGCAGCCGCCGACCTCCAGTTCGAGATCGCGGCTCGACTGCGCGACGAGGTCTCGGAGATGAAGAAGGAACTCCGCCAGATGAGGGAGGCCGGCCTGGCCTGATGCCCGCGCCTACGCCATGTGTTGCAAGACCGACACAAAGCGCGGACCGGGGTACGGCGCTGTCAGTGCCCCTGCGTAGGGTTCTGGTCATCCGCGGATCCCGCGGCAACAGGGGAAATACGAGAGGGGACCAGCCCGTGGTGGACGTATCCAAGGGCGGCGCGCCCGGCGGTGGCGTCAATCTGACCAAGGGTCAGGCCATCAGCCTGCAGAAGCGCGACGGCGGCAGTCTGACGGCGGTGCGCATGGGTCTCGGTTGGCAGGCGGCTCCCCGGCGTGGCCTGTTCGGCTCGCGCACCCGGGAGGTCGACCTCGATGCCTCGGCCGTCCTGTTCGCGGACAAGCAGCCGGTCGACGTCGTCTTCTTCCGCCATCTGGTGAGTGACGACGGCTCGGTGCGCCACACCGGCGACAACCTGGTCGGCGGCGTGGGGCAGGGCGGCGACGACGAGGCGATCCTCGTTGACCTGGCGCGGGTGCCGGTCCACATCGACCAGATCGTCTTCACCGTGAACTCCTTCACGGGGCAAACCTTCCAGGAGGTGCAGAACGCGTTCTGCCGCTTGGTCGACGAGACCAACGGCCAGGAACTCGCCCGCTACACACTCGCGGGCGGCGGCGCGTACACGGCCCAGATCATGGCCAAGGTGCACCGCACGGGCCCGGGCTGGACGATGACGGCCCTCGGCACTCCGGCCAACGGCCGCACCTTCCAGGACCTGATGCCGGCGATCCTGCCGCACCTGTAGGGCAGTGCGGCGGGCAGCACACGACATGTCGACCCAGGGGGAGAAGGCGATGGCGGCCGAGCTGGTGCGGGGGCAGAATCACCCGCTCTCCCAGGCCCGTCTCGAGGTTCGGGTGGCGGCCGGCTCGCCGATCGTGGTGGGCGTCACGCTCGGCGACGAGCACGGCAAGGTGCACGGCGCCGAGTGGGTCGCCCACCCGGGCGCCCCCACGCTGCCGGGGCTCGAGGTCTCCCGCCAGGCGGCCGCCGACCACCGCCTCGCGGTCGACCTCGGCGCCGTGCCGGAGGCCGTGCACCGGGTCGATGTGCTGCTCGCCCTGCCTGCGGCGGGAGGGGGCGGACCGGCGAGCTTCGGCGCCGTCGCCGCCCCGTTCGTCGCGGTCACCGGCCTCGACGGCACGGAGGTCGTCAGCTACACGATCACCGGTCTGGACGCCGAGTCGGCTGTCGTCGCCCTGGAGCTCTACCGCCGCCAGGGCGCCTGGAAGGTGCGTGCCATCGGCCAGGGATACGCGGGCGGCCTCGCCGAGCTCCTCACCGACCAGGGCCTGCCCGAGGCCCACCAGCTCGCGACCGTCATCAACGAGGCGGTGGCCCAGGGCTTGGCCCGCTCTCTGCCGGCCCCGCCCCGCCCCACGGACCCCGACCGCTCCCACCAAACGGCCGCACCGGCTCTCGGCGGCGACCAGGGCCGCCAAGCGGCCCAGGGCGCCTCCGGTGCCGTACCGCCACAGCCGGTGCCCCCGTACGACCCGCAGGCTCCCGGCGTCCCGCCGCAACCTTCGCCTTCGTACGGCGCGCAGACCCGCGGCGGCCCGCCCCAGCCGACGTCTTCGGACAACCCGCAGGGCACCCCGGCAGCCAGTGCCCCCCAGCAGCCCACGTCGCCTTACGGCACACCGCAGCCCGGTCACCCCTATGGGCCCGCACCGGCGGCCCCCTTCGCCGCCCAGCCGCCCGGCGTCACCCCCGGCGGCCCGATCGACTACAGCCACCCGCGTCGACAGAGCGCGGCTCCGCCGCCTCAGCCGACGGCGCCTACGGCCCAACCCGCGCAGCCGGTCGCGGGCGATGCCACCGGGTGGTCCATGGACGAGCGGCTCTACAACCAGGTGTGGGGCATGTTCGAGGACCTGGCCCGGACGATGGCCGCGTACCGCAGTGCCGTCGACTTCGCCGACTCGCGCATGGAGAAGGAGCTCGACCAGGTCCTGTCCGATCCGCGGAGCCGGCTCGGCGGACAGGGCGAGGCCGCGCGGGAGGCGGCCCAGGCCAAGCACGCCCAGCTCGTCGACCAGGCCAGAGCGGTTCTCGACCGGGACCTCGCTCAGCTCTCCGCCGAGGCCGATGTCGTCGAACCTGCGCTGCCGCCGGCGTACGCGCGCTGGGACAACCCCGTGTGGCAGGGCTACCGCGTGCCGCTGGAGGTGCCCATGGCCCTGCGCCTGGGCGATGTCCACCTGCCCGAGGCCGCTGGGCTGCGCATACCGCTGCTGGTCCGCCTGCCGCTGGAGCGTGGTCTGTGGATCGACAGCGGACACACCGGATCGCTCGACGGCTCGTTCACCGACTCACACGACCTGGGACGCCTCGCGATGGAGACGGCGGTGGCCCACGCGGCCCGGCTGCTCGCGGTCCATCCGGCGGGCGAGTTCACCGTGCACGTCATCGATCCCGCCGGTTCGGCGGCGCAGGCGCTCGCCCCGCTCATGCAGACGGGAGTGCTCGCCGCCCCGCCCGCGGTAGGGGCGGCAGGGGTGGCGGACGTCCTGGCACGGCTTACCGAGCGTGTCGACCTGGTGCAGATGGCGGTGCGCGCGGGCGCGGCCGACTCGCTCCCGCCCGGCCTCGACACCGCCGAGCAACTGCTGATCGTGAACGACTTCCCGCACGGCTTCGACGACCGCGCCGTGACCCGGCTCCGCTACCTCGCTGACGAGGGCCCGGCTGTCGGCGTCCACCTGATGATGGTCGCGGACCGTGAGGACGCCGCCGGGTACGGCCCGTTGCTCGACCCGCTGTGGCGTTCGCTGCTGCGCCTCACCGCGGTGCCCGACGACCACCTCGCCGACCCGTGGGTCGGGCACGCCTGGACGTACGAGCCCTCCCTCGTGCCGCCCGGCAGCCAGGTGCTCCACCAGGTGCTCACTCAGGTCGCGATGGCTCGCACCAAGTACACGTAAAGCCATCTGACCAGCAAGGTTGACCTTTCTTTTGCCAATCGCTTTACCTTTCCTTGGTGATTGGGTACCGTCGTTGTCACGGAGGGGAGTACTCCCTGTCGACTGCGGCGTACCCGTCAATACGGATCAGGCCTGATCCCGGGGCGTCGGCCCATCCTGGGTGGAAGAGACCTCCGGCAGCGCGACGACGCTGGTTACTTGCCGTTACGTACTGCCGGAGGCAGCAGTGGATGTTTCCCCGATGCTGTGGGGTCTGACAATCTTGGGCCTTGCCGCCCTCATCGCGGTCGACTTCTTCATCGGCCGCAAGCCGCACGACGTGTCCATCAAGGAAGCCGGAATCTGGACGATCGTCTGGATCGTCCTGGCCGGGCTCTTCGGCCTCGGCCTGCTCGTCTTCGCCGGCGGCCAGCCCACGGGCGAGTTCTTCGCGGGCTTCATCACCGAGAAGTCCCTGAGCGTCGACAACCTCTTCGTCTTCGTTCTGATCATGGCGAAGTTCGCGGTGCCCTCCCAGTACCAGCAGCGGGTGCTGCTGGTCGGTGTACTCATAGCCCTGGTGCTGCGCGCGATCTTCATCGCAGCCGGTGCCGCGATCCTCGCCAGCTTCGCGTGGGTCTTCTACCTCTTCGGTGCTTTCCTTATCTGGACCGCCTGGAAGCTCATCCAGGAGGCCCGCGCCGACGAGGAGGACGAGGAGTTCGAGGAGAACAAGCTGCTCAAGGCCGCCGAGCGCCGCTTCGGCGTGGCCGACCGGTACCACGGCACCAAGCTGTGGATCCAGGAGAACGGCAAGCGGGTCATGACCCCGATGCTGGTCGTGATGCTCGCGATCGGTACGACGGACGTCCTGTTCGCGCTCGACTCGATCCCGGCGATCTTCGGCCTGACCCAGGACCCGTACATCGTCTTCACCGCCAACGCGTTCGCCCTGATGGGCCTGAGGCAGCTGTACTTCCTGATCGGCGGACTGCTCAGGAAGCTGGTCCACCTCAGCTACGGCCTGTCGATCATCCTGGGCTTCATCGGCGTCAAGCTGGTCCTGCACGCCCTGCACGAGTCGGGGGTCCATGTCCCGGAGATCAGCATCCCGGTCTCCCTCGGCGTGATCTGCTCGGTCCTGATCGTCACCACGATCACCAGCCTGCGGGCGTCCAGGAAGCAGGCGGCGGCCGATGCGGCGCAGGAGCAGGGCGAAGGCGCTGCGAGGGACAGCATCGAGGCCTGACCACGTCGGATGTAGGAGCAACCACCCGCGAGCGGTGCCCCGCGAATTGCCGGGCACCGCTCGCGGTGCTTCTCACCAGGCCACCCTCATTCACGCGCGATCCCGGTCAGATACGCGCCGACACCCCACGCCGAACGTCCCGAAGGCGGCCGGCGTCCCCGCCGACGGCGAGAACGTCGGGAAGAACAGCGGCCCCAGGACCAGCGCCGCCGCGGTCCCGTAGACGAAGAAGTCGTAGAACTCGATGGCCGTCCCGGCAAGCGAGGCGGTCGCGAGCCGCAGCATGGATGGTGCCTTTACGGTGCGTACGTTCCGTATGCCGCGTCAACTGCCCCACGGTGATCACGAGTACGGGGGCGCGTTGGGTCGCGGCCCGCGTCAGTACGTGACGGTGATGCGCCGGGCGGGACCGTCGACGCGGACGGTGCCGCCGTACGGGATGACGAGTTGTGGGTCGGTGTGCCCGAAGTCGACGTCGAGGACGATCGGGGTGTCGGGGGCGTACGTCCGCATGGCGCGCAGCACGGCCTCGCGCTGCTCGGCGGCGTAACGAGCGGCCTCCTGAGGGCTGTTCGGGTGCTTGAAGGACCAGGTCTTCGGGCGGCCCATCAGCAGCGCGGCGAAGCGCTGCAGCAGACCGCGCTCGCCCATGTTGCGCATGGTCCAGAAGACCTCCGTGGCACTCGGCATGTCCTCCGAGGTCTCCAGGAGGAGGACTCCGCCGTCGTACTCGGTCAGGTCGTGCGCGACTTCGCGGTCGGCCATCAGAAGCCAGCCGACGATCTCCAGACAGCCGCCCCAACTGCGCCCCTCGACCACCCGGTCGGCGTTCAGCCAGGTCCATCCGGCGCCGGGCCGGGTCTCGGGCTCCGCGTCGAAGGTCGCCGGGTCCGCCCAGTCGCGGTCGACGTCGTTCCAGCGCTCGGCGGGCTTCAACTCGTACTCGCCCGAGGTGAACAGCGCGGCGCGCAGCGACTCGGCGGTCTGCGGGTGCATGGCGCCGGGGCGGCCCAATTCGCACATCACGCCCGCGCCGTGATAGCTGACGATTCCGGTGTTGCGCAGGAACGCGAGCAGGTTCGTGTTGTCACTCATCCCGAAGAACGGCTTCGGGTTCGCGGCGATCAACTCCCGGTCCAGCAGCGGCAGCACGGTGATCTGGTCGTCGCCGCCGATCGACGCGACGACCGCCTTGATGTCCGGGTCGGCGAAGGCGGCGTGGATGTCGTCGGCCCGTTCCCGCGGCGTGGCGCCCATCCTGCGGGTCGCCGGATACTCGACCGGTTCGAGGCCGTACTCCTTGCGGAGCCGCTCGAGACCCAGCTCATAGGGGCGCGGGAAGAGGCCGGGAAGACCGGCAGAGGGCGAGATCACGGCTATCCGGTCGCCGGGCGACGGCTTGGGTGGGTACGAAAGCGTCGTCATGCCGGGAGGGTATGGGCCGACGGCCCGGCCGTGCACCGTGATAAACCGGGTCTGAGCAGTGGTCCTCATCGGATCGCCCCACCCCGAACGGACCGGAGGAACCGTGCCCCGCACCCTGGCCAACGCCCCGATCATGATCCTCAACGGCCCCAACCTGAACCTGCTCGGCCAGCGTCAGCCGGAGATCTACGGCTCCGACACCCTCGCCGACGTGGAGGCCCTGTGCGCCAAGGCGGCGGCCGCGCACGGCGGCACGGTGGACTTCCGCCAGTCCAACCACGAGGGCGAGCTGGTCGACTGGATCCACGAGGCGCGGCTGAACCACTGCGGGATCGTGATCAACCCCGGTGCCTACTCGCACACTTCGGTAGCGATCCTGGATGCGCTCAACACCTGTGACGGCCTTCCGGTGTTGGAGGTCCACATCTCCAACATCCACCAGCGTGAGTCCTTCCGGCACCATTCGTACGTCTCGCTGCGCGCCGACGGGGTCATCGCCGGATGCGGAGTGCAGGGATACGTGTTCGGGGTGGAGCGGGTCGCGGCGCTGGCGGGGGCGGGGCAGACCGACGCGTAAGCGTTTACGCCGCCCCGCGGGGCCCTCTTTCAACGGGGCCGCCGGCCGAGGGCGGGGATCGAAAGGCCGGCGGCCCGTACCGCGCAGGAGCCGTCATCCTGTGCGGGCTGCTGCCAGTTGACCGCGCAACCAGGTGCGCGGGGAGCGCGCGCGTGGCACCGACGTGTGTGAAGGGTTCACACGGGGCGCGTGAGCGGAGTTGGCGCGGGGCGCGCGCTCACAGTCGTGCGCCTCGTACTCACGGCTCTGAGCACAAGGCGCCTCATGCTCACAGCTCGAGCGCCGACGCACACCGCTCCTGAGCGCCGACGCTCACCACCCGCGCGCGTGCCACTCCGGCAGATGCGGTCGCTCCGCACCCAGGGTC
Organism: Streptomyces sp. NPDC006602; assembly: GCF_042870385.1. Lineage (NCBI taxonomy): Bacteria > Bacillati > Actinomycetota > Actinomycetes > Kitasatosporales > Streptomycetaceae > Streptomyces > Streptomyces sp. NPDC006602. Next base: position 238,085 of record NZ_JBIAHG010000001.1, on the reverse strand, counting down.
GTGTCGTTGCCGTGCCCGGGGTACACCCAGGTCTCGTCCGGGAGAGCGTCGAAGATCTTCGTCTCGACGTCGTGGATCAGGCTTGCGAACGCCTTCGGGTCCTTGCGGGTGTTGCCCACGCCGCCGGGGAACAGACAGTCGCCGGTGAACACGTGGGGATGCCCGTGCGGGTCGTCGTAGACGAGGGCGATCGAGCCCGGCGTGTGGCCGACCAGGTGGCGCGCGGTGAGCTCCACGCGCCCGACGCGGATGGTGTCGTTGTCGTCGACCAGGACGTCGGTCGGTACGGGGATGCCGTCGGCGTCGTCCCGTCCCGCGTACGTCCGCGCGCCCGTGGCCGCGACGACCTCGGCGAGCGCCTGCCAGTGGTCGCCGTGCTGGTGCGTGGTGACCACCGACGCGATGCCGTCGTCGCCGATGCTGCCCAGCAGGGTGCCCGCGTCGTTGGCGGCGTCGATCAGCAGCTGCTCGCCCGTGGCCCGGCAGCGCAGCAGATAGGCGTTGTTGTCCATCGGACCGACCGCGATCTTCGTGATGATCAGGTCCGGCAGTTCGTGCACGTCGGCCGGGCCGCCGACCTTCACCGCTCCGCTGTACGTCATGACGTTCAGCCTATAGCGGGGGAGGGGTCCGGCCGAGGGTGCGACTACAGCGGGGGAAGGGCCGGCAGCGGGCCGCCGACCACTGTCAGACCGGATCCGTCGCGGCGGCCCGCGAGCCAGCCCAACAGGTCGGCCGGGCGGCCGGTGACGGTGATCTCCACCGCCCAGTCGCGGCCGGTCGGGATTCGGCGACGGTCGTCCTGCCCGATCAGCACGGCGGGTACGTCGGGACGGCCCCGGAAGCGGTCGGCCAGGAAGTTGATCTCGCGCTGGGTGAACTCCTCGGGGAGGTCCTCCAGCTCATACCCGATCCCGAGGTCCACATGGTGCAGCTCCACCTCGATCCAGCGCCGGAACGGCACCCGGGACGCGGAGTCGGTGACACCGTTGCGCAGCTCCACGACGCGCGACCAGTCCGCCGGTGCCGCGCCCGTCTCCTGGAAGCGGGCCGCACTGTCGCGCAGGTCGGCGAGCTGGACATCAAGGGGGCGCGGGGCGTCCCGCTCGATGTCGGCGTCCCGGGCGTCCCCGGAGGCATACATGGGACGGCCTTCGAGGACGTTCACCAGGGCGTCCGCGTTGCGGGCGAGATGGGCGAGGATGTGGCCACGGGTCCAGCCGGGCAGTCGTGACGGCTCGGTCACAGCCGCGTTGTCCAGTTTGGCGACTGCGAGGAGCAAGCGGTCGGTCGCGTCACGTACAGACGCCAGGTCATGAGCGTGATCAATCATGGTGCTGACCCTAGCTCCGCCACCCCTTTGGGTGAAGGTGGTGAAGCAGTGCCGTAAATCGAATACGCGTGCTATATGGTCGGGCCTGGCGTCGGGCATGCTGGAGAGCCGGGGATTGTTACGCATCCGGGAATCCGACCGGCGTTGTCAGTGGCTCCCCCTAGTCTGAGAAAGCACGGGGGCCCCGCCCCTGTCACTTCTCTCAAGAAAGGTGCGGACCGGCGTGGCCGACCGTCTCATCGTCCGTGGCGCGCGCGAGCACAACCTGAAGAACGTCTCGCTCGACCTGCCTCGCGACTCGCTCATCGTCTTCACGGGCCTGTCCGGGTCGGGCAAGTCCTCCCTGGCCTTCGACACCATCTTCGCCGAGGGCCAGCGGCGCTACGTGGAGTCGCTCTCCTCGTACGCCCGCCAGTTCCTCGGCCAGATGGACAAGCCGGACGTCGACTTCATCGAGGGTCTCTCGCCGGCCGTCTCCATCGACCAGAAGTCGACCTCGCGCAACCCGCGCTCGACGGTGGGGACCATCACCGAGGTCTATGACTATCTGCGTCTGCTCTTCGCGCGCATCGGCAAGCCGCACTGTCCCGAGTGCGGCCGCCCGATCTCGCGCCAGTCGCCCCAGGCCATCGTCGACCGAGTCCTGGAGCTGCCGGAGGGGAGCCGCTTCCAGGTGCTTTCGCCGCTGGTGCGTGAACGCAAGGGTGAGTTCGTCGACCTCTTCGCCGACCTCCAGACCAAGGGCTACTCCCGCGCGCGCGTGGACGGCGAGACGATCCAGCTCTCCAACCCGCCCACCCTGAAGAAGCAGGAGAAGCACACCATCGAGGTGGTCGTCGACCGCCTCACGGTGAAGGACTCAGCCAAGCGCCGCCTCACCGACTCCGTCGAGACCGCGCTCGGCCTGTCCGGCGGCATGGTCGTGCTGGACTTCGTCGACCTCCCCGAGGACGACCCGGAGCGCGAGCGCATGTTCTCGGAGCACCTGTACTGCGCCTACGACGACCTGTCCTTCGAAGAGCTGGAGCCCCGCTCCTTCTCCTTCAACTCGCCCTTCGGCGCCTGCCCCGAGTGCACCGGCATCGGCACGCGCATGGAGGTCGACCCCGAGCTGATCGTCCCGGACGAGGACAAGTCCCTCGACGAGGGCGCCATCCACCCCTGGTCGCACGGCCACACCAAGGACTACTTCGGCCGCCTGATCGGCGCCCTCGCGGACGCGCTGGGATTCCGTACGGACATCCCCTTCGCCGGTCTGCCGCAGCGTGCCAGGAAGGCCCTGCTGTACGGCCACAAGACCCAGATCGAGGTCCGCTACCGCAACCGGTACGGCCGCGAGCGCGTCTACACGACCCCGTTCGAAGGCGCCGTCCCCTTCGTCAAGCGCCGGCACAGCGAGTCCGAGAGCGACGCCGGCCGGGAGCGCTTCGAGGGCTACATGCGCGAGGTGCCCTGCCCCACCTGTGAGGGCACGCGCCTCAAGCCGGTCGTCCTCGCGGTCACCGTCATGGGGAAGTCGATCGCCGAGGTCGCCGCGATGTCCATCAGCGACTGTGCGGACTTCCTGGGCGAGCTGAAGCTGACCGCCCGCGACAAGAAGATCGCCGAGCGTGTGCTGAAGGAGGTCAACGAGCGGCTCAGGTTCCTGGTCGACGTCGGCCTGGACTACCTCTCGCTGAACCGCGCGGCCGGCACGCTCTCCGGCGGCGAGGCCCAGCGCATCCGCCTGGCCACCCAGATCGGCTCCGGACTCGTCGGCGTCCTGTACGTCCTGGACGAGCCGTCCATCGGCCTGCACCAGCGCGACAACCACCGGCTCATCGAGACCCTGGTCCGGCTGCGCGACATGGGCAACACGCTCATCGTCGTAGAGCACGACGAGGACACCATCAAGGTCGCCGACTGGATCGTCGACATCGGCCCCGGCGCGGGCGAGCACGGCGGCAATGTCGTGCACAGCGGCTCCCTCAAGGAGCTGCTCGCCAACGCCGAGTCGCAGACCGGCCAGTACCTGTCCCGCAAGAAGTCCATCCCGCTGCCCGACATCCGGCGCCCGCACGACCCGTCCCGCCGGCTCACGGTGCACGGCGCCCGCGAGAACAACCTCCAGGACATCGACGTGTCCTTCCCGTTGGGCGTGTTCACCGCCGTCACGGGCGTGTCCGGCTCCGGCAAGTCGACGCTGGTCAACGACATCCTGTACACCCACCTGGCCCGCGAGCTCAACGGCGCCCGGAACGTCCCGGGGCGCCACACGCGCGTGGACGGCGACGACCTCGTCGACAAGGTCGTGCACGTCGACCAGTCGCCCATCGGTCGTACGCCCCGGTCGAACCCGGCGACCTACACCGGCGTCTTCGACCACGTCCGCAAGCTGTTCGCCGAGACCACCGAGGCGAAGGTCCGCGGCTACATGCCCGGCCGTTTCTCCTTCAACGTCAAGGGCGGCCGCTGCGAGAACTGCGCGGGCGACGGCACGATCAAGATCGAGATGAACTTCCTCCCGGACGTGTACGTCCCGTGCGAGGTCTGCCACGGCGCCCGGTACAACCGGGAGACCCTGGACGTCCACTACAAGGGCAAGTCCATCGCCGACGTCCTGAACATGCCGATCGAGGAAGCCATGCACTTCTTCGAGGCCGTGCCCGCGATCTCCCGCCACCTGAGGACGCTGAACGACGTCGGTCTCGGCTATGTCCGACTCGGCCAGTCCGCGACCACCCTCTCCGGCGGCGAGGCCCAGCGGGTGAAGCTCGCCAGCGAGCTTCAGAAGCGCTCCACCGGACGCACGGTCTACGTCCTGGACGAGCCGACCACCGGTCTGCACTTCGAGGACATCAGCAAGCTGCTGACAGTCCTGGGCGGTCTCGTCGACAAGGGCAACACGGTCATCGTCATCGAGCACAACCTCGACGTGATCAAGACCGCCGACTGGGTCGTCGACATGGGCCCCGAGGGCGGCGCGGGCGGCGGCCTGGTCGTCGCCGAGGGCACGCCCGAGCAGGTCGCCGGCGTCCCGGCCAGCCACACCGGCAAGTTCCTCCAGGAGGTCCTCGGCGCCGACCGGATCAGCGACGCGACCCCGGTGAGGGCCCCGCGCAAGGCGGCGGCCAAGAAGGCGGTGGCAGCCACATCGGCGGCGAAGAAGACGGCAACGGCCAGGACGACCACCGCGAAGACGGCCAAGGCCGTCAACAACACGGCGGCGAAGAAGGCGACCGGGGCCACGAAGAAGGCCACGCCCGCGAAGAAGACGACCCGGGCCCGCAAGGCATGACGAGGGACCACTGGAGCGGGGACCGGTAGAGCGGGGACCACTGAAGCAGGGGCCGCTTCGGGGCCGATCACAAGGTCCCGCAGCGGCCCAGGCCTCGGTGGCCCGGCGTCGCTCAGGCCAGTTCCGCCGCGTACGGCGGTTCGGCCCCCGCGCGTGAGCAGGTGATCGCCGCCGCGCGCGCGGCGAACCCCAGCAACTGGGCCCAGCCGTCCGCGCCCAGGCCGGCGAGCGCCTCCGGGGACAGGGCGTCCCGGCCGGACAAGCCGTGCAGCAGGGCCGCGTTCACCGTGTCGCCGGCGCCGATCGTGTCGACGACCTCGACCTTCTCGCCCGGCACCGGGTGCACCGCGCCGTCCCGGGTGAAGGCGGTCAGCCCGTCGCCCCCGTGGGTGATCACGACGGCAGCGGGCCCCGCGGCCAGCCACTCGCGCGGGGTGCCGCCCAGCCAGAGCGCGTCCTCCTCCGAGAGCTTCAGCAGTGACACCGACGGCAGCCAGCTCTTGAAGCGGGCCCGGTAGGCGTCCGCGTCGGGAATCAGCCCCGCCCGGATGTTCGGGTCGAGCGCGGTGAACACGCCCTGCGCTGCCGCGGTCCGCATCAGCTCCTCGTAGGCGCTCGCCCCCGGCTCCAGGACCAGCGAGCAGGTGCCGAAGGAGATCGCCCGCGTGCCCGCGGGAAGTTCCGTGGGCACCGTGAACAGCCGGTCCGCGGTGCCGTCGACGTAGAAGGAGTAGGCGGCCGAGCCGTGCGTGTCGATCGTGGCGACCGCGAGGGTGGTCGGCTCCTTGCCGCGCTGTACGGCCGTCACGTCCACCCCCGCCTCCTGCAGCCCGTCGAGCAGCGCCTCGCCGAAGGCGTCGTACGAGACGCGGGAACAGAAGGCCGTGGGGGAGCCGAGGCGGCCGAGGGCCAGGGCCGTGTTGTACGGGCCGCCGCCGAGCGCCGGCTTGAGGCCCGCGAGGGCGCCCGTGCCCTGCGGTACCAGGTCGATCAGGGCCTCTCCGGCGACGACGATCACGAGACGGTTCCTCTCTCGGACTGCGGGGGATGCAAGGGTTGCGAGGGCTGCAAAGGCTGAGGGGGCTGCTAGGGCCGGGGCAGCTGTGAGCGCTCCGGGGGATGCGAGCGCTGCGCCGAGTGCTTCTGCTCCGGCTCGTCGACGCAGCCGCACGAGGCGCGGTGGACGAAGGTGCAGGCCAGCCGAACGGTCCGCGCGGGCCGGTCCGGCGCGGCGAGACGCTCCAGGAGCACCCGGACCGCCTGGGCGCCGATCTCCTTGCTGGGCTGGGCGATCGCGGTGAGCCGGGGCGTGAACAGGTCCGCCCAGGCGAAGTCGTCGAAGCAGCACAGCGCGATGTCGTCCGGCACGGACAGACCGCGCTCACGCAGCGCGCGCAGAGCGCCGATGGTCATCACGTTGTTGGCGGTGACGAGCGCGGTGGGCGGCGCGGCGAGGGACAGCAGGGCCGCGGTCGCCTGTTCGCCGCCGGCCGACTCGGAGTCGCCGTGCACGACGAGGCGTTCGTCGTAGGGGAACCCGGCGGCGGCGAGGCCGTGCCGGTACCCGGTGATCCGCTCACCGGTGGTGCTCAGCCCGGGCCGGCCCGCGACCAGGGCGATCCGGCGGTGGCCGAGCCCGGCCAGATGCGTGACCAGCTGGGCCGTCGGTTCGGCGCTGTCGGCGCAGACCTGGTCGAAGCGCGGGGCGCGGTCCCCGGGGGAGTCGATCACCCGGTCGAGGAACACGGCCGGTACGTCGTGACGCGCGAGGTAGGCGACGAGTCCGCGTGGGTCGGCGGAGGGCGCGACGATCATGCCGTCCACCCGCCGCTCGTGCAGGAGCTGGACGACCTTGCGCTCGTGCACCGGATCGTCGTGCGGGTCGGCGATCAGCAGACTGTAGCCGTGCTCCAGGGCGGCGGCCTCGACTCCCTGGAGGATCTCCGTGAAGTAGGGGTTGCTGATCGCCGACACCGCGAGGCCGATGGACCGGGTGCGGGAGGTCACCAGCGAGCGGGCGAGGGTGTTGGGCGTGTAGCCGAGCTCCTCGACGGCCTCCAGCACGGCCTGACGGGTGTGCGGCAGTACCGGCCGGGTGTCGTTCAGCACGTGCGAGACGGTCGCCACGGACACGCCGGCGCTGCGTGCGACGTCGGCCATGGTCGGCATGGGATCTCCCTCCGGAACGACCCCGGGATCGGATTCCTCCCGGAACGGCACCGGGAACGTATCGCATGCGGCGGCGGACGTAAACGCTTGCGCAAGCGTTTACGTCCAGTACCTACCCAGAGCGCTGCCAAGCGCGCGCCCAAGGGTCCTGCGGGGAGCATGCTCAGGGAGACCTGCCCGGGAGCAGCCCAGGAGCAGCCCAGGAGCAGCCCACGAAGCAGGGAGTCACTCCCAGTCCCACCCGATCCCCACCACCCCCGACCGCACCCGTGGCTCGACGAGGTGCACCGAGTGATGGCGGCCGGTCAGGGCCAGCTCCTGGCGCCCGCTGCGCGGCGCCGCCGCGGAGTGCTGGGCGAACCGGTGGCAGCGCACCGGCAGCGCGTGCTCGTCGAAGCGCACCTGGAGCGCGTACTGGCCGCCCGCCGGCCCGAATCCGCGGACGTACTCCCGTGACACTCCGGCCGTGCCGTCCTCGACGCCGTAGCGGAAGAGGAACGTGTCGCCGGCCCGCAGCCGGGTGTCGAAGAGCAGTTCGGCCACCAACACCCCGGTCTCGTGGTCCGAACGCACCCGTCCCGTACGGCAGTTCTCCAAGGCCTGGACGCTCATGCGCTCGGGCGCGCACCCGGGGTCGCCGTGGTGGACGGCGACGAAGCGGTCGACGCCGTCGCGGTGGGCCCGCACGATGTGGTGCGACTCGCGTCCGGCCAGCTCGCGGCCCGCGCCGATCCGTACCCGCTCGTGGTGCCCGAGGGTGTGCAGCCCGCCGTCGAGCGGCGTGCCCAGCTCCGTCAGCAGCTGCTCCAGTGCGCCGGAGGCCTCGACGAGGGAGCGGTACGAGCGGGCCGCGGGCCGCTGCGCGGCCGGGTCCTCGTCGGTCTGGGCGAGCAGCCGGATCAGCGACTCCTCCGGCAGCTGGAGGATTTCCTCCAGCGCCCGTACGGCGCGCAGCGACTCGGGGCGCTGCGGGCGCCGGGCGCCCTGCTGCCAGTAACTCAGGCTCGTCACGCCGACCTTGACCCCGTGGCGCGACAGATGGTGCTGCACACGCTGCAGCGGCAGTCCGCGGGCGGCGATCGCGGCGCGCAGCGCGACGTGGAAGGGGCCGCCACGCAGGGCCGAGTCCAGTTCCGCGGTGGCGACGGTGGCGACGTCCGCGTGCGGTGTGGCGTGCGGCATGCAGGGGCCTTTCTGTGAATGTTCACAACGGCTGGTCAGACCGTGCGCGGGAGTCGTCGGGGCCATGCGCCGGCGGCGGGGGTCTTCACATCCGTACGCCGTCGTTCAGGGCCCCGAGTTCTCCCGCATTGAAGCGTGTTGACCAAGCCCCGACAACACCTGATGCCCAACCGTGGCGCACTCCTGGCCGACTTCGCGCCCCGCACCCCGGGGCGCCGCCCCGTCCTCGCCCAGCACCTCCCTGATCGTCCGCGCGGACAGTCCCGAGTGCGTCCACGGGCGGTGGCTCTCGGTCACCGAGGGCACCGTGGGGAAGCATGACCGCAGCATCCCGGGCGTTGTCCACAGGCCGCCGCGCTGTCAGCCCCCGCCAGTAGGGTGTGAGACATGGCCGACCCCTCCAGCTACCGCCCCCAGCCGGGACAGATCCCGGACTCTCCCGGGGTGTACAGGTTCCGTGACGAGCACCGCCGGGTGATCTACGTCGGAAAGGCGAAGAGCCTGCGCCAGCGTCTGGCGAGCTACTTCCAGGACCTGGCGGGCCTGCACCCCCGCACCCGCACCATGGTCACCACGGCCGCGTCCGTGGAGTGGACGGTGGTGTCCACGGAGGTCGAGGCGCTGCAGCTGGAGTACTCCTGGATCAAGGAGTACGACCCCCGGTTCAACGTCAAGTACCGCGACGACAAGAGCTACCCGTACCTCGCGGTGACGATGAACGAGGAGTTCCCGCGCGTGCAGGTGATGCGCGGTCACAAGAAGAAGGGCGTGCGCTACTTCGGACCGTACGGACACGCCTGGGCCATCCGCGACACCGTCGACCTGCTGCTGCGTGTCTTCCCCGTCCGCACCTGCTCGGCCGGCGTCTTCAAGAACGCGACCCGCACCGGCCGCCCCTGCCTGCTCGGCTATATCGGCAAGTGCTCCGCGCCCTGCGTCGGCCGCGTGTCCGCCGAGGAGCACCGCGAACTCGCCGAGGAGTTCAGCGACTTCATGGCCGGTCGCACCGGCACGTATCTGCGCCGCCTGGAGAAGCAGATGACGGCGGCGGCCGAGGAGATGGAGTACGAGCGGGCGGCCCGCCTGCGCGACGACATCGAGGCCCTGAAGAAGGCCATGGAGAAGAACGCGGTCGTGCTCGCCGACGCGACCGACGCCGACCTCATCGCGGTCGCCGAGGACGAGCTGGAAGCGGCCGTGCAGATCTTCCACGTCCGCGGCGGACGCGTGCGCGGCCAGCGCGGCTGGGTCACCGACAAGGTGGAGGAGATCACCACCGGCGCTCTGGTCGAGCACGCCCTCCAGCAGCTCTACGGCGAGGAGACCGGCGACTCCGTCCCCAAGGAGGTCCTCGTCCCGGCCCTGCCCGACCCGGTGGAGCCGGTCCAGGAGTGGCTGACCGTGCGCCGCGGGTCCAACGTGTCGCTGCGCATCCCGCAGCGCGGCGACAAGAAGGCCCTCATGGAGACCGTGCAGCGCAATGCCCAGCAGGCGCTCGTCCTGCACAAGACCAAGCGCGCCTCCGACCTGACCACGCGCTCGCGCGCGCTGGAGGAGATCGCCGAGGCCCTGGACCTGGACAGCGCCCCGCTCCGGATCGAGTGCTACGACATCTCCCACCTCCAGGGCGACGACGTGGTGGCCTCCATGGTCGTCTTCGAGGACGGGCTCCAGCGCAAGAGCGAGTACCGCCGCTTCCAGATCAAGGGCTTCGAAGGACAGGACGACGTCCGCTCCATGCACGAGGTGATCACCCGCCGATTCCGGCGCTACCTGGCCGAGAAGGAGAAGACGGGGGAGTGGACCGACGGCGAGGACGGCCTCGACGACGGCCTGAAGAACGACGACGGCCGGCCCAAGCGCTTCGCCTACCCGCCCCAGCTCGTCGTCGTCGACGGCGGGCAGCCGCAGGTGGCCGCCGCCAAGAAGGCCCTCGACGAGCTGGGCATCGACGACATCGCCGTCTGCGGTCTCGCCAAGCGACTGGAGGAGGTCTGGCTGCCGCACGACGACGACCCGGTGGTCCTGCCTCGCACCAGCGAGGGCCTCTACCTCCTTCAGCGCGTCCGCGACGAGGCCCACCGCTTCGCGATCACCTACCAGCGCGCCAAGCGCGCCAAGCGCTTCCGGTCGAGCCCTTTGGACGACGTGCCCGGGCTCGGGGATACGCGCAAGCAGGCACTGCTGAAACATTTCGGTTCGTTGAAGAAGCTACGATCCGCCACCATCGACCAGATCTGCGAGGTTCCCGGCATAGGCCGCAAGACGGCCGAGACCATCGCCGTGGCCCTCGCTCAGGCGGCTCCGGCCACGCCGGCGGTGAACACGGCGACTGGAGAGATCATGGAAGAGGAACCCGACACCACGGGTTCCGGTGGGGAGCCCGTGACGATGGGCGCCCCGGACGAACGACGGGGGCAGGAGACATGAATGTGAACGAGCACGACGGGCGACAAGGTCAATCCGGAGACGGAGCACAGGTGAGTACGGGCACACCCAACGACACGACCGCGATCCCGGACGCGGCCATCCCCGAGCTGGTGATCATCTCCGGGATGTCCGGGGCCGGCCGCTCCACGGCCGCCAAGTGTCTGGAGGACCTCGGCTGGTTCGTCGTCGACAACCTCCCGCCCGCGCTGATCCCCACCATGGTGGAACTCGGTGCCCGCTCCCAGGGCAACGTGGCGCGGATCGCGGTCGTCGTCGACGTACGCGGCCGCCGCTTCTTCGACAACCTCCGCCAGTCCCTCGCCGACCTGGACCACAAGCACGTCACCCGGCGGATCGTCTTCCTGGAGTCTTCGGACGAGGCCCTGGTGCGGCGCTTCGAGTCGGTGCGCCGCCCGCATCCCCTCCAGGGAGACGGCCGCATCGTCGACGGCATCGCCGCCGAGCGCGAGCTGCTGCGCGAGCTGCGCGGCGACGCCGACCTGGTGATCGACACCTCCAGCCTCAACGTGCACGAGCTGCGCGCCAAGATGGACGCCCAGTTCGCCGGAGAGGAGGAGCCGGAGCTGCGGGCCACCGTCATGTCCTTCGGCTTCAAGTACGGCCTCCCGGTCGACGCCGACCTGGTCGCGGACATGCGTTTCCTGCCCAACCCGCACTGGGTCCCGGAGCTGCGCCCCTTCACCGGCCTCAACGAGGAGGTCGCCGCGTACATCTTCAACCAGCCCGGCGCCAAGGAGTTCCTCGACCGGTACTCCGAGCTGCTCAGGCTCATCGCGGCCGGCTACCGCCGTGAGGGCAAGCGGTACGTGACGATCGCCATCGGCTGCACCGGCGGCAAGCACCGATCCGTCGCCACCTCGGAGAGGCTCGCCGCTCGCCTCGCGGCCGAGGGCGTGGAGACGGTGGTCGTGCACCGGGACATGGGACGGGAATGACGGGACGTACTCCCCGGCTGACCAGGCTGCGCCGGGCCGTGCCCGAGGGGCGCGCGAGCCGGCCCGTCGAGGCCCGCGGCGCCAAACCGCGCCGCCGGGGTGCCCAGCCCAAAGTGGTCGCCCTCGGCGGCGGCATGGGCCTGTCCGCCTCGCTCGCCGCACTGCGCCGCATCACCGGCGACCTCACCGCCGTCGTCACCGTGGCCGACGACGGTGGCTCCAGCGGACGCCTGCGCGACGAGCTGGGCGTGCTGCCGCCCGGCGACCTGCGCAAAGCGCTCGCCGCGCTGTGCGGCGACGACGAGTGGGGCCAGACCTGGGCCCGCGTCATCCAGCACCGCTTCCAGTCCAAGGGCGACCTGCACGAACACGCGGTCGGCAATCTGCTGATCGTCGCCCTGTGGGAGCAGCTCGGCGACCACGTCCAGGCCCTCGACCTGGTCGGCAGGCTGCTGGGCGCGCACGGGCGCGTGCTGCCCATGTCCGCCGTACCGCTGGAGCTCCAGGCCCTGGTCAAAGGCCACGACCCGGACCGCCCCGAGGACGTCGACACCGTACGGGGACAGGCGACCGTGGCGCTCACGCCCGGCGAGGTGCAGTCCGTGCAGGTGGTGCCGCACGACCCGCCGGCGGTGCCGGAGGCAGTGGCGGCCGTCCTCGACGCGGACTGGGTGGTCCTCGGCCCCGGCTCCTGGTTCTCCTCGGTGATCCCGCACCTGCTCGTGCCCGAACTGCTGGACGCGCTGACCCAGACGAAGGCGCGCCGCGTCCTCTCCCTGAACCTCGCCCCGCAGCCCGGAGAAACCGATGGCTTCTCCCCGCAGCGTCATTTGGAGGTTTTGGGACGACACGCCCCTAAACTCGCCCTGGACGTGGTGCTGGCCGACGAGGCCGCCGTGCCCGACCGCGACGTGCTCACCGAGGCCGCCAAGCGGCTCGGTGCCGCGGTCGAGCTGGCCCCGGTCGCCCGGAGGGACGGAACTCCTCGGCACGACCCGGAGCTGTTGGCCGCCGCGTACGACCGTATTTTTCGGATGCATGGAAGGATCGGCCCATGGCGATGACGGCAGCGGTGAAGGACGAGATCTCCCGGCTCCCCGTCACCCGTACCTGCTGCAGGAAGGCGGAGGTCTCCGCCATTCTGCGGTTCGCCGGCGGCCTCCACCTGGTGAGCGGGCGCATCGTGATCGAGGCGGAGCTGGACACCGCGATGGCGGCCCGCCGCCTCAAGCGGGACATCCTGGAGATCTTCGGCCACAGCTCCGAACTGATCGTGATGGCGCCCGGCGGACTGCGCCGCGGCTCGCGCTACGTCGTGCGGGTGGTCGCCGGCGGTGACCAGCTGGCCCGGCAGACCGGCCTGGTCGACGGCCGGGGCCGCCCGATCCGCGGCCTGCCGCCGCAGGTCGTCTCCGGCGCCACCTGTGACGCGGAGGCGGCCTGGCGCGGTGCCTTCCTGGCGCACGGCTCGCTCACCGAGCCGGGCCGCTCCTCCTCCCTGGAGGTGACCTGCCCTGGCCCCGAGGCCGCGCTCGCCCTGGTCGGCGCCGCCCGCCGGCTGTCGATCGCCGCGAAGGCCCGCGAGGTGCGCGGAGTGGACCGGGTCGTCGTCCGTGACGGTGACGCGATCGGCGCCCTGCTGACCCGGCTCGGCGCGCACGAGTCGGTGCTGGCCTGGGAGGAGCGCCGGATGCGCCGCGAGGTGCGGGCCACGGCGAACCGTCTCGCCAACTTCGACGACGCCAACCTGCGCCGCTCCGCGCGCGCGGCCGTCGCCGCCGGCGCCCGCGTCCAGCGCGCCCTGGAGATCCTCGGTGACGACGTCCCCGAGCACCTCGCCGCCGCCGGCCGACTGCGCATGGACCACAAGCAGGCCTCCCTGGAGGAGCTGGGCGCGCTCGCCGACCCGCCGCTCACCAAGGACGCCGTCGCGGGCCGTATCCGCCGCCTGCTGGCGATGGCGGACAAGCGGGCCCAGGACCTCGGCATCCCGGGCACCGAGTCCAGCATCACCGAGGAGATGGCGGACAACCTCGTGGGGTGAGCCCCGCGGCACATTCAACACGCCGGTGTCGACGCCCACTTGGGTGATCGGCACCGGCGTTTGCGTGTCGTGAGGCACCCTTGACTGGATCATCGACTGACATGAGCCTGGCATCTCTGTTTCGCCGACGTGGCGAACCACGACTAGGGGGGTTCATGAGACGAAGAGCGAGACCGATCCTCGCTGTTGGCGCGCTCCTGCTGGGCGGTGCGGGAATCGCACCCGTCGCCCAGGCCGCAGGGAGCGGAGCTTCTCCCGATCCGAACGAGGTCAAGGTCTTCCGCGCCGACGTGACACAGCAGCAGGTACCCCTGCTGCTCGCGGCCGGCCAGGACGGCCACGAACTCGGTGGGCAGGTACCCGAGAAGGGCGAGGCCACGGTCGAGGTCTACCTCACCGACCAGCAGGCCGACAAACTCGAGGACCAGGGCGTCGACCTGACCGAGCACAAGCTGTCCGCCAAGGCCGAGAACCGGGTCGAGGCAGCCGCCGAGGGCGTGTTCCGTCCGTACAGCGGAAAGGGCGGCTGAAGGAGGAGATCGTCAGGACCGGGCAGGAGAACCCCGACCTCACCAAGGTCGTCTCCATCGGCAAGACGGTCAACGGCCAGGACATCCTGGCCCTGAGGATGACCAAGGGCGCCAAGAAAACCAAGGACGGCTCCAAGCCGTCCGTCCTGTACCTGTCCAACCAGCATGCGCGCGAGTGGATCACGCCGGAGATGACCCGCCGGCTGATGCACCACTACCTGGACAACTACAAGACGGACAAGAAGATCAAGAAGCTCGTCGACTCGACCGAGCTGTGGTTCGTGCTGTCGGCCAACCCGGACGGCTACGACTACACCTTCCAGAACTCCGACAACCGCCTGTGGCGCAAGAACCTGCGCGACAACAACGGCGACGGCGCCATCACCACCGGCGACGGCGTCGACCTCAACCGCAACTTCGCCTACAAGTGGGGCTACGACGACGAGGGTTCCTCCCCCAACCCCACCAGCCAGACCTACCGCGGCGCCGCCCCAGGCTCCGAGCCCGAGACCCAGGCGCTGGACGCCTTCGAGAAGCGGATCGGCTTCACGTACGGCATCAACTACCACTCCGCCGCCGAACTCCTCCTCTACGGAGTCGGCTGGCAGGTCGCCACCCCCACCCCGGACGACGTGCTCTACGAGGCGCTCGCCGGCACCCCGGAGAACTCCGCGATCCCGGGCTACCACCCGCAGGTCTCCTCGGAGCTGTACACCACCAACGGCGAGGCCGACGGCCACGCGGCCAACGTCAACGGCATGGCGATGTTCACCCCCGAGATGTCGACCTGCCAGACCGCCTCGAACGTCGACCCGAACGACGCCTGGGAGCCGACCGACTGCCTGTCGATCTTCACCTTCCCGGACGACGAGAAGCTGATCCAGCAGGAGTTCGCCAAGAACATCCCGTTCGCGCTCTCCCTCGCCGAGACCGCCGCCAGACCCGACCAGCCCAAGTCCGCGGTCGGCCTGAGCGCCGCCGACTTCACCCCGGCCGCGTTCTCGACGTCGTACTCGCGCGGAGCGGACCAGGAGATCTCGGTCGTCGTACGGAAGTCGGTGCGCGACAAGGAACTCAAGTACCGCGTCAACGGCGGGCGTACGGAAGACATGGCGCTCAGGGCATGGAAGGGCGGCGAGACGTACGGCGGTGACGACAACCTCTACTTCGACGAGTACCGGGCCAAGGTCCACGACGGCGGCCCGGGCGACAAGGTCGAGGGGTGGTTCACCGGCGAGACGAAGAGCGGGAAGGCTGTCTCCAGCGAGCACTTCACGTACACCGTCGCCGCACGACCCAGAGCGGACACGCTCGTCGTCGCCGAGGAGGGCGCGGCCGCCACGCAGGCGCAGACCTACGTCGACGCGCTGAAGGCGAACGGCCACAAGGCGCTGGTGTGGGACGTCGCCACCCAGGGCGCGCCCGACGCGCTCGGCGTGCTGAACCACTTCGACACCGTCGTCCACTACACCGGCGCGAGCACCCCGGGCGTCGCCACCCAGCTACAGCTGCGCGCCTTCCTGAACGAGGGCCGCAAGCTGGTCGAGGCGGGGGAACAGGCCGGCGGCAACGTCGACCTCGGTGGCGGCACCCTGTCGAACGACTTCAGTCAGTACTACCTGGGCGCCTACACCCGTACGTCGACCCCCGGGGCCACCGGCTTCACCGGCTCCGGCGAACTCGCCGGCTTCACGGGCGCGCTCGCCCCCGCGGCCGGCAACCCGCTGGACCGGGCCGGGACGTACGGCGTGACGTCCGACGAACTGCCCGTCGACAAGTACCCGCAGTTCGCCTCCGCGGGCGCGGGCCGGTTCGCCGGGACGGTCAACCCGTACGGGCCGTACGCGGGCTCCTCCATGGCCGCCGCCGTCCACACGGACGATGCCTACAAGCGGCTCACCCGGACCGTCGACCTCACCGGGGTGAGCGCGGCCGACGCACCCACCCTGCGCACCCAGCTGCTGTGGGACACCGAGCCCGGCTACGACAACGCGCTGGTCGAGGCCCACAGCACCGGCGCCGACGACTGGACCACACTCCCGGAGGCGGGCGGCGCCACCCGCACCACCGTGCCCGCGGACTGCGAGGCCGGGTACTACGTAGGGGAGCACCCCCAGCTCGAGCACTACCTGACCGTGGCGGCCGGCGGCTGCACCGCGACCGGTACCACCGGCGCGTGGAACGCCCTCACCGGTGCCTCCAGCGGCTGGCAGCAGGTGAACTTCGACCTGAGCGCGTACGCCGGGAAGTCGGTCGAGGTCTCGATCAGCTACGTCACCGACCCGGGCAGCGGCGGCCACGGCGTCCTCGCCGACGAGGCCTCGCTGGTCGTCGGCGGCACCGCAACCCAGACCGAGGGCTTCGAGACGTCGTTGGGCGTCTGGAGCGTGGCCGGACCGCCCGCGGGCAGTCCGGCCGTCCTCAAGGACTGGACGCGCACCGGGACGCTCTTCCAGACGTACGGAGCGGTCACCACGGACGACACGGTGCTGCTGGGCTTCGGCCTGGAGCACGTCGCCTCGGCGGCCGAGCGGACGGCTCTGGTGAGGAAGGCACTCGCGGCCCTCGGCGGGTGAACCTGCCTGGTCAACCGCGTGTGACCCGGTGTGGTCACATCGGGTGATCGGGCTTCGGGCCCGGGCGGTCCGTACCCTACTGGCGGGTACGGACCGCCCTGCCGGGTATGGGGCATCTCGATGTCACCCCGGCGCCCTCAGGGGGGTAGGGTCGTAGGCGGTCGGGGACATCCCATACAGCTCGCCGGAGTCGAACCCGGCGTACCAACGAGGAGATCGGTTTCGTGACGATCCGCGTAGGCATCAACGGCTTTGGCCGCATCGGTCGTAACTACTTCCGCGCGCTGCTGGAGCAGGGTGCTGACATCGAGATCGTGGCTGTCAACGACCTGGGTGACACCGCGACCACCGCTCACCTGCTCAAGTACGACACCATCCTGGGCCGCCTCAAGGCCGAGGTGTCGCACACCGCCGACACGATCACCGTCGACGGCAAGACGATCAAGGTTCTCTCCGAGCGCAACCCCGCCGACATCCCGTGGGGCGAGCTGGGCGTCGACATCGTCATCGAGTCGACCGGCATCTTCACGAAGAAGGCCGACGCCGAGAAGCACATCACGGGCGGCGCCAAGAAGGTCCTCATCTCGGCTCCGGCCAAGGACGAGGACATCACCATCGTGATGGGCGTCAACCAGGACAAGTACGACGCGGCCAACCACCACGTCATCTCCAACGCCTCCTGCACCACCAACTGCGTGGCGCCGATGGCGAAGGTTCTCGACGAGAACTTCGGCATCGTCAAGGGCCTGATGACGACGGTCCACGCGTACACGAACGACCAGCGCATCCTGGACTTCCCGCACTCGGACCTGCGCCGCGCCCGCGCCGCCGCCGAGAACATCATCCCGACCACCACCGGTGCCGCCAAGGCCACCGCGCTGGTCCTCCCGCAGCTCAAGGGCAAGCTGGACGGCATCGCGATGCGCGTCCCGGTCCCGACCGGCTCGGCCACCGACCTGGTCGTGACGCTGTCGCGCGAGGTCACCAAGGACGAGGTCAACGCCGCGTTCAAGAAGGCCTCCGACGACGGCGACCTCAAGGGCTACCTGACCTACACCGAGGACCCGATCGTCTCCTCGGACATCGTCGGCGACCCTGCCTCCTGCACCTTCGACTCCTCCCTGACCATGGTCCAGGAGGGCAACTCGGTGAAGATCCTCGGCTGGTACGACAACGAGTGGGGCTACTCCAACCGCCTCGTCGACCTGACGGTTTTCGTCGGCAACCAGCTCTGATCAACAGAGCAGGCACTTTGATGTGAGTCAGGGCTCGGGCAGCGCAGGGACGCGCTGCCCGAGCCCTGACGCACGTACAGATCAGCCCTCTTACGATCACGAGCATCACGAGCCCTCCTCAGGAGTTCCCTCAATGAAGACGATCGACGAACTTCTCGCCGAAGGCGTCGCGGGCAAGCGGGTCTTCGTCCGCGCCGACCTGAACGTGCCGCTGGACGGCACCACGATCACCGACGACGGCCGCATCCGCGCCGTCCTGCCCACAGTCAAGGCCCTCGCCGAGGCGGGCGCCCGAGTGGTCGTCGCCTCGCACCTGGGCCGCCCCAAGGGCGCCCCGGACCCGGCCTTCTCGCTCGGCCCGGCCGCCGCGCGCCTCGGTGAACTCCTCGACGCCGAGGCCAAGTTCGCCACGGACACCGTCGGCGAGTCCGCCACCTCCACGGTCGCGGGCCTCACCGACGGCCAGGTCGCCGTCATCGAGAACCTGCGCTTCAACGCCGGCGAGACGAGCAAGGACGACGCCGAGCGCGGCGCCTTCGCCGACCAGCTCGCCGCCCTCGCAGACGTGTACGTGGGGGACGGCTTCGGCGCCGTGCACCGCAAGCACGCCTCGGTCTTCGACCTGCCGGCCCGTCTGCCGCACGCGGCCGGCTACCTCATCGCCACCGAGGTCGGCGTCCTGAAGAAGCTCACCGAGGATGTCAAGCGGCCCTACGTCGTCGCGCTCGGCGGTTCCAAGGTCTCCGACAAACTCGCCGTCATCGACCAGCTGCTCGGCAAGGCGGACCGCCTCCTCATCGGCGGCGGCATGGTGTTCACCTTCCTCAAGGCGAAGGGGTACGAGGTCGGCGCCTCCCTCCTCCAGGAGGACCAGATCCCGGTCGTCCAGGAGTACATCGAGCGGGCGGAGAAGAACGGCGTCGAACTGGTCCTCCCCGTCGACGTGCTGACCTCCACCGACTTCCCGGACCTGAAGACCAAGGCGCCGGCGAACCCCAACACCGTCGCCGCGGACGCCATCCCCGCCGACCAGCTGGGCCTGGACATCGGTCCGCAGACCCGCAAGCTGTACGCCTCGAAGCTCGCCGACGCGGCCACCGTCTTCTGGAACGGCCCCATGGGCGTCTTCGAACACCCCGACTACGCCGAGGGCACCAAGGCGGTCGCCCAGGCCCTCCTCGACTCCCCGGGCTTCACGGTCGTCGGCGGTGGCGACTCCGCCGCGGCCGTCCGCATCCTGGGCTTCGACGAGAACGCATTCGGCCACATCTCGACCGGCGGCGGCGCCTCCCTCGAATACCTCGAGGGCAAGACGCTCCCCGGCCTCGCCGCACTGGAGGACTGACCTACATGGCTGCATCTATTTCTTCGGGGCGCATGCCGCTGATGGCGGGCAACTGGAAGATGAACCTCAACCACCTCGAGGCCATCGCCCACGTCCAGAAGCTCGCCTTCGCCCTGGCCGACAAGGACTACGACGCGGTCGAGGTCGCCGTCCTGCCGCCCTTCACCGACCTGCGCTCCGTGCAGACCCTGGTCGACGGCGACAAGCTCAGGATCAAGTACGGCGCCCAGGACATCTCGGCGCACGACTCCGGTGCCTACACCGGCGAGATCTCCGGTGCGATGCTGGCCAAGCTGAAGTGCACGTACGTGGCGATCGGCCACTCCGAGCGCCGTCAGTACCACAACGAGACCGACGAGCTGGTCAACGCCAAGGTCAAGGCCGCCTACAAGCACGGCCTGACCCCGATCCTGTGCGTCGGCGAGGAGCTGGATGTCCGCGAGGCGGGCAACCACGTCACGCACACGCTCAGCCAGGTCGAGGGCGGCCTCAAGGACCTCCCGGCCGAGCAGGCCGAGTCCGTGGTCATCGCCTACGAGCCCGTGTGGGCCATCGGCACCGGCAAGGTCTGCGGCGCCGAGGACGCGCAGGAGGTCTGCGCAGCCATCCGCGGCAAGATCGCCGAGCTGTACACGCAGGAGCTGGCTGACAAGGTCCGCATCCAGTACGGCGGCTCCGTGAAGTCCGGCAACGTCGCCGAGATCATGGCCCAGGCCGACATCGACGGCGCCCTGGTCGGCGGTGCCTCGCTGGACGCGGAGGAGTTCGTCAAGATCGCGCGCTTCCGCGACCAGTGAGTATGCGGTAGCAGCGGAACGTCGTACTCTTGCGGGGCACAGCGCTGTCGCTGTGCCCCGTCGTCTGTCCAGATCCGAGGAAGTTGGTCCAGCCGTGGTTATGGGGTTCTCGATCGCCCTGATCGTCTTCAGCCTGCTGATGATGCTGCTGGTGCTGATGCACAAGGGCAAGGGCGGCGGCCTCTCCGACATGTTCGGTGGCGGCATGCAGTCGTCCGTCGGTGGCTCCTCGGTCGCCGAGCGCAACCTCGACCGCATCACCGTGGTGGTCGGTCTGCTGTGGTTCGCGTGCATTGTCGTGCTCGGCCTGCTGATGAAGGCGAACAACTGATCAGCGTCGCACACGTAGCACGCCCGATCCGCACGTAACGCCCCATGTTCGGTACGCGCACCTGAGCGCGGCCTATCATGGGGCTTGCGTCTGTGTGTGGGGGAGCTGTAACTCGAATCACTGGACGCGCGTTGGGCCTTACGTAGACTGAGGCGCTCGCAGCGAAGCGAAACGCCGACTCGCTTTGCGGCACCATCACGCAGGGAGTTACGACCGTGGCAAGTGGCAACGCGATCCGAGGAAGCCGGGTCGGGGCGGGGCCGATGGGCGAGGCCGAGCGGGGCGAGTCCGCGCCGCGTCTGCGCATCTCCTTCTGGTGCTCCAACGGGCACGAAACGGTGCCCAGCTTCGCCAGCGACGCGCAGGTTCCCGAAACCTGGGACTGCCCCCGCTGCGGCTTTCCAGCAGGCCAGGACCGGGACAACCCGCCGGACCCACCGCGCACCGAGCCCTACAAGACGCACCTCGCCTATGTGCGGGAGCGGCGCAGCGACGCGGACGGCGAGGCGATCCTCGCCGAGGCGCTCGCCAAACTGCGAGGTGAAATCTAGGAGTTGAAGTCGGCCGGGCATCCGTGGATGCCCGGCCGGACTTGTTCGGCGCCCCGCGGGCAGGCTGTCGCGCCGAGGCCGATTGTCAGTGGTGCCCTCTACGGTTTGTGAACAGGCGAATCGTGAGGGGGAACTGTGGCGACGGCTGAGGTTACGGGCCTGGGTGCGCCCGCGTGGCGTGGGGGATTCGGGCGGTTGTGGAGTGCCGCCGTGCTCTCCAGCTTCGGTGACGCACTGCGCGGCGCCGCGCTGCCCCTGCTCGCGGTGTCCCTGACCGACGAGCCGCTGCTCGTCGCGTCCGTGACCGCCTGCGGTTATCTGCCGTGGATCGTTTTCGGGCTGCTCGGCGGTGCCGTCGCCGACCGGGTGGACCAGCGGCGGGCGATGTGGACGGTGGATGCGGTACGGGGGCTGCTCGTCGCCTGCTTCGCGGTGGCCGTCGCCTTCGGGCACGCCTCGATCGGCCTGCTGATCGCGCTGGCCTTCGCCCTGACCACCCTGCAGACGCTCTTCGACAACGCCGCCACGGCCCTGCTGCCCGTCCTGGTGGACCGCGAGGCGCTCGGCAGCGCGAACGCCCGCCTGATGACAGGCCAACAGATAGTGGGCGGCCTGCTGGCCGCACCGGTCGTGCCGCTGCTGCTGGTGGTCGGAGCCGCGATGCCCTTCGCGGCCGACGCGGTGACCTTCCTGTTGGCGGCCGCCCTGGTCGCGTCCCTGCGGACCGCTGTGCCCGAGCGGACGCCGAGACCTGCGGGCAGCACCCTGCGCCGCGAGATCGCCGAAGGGCTGCGCACCCTGCGGCACGACCGGTCCCTGCGCGGCCTGTGCGCCGCTACGGCCCTCTGCAACATCGGCATGGGTGCCCTCATCGCCGGCCTGGTCTTCCTGGTGACCGGCTGGCTGGGCGCCGGTACGGCGGGATACGCGGCGGCCATGACCGCGTACGCGGTAGGCGGCCTGACCGGGGGAGCGGCGAGCGGCCGTGTCGTCGCGCGCCTCGGGCGGGTGCGTGCGGTGCTGCTCGCCGGGACGGTGCAGATCGGTGCGCTCGTCGTCATGGGCTCGGTGCGCAGTACCGTCGCGCTGGCGGCGGCCATGGCCGTCTTCGGGTTCATGGGCATGGTGTGGAACGTCAACACGCGGACGCTGATGCAGGAGCGCAGCCCCGCCGAGCTGCTGGGCCGGGTCAGTTCGGCCTTCCGGACCCTGGCGGTCGCCGGAGCGCCCGTGGGCGCGCTGCTGGGCGGTGCCGTGGCCACCGCCTGGGGCCTGAACACCCCGGCCCTGCTGGCGGCCGGCTTCTTCGTCCTGTCCGTCGCCTCGCTGATACCCGCCCTCAAGACGGACGTATCTGTTGTCGCGCCCGACGACGGCGCCACGACAGCTCGCGCCCCGCGCTGATCAATTAGGTTGGGACCGGCAGCGGGCAGCACGGACAGGTAGGAAAGAGAGCTGAAGTCCGACATGAACGCAGACGGCCGTACCAGACTCAACCAGACGCCCGAGTGGACCGCTCTGGCCAAGCACCGCGAGGGGCTCGGCGAGGTGCAGTTGCGCGAGCTGTTCGCCGCCGACCCCGGGCGCGGCAGCGGGTACACGGTGCAGGTCGGTGACCTGCACGTCGATTACTCGAAGCACCTCGTCACCGACGAGACCCTGCGGCTGCTGCGGGAGCTCGCCGCCGCGACCGACGTCTTCGGCCTCAGGGACGCCATGTTCCGCGGGGAGAAGATCAACACCACCGAGGACCGGGCCGTGCTGCACACCGCGCTGCGGGCGCCGCGCGACACGGTGATCGAGGTCGACGGCGAGAACGTCGTACCGGGTGTGCACGCCGTCCTCGACAAGATGGCCGACTTCGCCGAGCGGGTGCGCTCCGGCGCCTGGACCGGCCACACCGGAAAGCGCATCAGGAACGTGGTCAATGTCGGCATCGGCGGCTCCGACCTGGGCCCCGCGATGGCCTACGAGGCGCTGCGCGCCTACACCGACCGCGACCTCACGGTCCGCTTCGTGTCGAACGTGGACGGCGCCGACCTGCACGAGGCCGTCCGCGACCTGGACGCGGCCGAGACCCTGTTCGTCATCGCCTCCAAGACGTTCACGACGATCGAGACGATCACGAACGCGACCTCGGCGCGCGACTGGCTGCTCACCGAGCTCAAGGCCGGTCAGGAGGCCGTCGCCCGGCACTTCGTGGCCCTGTCGACGAACGCCGAGAAGGTGGCGGAGTTCGGCATCGACACGGCGAACATGTTCGAGTTCTGGGACTGGGTCGGCGGCCGGTACTCCTTCGACTCGGCCATCGGCCTCTCGCTGATGACCGCCATCGGCCCGGACCGCTTCCGGGAGATGCTGGACGGCTTCCACCTCGTCGACGAGCACTTCCGCACCGCGCCCGCCGAGTCCAACGTGCCCTTGCTGTTGGGCCTGTTGGGCATCTGGTACGGCAATTTCTTCGGCGCCCAGTCGCACGCGGTGCTGCCCTACAGCCACTACCTGTCCAAGTTCACCGCCTACCTCCAGCAGTTGGACATGGAGTCCAACGGCAAGTCGGTGGACCGGGACGGAAAGCCCGTCGACTGGCAGACCGGGCCGGTCGTTTGGGGCACCCCGGGCACCAACGGGCAGCACGCGTACTACCAGTTGATCCACCAAGGCACGAAGCTGATCCCGGCGGACTTCATCGGCTTCGCCGAGCCGGTCGCAGGCCTGCGGCCCGGCCTGGTGGCACAGCACGACCTGCTGATGGCCAACTTCTTCGCCCAGACCCAGGCGTTGGCGTTCGGCAAGACGCCCGACGAGGTGCGCGCGGAGGGCGTGCCCGAGGAGCTGGTTGCGCACAAGACCTTCCAGGGCAACCACCCCACGACCACGATCCTCGCCCCCGAACTGACCCCGTCGGTCCTCGGCCAGCTCATCGCGCTCTACGAGCACAAGGTGTTCGTGCAGGGGGCCGTGTGGAACATCGACTCCTTCGACCAGTGGGGCGTCGAACTCGGCAAGGTCCTCGCCAAGCGCGTCGAGCCGGCGCTCACCGAGGGCGCTGACGTGCCCGACCTGGACGCGTCGACGAAGGCCCTGGTGGCGACGTACCGGGAGCTGCGCGGCCGGCAGTGAGGCAGGGCGGCGCCCCCGCCGTACGTGCGAGGGCGCCCGCTCGGGCCCGCGCGCTCAGCGTGTCCCCTCAGGCCACCGCGCTCAGCGTGTCCGCGAGGCGGCGCCGTGCCGCGCGGGACGCCGGCAGTACGGCGAGCGCGGTCGCGCCCAGCACCGCGGCCGCGCCGAACAGGGCCAGCAGAGTCGGGGACGGTCCCTGGGCGATCCCGGCACCGATGCCGCTCGACCTGCCCTGGGCGTCGATCAGCCAGCGGGCGAGGGGCGCGCCCAGGGCCGTACCGACGAGGACGGCGGCCAAAACAGTGCAGCCGGTGGACACCACGGTGACGGCGGTGATCTGCTGTGGGGACAGGCCGATGGCCTTGAGCGCCAGCAGATCCCGTTCGCCCTCGCGCACGGTGTCACCGATCGCGGCGAGCAGCTCGATCAGCCCGATGAGAGCGAGGACGGCGATCAGGCCGACCACGACACCGCGCACCGGCGAGAGCCCGTCGGCCGGGTTCGTCACGGCGTGCACGTCCAGGTGGCCGCGTCCGGCGGTGGTCAGCCGGGCGGCGACCTCCTGTGGGTGCGCGCCGGGGCGCAGCCGGAGCTGGTAAAGGGCGGGGCCGAGGCCCAGGTCGTTCTCACGGAGGGTGTCGAGCGAGGTGGAGATGACCCGGCCGGCGTTCTCCGGTTCGATGCTGCGGCCCACGATGTGCAGGATCTGCGGCTGGTCGCCCACGGTCATCCGCACCCAGTCGCCCACGCGCACGTCGAGCAGGTCGAGCAGCCCCTGCCCGGCCACCGCCTCGTCGGGGCCGCGCGCGGCGCGGCCCTGGGCCAGGGCGTACGGGTACGGCTCCCGGTGGGTGCCGAGGCCGCGCAGCGCGATGGTGGCCGTCTGGCCCGGCACGAGGGCCGCCACCTCCACGCCCGGGTAGACGGCGGCGACCTGCGGGTCGCGCTCCAGCAGGGCGCGGGTGTCCCGCTCGCCGAGACCGGAGTCCGTGTGGACGGTGAGCGCGGCCGGGACGCCGATCTGCCCGGGCCTGCTGTGGAAGCGGTCCATGGTGGTCCAGGCGCTCATCGCGACCACGATCAGCAGCAGCGGCAGCGCCAGCCGGGCCACCGTGGCCAGGGACCGCGGACGCCGGGTGAACGCCTTGTGCCAGCCGAGGACCAGTGCGGGCGGCAGCCGCAGCCCGAGCGCCCGGCGCGCCACACCCGAGAGCCGCCCGCCGACCGGCGCCGCGGGCCGCGGCACCGGGACCGGCGGTACGCGTCCGGCCCGCCAGGCCGCGAGACCGGTGGTCGCGCCGATGAACAGCACCGCCGCCGCCGGCACCGCGAACAGCGCCGGGGTGTGCCCGGGCAGCCCCTGCCACACCCCGACCGCGTCCCCGAGGCGCCCGGGAATGCGGCTGCCCAGCGCCTGGGTGAGCGCCGCCGCGGCCACGGCGCCGAGCAGGGCGTAGGCGATGTGCTGGAACAGGAAGACGCGGACGACCTGCCCCGGCGTGAAGCCGATCGCCTTCAGTACCGAGATGTCCCGCAGGTGACCGCGGATGCGGGTGGCGATCGCCCCGTGCACCGCGAGCCCCGCGGCGACCAGCGCGCCGAGCCCGAACAGGCCCAGCACCTGCCCCAGCAGCCGGTTGTCCCCCTGGGCCTCGGCGCGCGCCTGCTGCCAGGTGGAGACCTCGCTGACGGCACCGGCGCCGAGGAGGGTGACGGCGCGTTGGACGGCGTAGTCCGTGTCGTCGGGGTCCGCCAGGCGCAGCCCGGTCACCTGGCCGCCCGGGTCGCGCACCGCGGACGGGAGCGCCCAGACGAGTCCCGGCTGCTCGCCCGGCCGGTAGCGCGGTTCGGCGCTGTCGGCGATGCCGAGGACGGTCAGTTTCCGGGCCGTGCCCGGCAGGGTGAGGGTGTCGCCCGGCTCGGCCAGCAGGGCGCGGGCGAGACGGCTCTCCAGGACGACCCCCTCCGGGGTGCCGGCCTCCAGCCAGTGACCGGAGGTGACCAGCGGGCGGCCGACGGTGGGCCGACCGGACGTGCCGCGCAATTCGACGGAGGCGCGGGCGCCGCGGGAGGCGAGGGTGGCGGACTCGGTCGGGTAGGGGCCGGCGACCGACTCCACGCCGTCCAGCCCCGCCAGCTCGCGCGCGTCCGCCGACGGGCCGGTGTGCAGCCAGACGTGGGCGCCGCGTGCCTGGGTGAAGACCCGCTGCCAGGGGTTGGTGGCGTAGCCGAACAGGGCCGTGGCCAGCAGCAGCGAGGCGACGATGCCGACGGTGGCCAGCACGAGGAAGAGCGCCTCGCCGCGGTGCGTGCGCAGATCCGAGTGCGCCCAGCGCAAGGTGGCTCGCACGGGCTCAGCCTCTCGTCTCGCGCCACGCGACGGCGCCGTCGTACACCCGCATGTCAGTCCCTGAACTCCAGCACGCCGGATATGCCGGTGCCGCGCGACGGCGTGCCGTCCAGGTGCGCGTCGTCGGCGATCCGCCCGTCGAAGAAGCTGATCACTCGGTCCGCGGCGCTCGCCAGGCGGGCGTCATGGGTGACCAGCACGATCGTCTGGCCGCGCTGGTGGAAGCGGGTCAGCAGCCGCATCACCTCGCGGGTGCCCCGGCTGTCCAGGCTGCCCGCGGGCTCGTCGGCCAGCAGCAGCGGGGGACGGTTGACCAGGGCCCGGGCGAGCGCGACCCGTTGCTGTTCACCGCCGGACAGCTCGCCCGGCGTGCTCCGCTCCTTGCCCACGAGCCCCAGCTCGGCCAGCAGCCCCTCCCGCTCGGCGCGGGCCTGCTTGGGGGAGGCGCCGGCGAGCAGGGCCGGCAGCTCCACGTTGTCGGCGACCGACAGGTTGGACACCAGGTTGAAGAACTGGAAGACGAACCCGATGCGCTTTCTGCGCTCCAGGGCCCAGCGGGCCTCGCTCCACGCGTCCGTACCCGCGCCGTCCAGCCAGAGGCTCCCGCGGTCCGGCCGCTGCAGGCCGCCCAGCAGGTGCAGCAGAGTCGACTTGCCGGCTCCGGACGGGCCGGTGATCGCCACGAACTCGCCCTGCTGTACCGACAGATCGACCCCGCGCACGGCATGGGTCGGGGCGCCCTCGCCGTGGTGGGTCTTGACCAGGCCCTCGGCGCGCAGCACAGGAGCGGGACGGTCGCTCACTCCAGCTCCTTCAGATCTTGCATCTCTTCCAGTTCTTCCTGGCACCGCTCCAACCAGTCGAGGTCGGCCTGCAGGTGCAGCATCGCGCCCTCGATCAGCAGATGGGCGATGCGGTTGTCCCGGTTCTCTGCGGCGGCCAGTTTCGACAGGTTCCGCATGGTGTTGAGGAATTGGCGCCGCTGTTTGTTGATGAGGACGATCCGGTCGGCGAGACCGGTCTGCGGAGCGAGGGCCAGTTTCATGAAGAACTCGTCCCGCACCCGCGGCTCGTCGGCCGTCTCCTCGTACCAGGCGCGCAGCTCGTCCCGACCCGCGGCGGTGAGGTGGTAGATCTTCTTGTTGGGCCGGCTCGACTGCTCGACCTCTTCGCCCTCGATCAGTCCCGTCTTCTCGAGGCGGCCGAGGGTGACGTAGATCTGGCCGACGTTCGGCTGAGGGTACGCGGACCCCAGCAGTTGCTCAAGGTCCTGCTTGAGCTCGTAGCCGTGGGCCGGTCCGCGCGCGAGGAGAGCCAGGAGGGGCAGGCGCACTCGTGCAGTCCTCCTGTCTGTGTAATGTGCTCCAGGCCCTAGTATCGCGCATACCTAACAGGTATACATGGCCTCTGACTCCGGGCGAAGGGGCCCGGCGCCAGGTGTACAGGGAGGAACCTATGCGGTGGATACACGCCACCGGTAGGGGCCTTCTCGTCCTCGCGGTGGTTCTGACCGGGTACGTCGCCTCCGGCGCGCACGCCGAGGACGGGGCCGCGGGCGGTCGTGGACCGCTCACCGTGGCCACCGCCGGAGACCTCACCGGCTATCTCGGCCCCCTGCTGGAGGGCTGGAACCGCACCCACCCCGACGAGCGGGTCACCCTCGTCGAGCTCCCGGACTCCGCCGACGAGACCCACGCGCAGATGGCCACCGACCTGCGCGACGGCGACAGCAGCCGGTTCGACGTCCTCAACATCGACGTCAACTGGACCTCGGAGTTCGCCGCCGCCGGCTGGATACGGCCGCTCCCGCGCGACCGCTTCCCGCTGAAGTCCTTCCTCGAGCCGGTCGAGGACACCGCGACCTACGACGGACAGCTGTACGCCGTCCCCTACGTCACCAACGCCGGACTGCTGCTCTACCGCAAGGACATCCTGGCGAAGGAGGGCGTCCGGCCGCCGCGCACCTGGGCCGAACTGGAGCGGGACGCGAAGACCATCGCCCCGAAGTACGGGCTCGACGGCTACGCCGGCCAGTTCCTCCCCTACGAGGGCCTCACCGTCAACGCGGCCGAGGCCGTCTACTCGGCGGGCGGCACGATCCTCGGGGACGAGGGCGAACGGGTCACCGTGAACTCCGCCGCCGCCCGCGAGGGCATCGGGTTCCTCGCCCGGGGGGTGCGGGAGGGCTGGATCCCGAAGCAGGCGCTGACGTACAAGGAGGAGGAGTCCAAACAGGCCTTCCAGGACGGGCGGCTGCTCTTCCTCCGCAACTGGCCGTACGCCTATGTCGTCGCGTCGGCCAAGGGCTCGCCGGTCGCCGGGAAGATCGGCGCCGTGCCGCTGCCCGGACCCGACGGGCCGGGGACGAGCGTCCTCGGCGGCTCCAACCTGGCCGTCAGCACGCACGCCCGGTACCCCGACTCGGCCGCGCGGCTGATCGCATACCTCACCAGCGAGCCCGTCCAGCGCCAGGTCCTCACGCGCGGCGCGCTGCCGCCCGTACGTGCCGCGCTGTACGAAGATCCCGAGCTGGTGCGGGAGTTCCCGTACCTGCCGACGCTGCGCGCGAGCATCGGCAGGGCCGCCCCGCGGCCGAAGAGCCCCCGCTACGACCAGGTGAGCCTGGTGGTGCAGGCGGTCCTGCACGACGCGATGAGCGGGCGCGAGACGCCCGCGGCGGCGGTGCGGCGGCTGGCGCGAGAACTCGCGGCCGTCTCCAGTCGCTAGTTACTTGTTAGGTAACGCGGACATCTCATCTGGCTGCGCAATGCCCCTTTAAGCCCACGTTTGTCACGCCAACCCAGCAGTAGCTTCGTTTCTTTCATTGACACTCTCGCGACACATCTACCTAACATGCATGCATGTCGAGTAAGTACCGCCGCTGGTGGCGCGACGCAGTGATCTACCAGGTGTACGTCCGCAGCTTCCTGGACAGCACCGGTGACGGCATCGGCGATCTCGCCGGGGTCAGGGCCGGACTGCCGTACCTGAAGAAGCTGGGTGTCGACGGGATCTGGCTGAGCCCCTTCTACCCCTCGCCGCAGCACGACCACGGCTACGACGTGGCCGACTACTGCGACGTCGACCCGACCTTCGGCGACCTCGCCGAGTTCGACCTGCTGATGGCGGCCGCCCGGCGGCTCGGCGTCAAGGTGCTCCTCGACATCGTTCCCAACCACTGCTCCAGCGAGCACCCGTGGTTCCGGGAGGCGCGGGCCGCGGCACCCGGCAGCGCGGCCCGCGCCCGCTTCCACTTCGCCGACGGCCGCGGCCCGGACGGCACCGAGCCGCCCAACAACTGGCACGCCATGTTCGGCGGCCCGGCCTGGACCCGCGTCACCGAGGCGGACGGCCGCCCCGGCCAGTGGTACCTGCAGATGTTCACGCCCGAACAGCCGGACTGGAACTGGCGTAACCCCGAGGTCGCCGGCGAGTTCGACCGGACGCTCCGCTTCTGGCTCGACCGGGGCGTCGACGGCTTCCGCATCGACGTGGCCGCCGGCCTCTTCAAGCACCCGGACCTGCCCGACTCCCCGGACCCGGAGGCCGACGCCCGCACTCGCGACTCGGTCAACCCGCTCGCCTGGAACCAGCCCGAGGTGCACGACGTGTGGCGGCACTGGCGTGCGGTCTGCGACGCGTACGCGGCGCGCGACGGCCGTGAGCGGCTGCTGGTCGGCGAGGTGTCGGTCCCGACCGCCCGCGAACACGCCCGGTACGTCCGCCCGGACGAGCTCCACCAGGCCTTCTTCTTCGACCTGCTGAGCGCCCCCTGGGACCCCGACGCCTTCCGCAAGGTCATCTCCGAGGCCATGCAGGACATCGCCGGGACCGGCTCCACGGTCACCTGGGTCCTCAACAACCACGACCAGGTGCGCACCGTCACCCGCTACGGCGAACCCGCCACGGAAGGCAGCGGCCTCGGTGCCGCCCGCGCCCGCGCCGCCGCCCTGCTGATGCTGGCGCTGCCCGGAGCCGCGTACATCTACCAGGGCGAGGAGCTGGGCCTGCCCGAGGTGGTCGACCTGCCTGACGACGTGCTCACCGACCCGATCTTCCGCCGCACCGGCAGCCGGGCCCGCATCCGCGACGGCTGCCGGGTGCCGTTGCCGTGGTCCGGGCAGGCGTCCCCGTTCGGCTTCACCTCCGGCGCCGAGAGCGCCAAGCCCTGGCTGCCGCAGCCCGAGTACTTCGCCGAGTACGCCACCGACCGCGCCCTCGCCGACACCCGCTCCTTCTGGCACCTGTACCGGGACGGCCTCCAACTGCGGGCCGCGCTGCCTCAGTTGGGCGATGGGCAGCTGCGCTGGCTGGACACCCCGCCCGGCGTCCTCGGCTTCGTCCGCGGCGACGACGGTGACGACTTCGTATGCGCCGTCAACTTCGGGACGACGCCCGCGCCCGCGCCGGTCTCCGGCACCCCCCTGCTGTCCAGCGGCCCCTGCCCGGCCGGGGTCCTCCCCGGCTCGACGGCCGCCTGGTGGATCAGCGACCTCTGATCCTCTGCTTGCCCGTCAACTTCCCACCCCTCGAAGGGACATCAACGATGATGCGACGACGTACGACCCTGCTCGCGAGCTGCACCGCTCTCGCCCTGGCACTCGGAGCCACCGCCTGCGGAGGCGGCGGCCCGGTCTCGGCGGGCGGCGGCGACAAGGCGCTCAGCGGGCAGACGGTCACCGTGGCCGGTGTCTGGTCCGGCAGCGAGCAGAAGAACTTCCAGAAGGTGCTGGACGCCTTCGGGGAGAAGACCGGCGCCAAGACGCAGTTCGTGTCCACCGGGGACAACGTCTCCACCGTCGTCGGCAGCAAGATCGAGGGCGGCAACGCGCCTGACGTGGTGATGGTCCCCCAGGTCGGCGTGCTGCAGCAGTTCGCGAAGCAGGGCTGGCTCAAGCCGCTGTCGAAGGCCACCGAGCAGTCCGTGGACGCGGGGTACGCACCCGTCTGGAAGAAGTACGGCAGCGTCGACGGCACCCTCTACGGCCTCTACTTCAAGGCCGCCCACAAGTCGACGGTCTGGTACAGCCCCGAGGCCCTCGACCAGGCCGGGGTCAAGCCGCCGGCCACGTACGACGCGATGCTGAAGGCGGGGCGCACCGTCTCCGACTCCGGTCTCGCCGCCTTCTCGGTGGCCGGTCAGGACGGCTGGACCCTCACCGACTGGTTCGAGAACATCTACCTCTCCCAGGCCGGACCCGAGAAGTACGACGCCCTCGCCGCCCACAAGCTGAAGTGGACCGACGCGTCGGTGGTCAAGGCGCTCGGGACCCTCGGCAAGCTCTTCAAGGACAAGCAGCTGATAGCGGGCGGGCAGAAGGGGGCGCTCAACACCGACTTCCCGGGCTCGGTGGAGAAGGTGTTCGGGCCCGAGCCGGAGGCCGGCATGGTCTACGAGGGCGACTTCGTCGCCGGCGTCGCCAAGGACCAGTTCGGCAGGGCGATCGGCCAGGACGCGAACTTCTTCCCGTTCCCGGCGGTCGACGGCGGCAAGGCCCCGGTGGTCAGCGGCGGCGACGCGGCCGTGGTGCTGAAGGACGGCAAGAACGCCAAGGCCGGCATGGAGCTGCTGGAGTACCTGGCCACCCCCGAGGCCGCAGCCGTGTGGGCAAAGGCGGGCGGCTTCCTGTCTCCGAACAAGAAGCTCGACCTCGCCGCGTACGGCGACGACGTCACCCGCGCCACCGCCAAGTCGCTCGTCGGGGCCGGGGATTCGGTCCGCTTCGACATGTCCGACCAGGCCCCGGCGGCCTTCGGCGGCACCAAGGGCGCCGGTGAGTGGAAGCTGCTGCAGGACTTCCTGCGCGACCCGTCGAACCCGAAGGGGACCGCGGCGCAGCTGGAAGCCGCGGCCGCCAAGGCGTACAAGGGCTGACCGGCCATGACCGCGACCCTTGTGAAAGAGGCGGGCGCTCCGCCCGTCGGTCCCGCCGCCCGTGCCCGGCGCACGCGGCGGCGGGGACGGATCATCGCCGTCCTGTTCGCGTTCCCCGCCCTGCTGCTGCTCGGCGCGCTGGTCGTCTATCCGGTGCTGTTCTCCGTCGGCCGCAGCTTCTTCGACGCGTCCGGCACCCGCTTCGTGGGCGGCGAGAACTACACCGAGATGTTCCGCGACCCGGCGACCCTCAAGGCCGTCCGGAACACGGCCATCTGGGTGGTGGTGGCGCCCGCCCTGCTGACCGGCCTCGGGCTGATACTCGCCGTGCTGGTGGAGAAGGTCCGCTGGGCCACCGCGTTCAAGCTGCTGCTGTTCATGCCGATGGCGGTGTCCTTCCTCGCCGCCGGCATCATCTTCCGGCTGGCCTACGACGAGGACCCGAACAAGGGCGTGCTGAACGCGGCCGTCGTCTCGGTGCACGACGCCTTCACGGGCACCTCGCCGTACCCGACGGCCCGGGCCCGCGACGGCCACGGACTGACGGGGGAGCCGGACGGCTCGTACCGGACGACCGCCACCGTCTCCCCGGGTGACTCGGTGACGCTCGGCCTGGTCGGCGTCCCGCCGAAGGAGCTGCCCACGGGGGCCGAGCCCGCGTCCGCGGCCGCCGGACGAAAGGCGGCACCGGACGAGCTGCGCGGGGTGGTCTACCTGGACTTCACCCCCGGTGGGGGAGGGGAGCAGGGCAAGGTCGACCGGCAGGAGAGCGGGCTGCCGGAGACGAAGGTCGAGGCGGTCGGCGACGACGGGACGACGGTCGCGCGGACGACGACAGCGTCCGACGGCTCCTTCCGCTTCACCGGGCTCGACTCGGGCTCGTACACGGTGAAGCTGCCCGCGTCGAACTTCGCTCAGCCGTACGGAGGCGTCTCCTGGCTCGGGCCCGCGCTCGTCACGCCGGCGATCATCGGGGCGTACCTGTGGATCTGGACCGGCTTCGCGATGGTGCTGATCGGCGCGGGTCTCGCGGCGCTGCCCCGGGACGCGCTGGAGGCGGCGCGGATGGACGGGGCGAACGAGTGGCAGATCTTCCGGCGGATCACGGTGCCGCTGCTGGGACCCGTGCTCACCGTGGTCTTCGTGACCCTGGTGATCAACGTGATGAAGGTCTTCGACCTCGTCTACATCATCGCGCCCGGGCCGGTGCAGGAGGACGCGACCGTGCTCGCGACGCAGATGTGGCTGGTGTCGTTCGGTGGCGGCAACAACCAGGGCCTGGGCAGCGCGCTGGGTGTGCTGCTCCTGCTGCTGGTGATCCCGGCCATGGTCTTCAACGTCCGTCGTTTCCGAGGGAGTCAGCGATGAACGCCGTGCGACGCGGCCTGGGCAGCGGTCTGGTGCAGGCCTTCCTCGTGGTGATCGGCCTGGTCTGGCTGACCCCGCTCGCGGGCCTGTTCCTCTCCTCGCTGCGGTCCTCCGAGGACACGGCCAAGGGCGGCTGGTGGACCGTGTTCGCCAGCCCGGGGCAGCTGTCCTTCGACAACTACTCGGCGCTGCTGAAGAACTCCGGGATGACCCAGGCGTTCTGGAACACCGTGCTGATATCGGTGCCGACGACCGTCCTGGTCGTGGTCCTCGCGGCACTCGCCGGATACGCGTTCGCGTGGCTGGACTTCCCCGGACGGGAAACCGTCTTCCTGGTCGTGGTGGCGCTGTTGGTGGTGCCGGTGCAGATCGGACTGCTCCCGGTCGCCAAACTCTTCGGTCAGCTGGGCCTGTTCGGCACGATTCCCGGTGTCGTCCTCTTCCACGTGGCGTACGGACTGCCGTTCGCGGTGTTCCTGCTGCGCAACTACTTCGCCGAGATGCCGAAGGAGATGCTGGAGGCGGCCCGGATGGACGGCGGCAGCGAATGGCGGATCTTCACGCGGTTGGTCCTGCCGGTGGGCCGGCCGGCGATCGCGAGCCTCGCCATCTTCCAGTTCCTGTGGGTGTGGAACGACATGCTGGTGGCGTTGCTGTTCGCGGACAGCTCCTCGCAGCCGCTGACCGTCGAACTCCAGTCCCAGATAAGGCAGTTCGGCAGCAACATCGACGTGCTCGCACCGGGGGCGTTCCTGTCCCTGGTGGTACCGGTGGTGGTGTTCTTCGCGTTCCAGCGGCACTTCGTGCAGGGGGTGATGGCGGGATCGGTCAAGTGACCGGAGTGCCACTTCCACGCACAGGGGCGGCGGATGGCGCCGCCTCAACGTGGCGGTGACCCGCGCTCGCCACCGCATGGAGGTCGTCGCCTCCTTCCGCGGTACGAGCCTGCCCGACAGCCCCGAGGAGAGCGTGCAGTACCTGAAGCGCTACCTGGAGTATGCCGAGAACGCCCGTCCGTCCTCGCCCGGGACGTCGTCCAGTCCGACGCCGAGCCGGACAGCCCGTTCGAGGAGTCTGTCCTCGCGGGTCCTGCGAGGCTGGGGCTATCGGGTCCAGCCGCAGGTCGGCGTCGCCGGACCGGGAGGAGTGGGGACGGCAGACGAAGGGAATCTCCGCCGCCCCCACCCGCCCGGTCAGGGCGACGCCGGCGGGTACAGCGAACGAGGCAACTGTGAGGCCGCCGCCGCGTCCAGCAGCCACAGGGTGCGCTGCCTGCCGTACGCGCCCGCCGCCGGGGCCTGGATCTCACCCGCACCCGAGAGGGCGATCGCCGCGGCCTGCGCCTTGTCCTCGCCGGCCGCGAGGAGCCAGACCTCGCGGGCGGCGCGGATCGCGGGCAGGGTGAGGGTGATGCGGGTCGGTGGGGGTTTGGGGGCGCCGTGGACGCCGACGACCGTGCGCTCGGTCTCCCGTACCGCGGGGAGTTCCGGGAACAGGGACGCCACATGGGTGTCCGGGCCGACGCCCAGCATCAGGACGTCGAAGGTCGGAGCGGCGCCGTGGTTCTCGGGGCCCGCCGCCCGCGCCAGCTCCTCCGCGTAGGCGGCGGCGGCCGCGTCCGCGTCGGCGCCGTACGGTCCGTCGGACGCGGGCATGGCGTGCACGCGCTTCGGGTCCAGCGGCACGGAGTCCAGCAGGGCCTCGCGGGCCTGCGTGACGTTGCGCTCGGGGTCGCCCTCGGGCAGGAACCGCTCGTCGCCCCACCACAGGTCCAGGCGGCCCCAGTCGATGGCGTCCCGGGCGGGTGCGGCGGCGAGCGCGGCGAGCAGGCCGTTGCCGTTGCGGCCGCCTGTCAGGACCACGGACGCCGAGCCCCGGGAGGTCTGCGCGTCCACGATCTTCGTGATCAGCCGGGCCGTGGCGGCCTGGGCCATCAGCTCCTTGTCATGATGCACGACCAGCTGCGGAGTGCTCACTTCGCCGCCGCCTTCTTCACTGGTGCCTGCGCCGCCGCTTCCTTCGCGGGTGCTTTCGCAGCCGCTTCGAGGGGAGTGGGGACCGCAGCCGGTTCTCCTTTGGCCACCGGTCCCTCGGCATCGGTGGCTTTCTCCGCGCCGGACATCTTGGCGCCCTTGCCGTGGGAGACGTTCAGGCGGTCGACCCCGAACCGCAGCGCGGACGCGTACGTGTCGTCCGGGTCCAGCCGCCGCAGCTCCTCCCCGATCAGCTCGGCCGTCTCGCGCCGCTTGAGCGCCACGGCACGGTCCGGCTGACCCTGGATGGAGAGGGTGGCGAGGGAGCCGTCGGCGCGGTCCAGGACGATCGGGCCGCAGTCGGTGTTCATGCGGACCGCCGTCAGGCCCGGGCCCGACGACAGCGACCGCTTCACCGGCACGTCCAGTCGGTCCGCGAGCCACATCGCCAGCAGCTCACAGCTCGGGTTGAACTCCTCGCCCTCCACCTCGACGGCCTCGACCTCGCAGGTGACCTGGTCGAGGGCGGCGGCCAGCATCGAGCGCCAGGGCGTGATGCGGGTCCACGAGAGGTCGGTGTCGCCGGGCGTGTAGGTGTCGGCGCGGGCGCCGAGCTCCCGTACCGGCTGCTCGGAGGCGTAGGTGTCGGTGACCCGGCGCTGGGCCAGCGCGCCCAGCGGGTCGTTCGCCGGGTCCAGCGGCGCGTTCACCGGCCACCAGACCACCACCGGGGCGTCGGGCAGCAGCAGCGGCAGGACGACCGACTGGGCGTGGTTCGCGACCTCGCCGTACAGCCGCAGCACGACTGTCTCGCCGGTGCCCGCCTCCACGCCCACCCGCACCTCGGCGTCGAGGCGGGACTGCGTACGGTCGCGGGGTGAACGCGAGACGCGCCGGATGACCACGAGCGTGCGCGAGGGGTGCTCGTGCGAGGCGTCGTTGGCGGCCTTCAGGGCGTCGTACGCGTTCTCCTCGTCCGTGACGATGACCAGCGTGAGCACCATGCCGACGGCCGGCGTGCCGATGGCCCGGCGGCCCTTCACCAGTGCCTTGTTGATCTTGCTGGCCGTGGTGTCCGTGAGGTCTATCTTCATGGCCGGCGCCAGCTCCGTCCGTCTCGCTCGAGCATGTCGTCCGCCTCGCCCGGGCCCCACGTGCCGGCCTGGTACTGGGCGGGCTTGCCGTGCCGGTCCCAGTACACCTCGATCGGGTCGAGGATCTTCCAGGACAGCTCGACCTCCTCGGTGCGCGGGAAGAGGTTCGAGTCGCCGAGCAGCACATCGAGGAGGAGCCGCTCGTACGCCTCGGGGCTGGACTCCGTGAAGGACTCGCCGTAGGCGAAGTCCATGGACACGTCCCGGATCTCCATCGAGGTGCCCGGCACCTTGGAGCCGAAGCGGACCGTGACGCCCTCGTCGGGCTGGACGCGGATCACGATCGCGTTCTTGCCCAGCTCCTCCGTCGCCGTGTGGTCGAAGGGGGAATGCGGGGCCCGCTGGAAGACGACCGCGATCTCGGTGACCCGCCGGCCGAGCCGCTTGCCGGCGCGCAGGTAGAAGGGGACGCCCGCCCAGCGGCGGTTGTCGACCTCCAGCTTGATGGCCGCGTACGTGTCGGTCTTCGACTGGGGGTTGATGCCGTCTTCCTGGAGGTACCCGATGACCTTCTCGCCGCCCTGCCAGCCGGCCGCGTACTGTCCGCGGACGGTGTCGCGGCCCAGGTCCTTCGGCAGTCGCACCGCGCCGAGCACCTTGGTCTTCTCCGCGGCCAGCGCGTCCGCGTCGAAGGAGGCGGGCTCCTCCATGGCCGTGAGGGCCATCAGCTGGAGGAGGTGGTTCTGGATGACGTCACGGGCGGCGCCGATGCCGTCGTAGTAGCCGGCCCGGCCGCCGATGCCGATGTCCTCGGCCATCGTGATCTGCACGTGGTCCACGAAGGACCGGTTCCAGATCGGCTCGAACATCGTGTTGGCGAAGCGGAGCGCCAGGATGTTCTGGACGGTCTCCTTGCCCAGGTAGTGGTCGATGCGGAAGACCTGGTCCGGCGCGAAGACCTCCTCGACCGTCGTGTTGAGCTCCTCGGCCGACTTCAGGTCGTGGCCGAAGGGCTTCTCGATGACCGCGCGCCGCCAGGAACCGCCGGACTGGTCGGCCAGGCCGTGCTTCTTCAGCTGCTGGATGACCACCGGGAACGCGCCCGGCGGCACGGACAGGTAGAAGGCGAAGTTGCCGCCCGTGCCCTGTGCCTTGTCGAGTTCCTCGATCGTGCCGCGCAGCCGCTCGAAGGCGTCGTCGTCGTCGAAGGTGCCCTGGACGAAGCGCATCCCCTGGATGAGCTGCTGCCAGACCTCCTCGTGGAACGGCGTACGGGCGTGCTCCTTGACGGCGTCGTGGACCTCCTGCGCGAAGTCCTCGTGCTGCCACTCCCGCCGGGCGAAGCCGACCAGCGAGAAACCCGGCGGCAGCAGACCCCGGTTCGCGAGGTCGTACACGGCGGGCATGAGCTTCTTTCGTGACAAATCGCCCGTGACGCCGAAGATGACCAGGCCCGACGGCCCCGCGATACGCGGGAGCCGTCGGTCGGCGGGGTCACGCAGCGGGTTGCTGCTCGACAAGGGTTCAGCCCTCCGAAGGGGCGAGGCGCTGAAGCTCCGCCTCGGTCGACTTGAGCAGGTCGTTCCAGGACGCCTCGAACTTCTCGACGCCCTCGTCCTCCAGCAATTGGACCACTTCGTCGTAGGAGATCCCGAGCTGCTCGAGCGCGGCGATCTCGGCGCGGGCCTGCTCGTAGGTGCCGGTGACGGCGTCGCCGCGGATCTCGCCGTGGTCCTCGGTGGCGAACAGGGTCGCCTCCGGCATGGTGTTCACCGTGTTCGGCGCGACCAGCTCCTCGACGTACATGGTGTCCTTGTACGCCTTGTCCTTCACGCCGGTCGACGCCCACAGCGGGCGCTGCTTGTTGGCGCCGGCGTTCTCCAGCGGGCTCCAGCGGTCCGAGGAGAAGACCTCCTCGTACGCCTGGTAGGCGAGGCGCGCGTTGGCGACGCCGGCCTTGCCGCGGGCGGCCTTGGCCTCGGGGGTGCCGAGCGCGTCGATCCGCTTGTCGATCTCGGTGTCCACGCGGGACACGAAGAAGGACGCCACCGAGTGGATCTTCGACAGGTCGAGACCCCGCTCCTTGGCCTTCTCCAGGCCGGCCAGGAAGGCGTCCATGACCTCGCGGTAGCGCTCCAGCGAGAAGATCAGCGTGACGTTGACGCTGATGCCGAGGCCGATGACCTCGGTGATCGCCGGGATGCCGGCGCGGGTGGCCGGGATCTTGATGAGGGTGTTGGGGCGGTCGACCAGCCAGGCGAGCTGCTTGGCCTCGGCGACCGTCGCCTTGGTGTTGTGGGCCAGGCGCGGGTCCACCTCGATCGAGACCCGGCCGTCCTGGCCGCCGGTGGCGTCGAAGACCGGACGCAGGATGTCGGCGGCGTCACGGACGTCCGCCGTGGTGATCATCCGGATGGCCTCTTCGACGGTGACCTTGCGGAAGGCGAGGTCGGAGACCTGCTGGTCGTAGCCGTCGCCCTCGGAGATCGCCTTCTGGAAGATCGACGGGTTGGTGGTGACGCCCACGACGTGCTGCTGGTCGATCAGCTCGGCGAGGTTGCCGGACGTGATCCGCTTGCGCGACAGGTCGTCCAGCCAGATCGCCACGCCTTCCTCGGAGAGGCGCTTGAGTGCGTCTGTCATGGAAATTGCATCTCCTACGTGTCGTGTATGAGCGTCAGCGCTGGGCGGCGGCGATGGATTCCCGGGCCTTGGCAGCCACATTGTCGGCAGTGAAGCCGAACTCGTGGAAGAGCACCTTGCCGTCGGCCGAAGCACCGAAGTGCTCCAGGGAAACGATGCGACCGGCGTCGCCCACGTACTTGTACCAGGTGAGACCGATGCCGGCCTCGACCGCGACGCGTGCCTTGACCGTCGGCGGCAGGACGCTGTCCCGGTACCCCTGGTCCTGCTCCTCGAACCACTCGACGGACGGCATGGACACGACCCGCGTCGGCACACCGTCGGCTTCGAGCCGCTCGCGCGCCTCGACGGCGACGTGCACCTCGGAACCGGTCGCGATCAGTACCACCTCGGGTGTCCCCGTGGAGGCCTCGAACAGGATGTAACCGCCCTTGGCCGCGTCCTCGTTGGGCTCGTAGGTGGGCACGCCCTGACGGGTCAGCGCCAGGCCGTGCGGGGCGCCCTTGCCGAAGACCTTGGTGTAACGGCGGAGGATCTCGCGCCAGGCGATCGCGGTCTCGTTGGCGTCCGCGGGACGGACCACGTTCAGGCCCGGGATGGCGCGCAGCGACGCGATGTGCTCGACCGGCTGGTGGGTGGGGCCGTCCTCGCCCAGACCGATGGAGTCGTGTGTCCACACGTACGTCACCGGCAGGTGCATCAGCGCCGACAGCCGCACCGCGTTGCGCATGTAGTCCGAGAAGACCAGGAAGGTGCCGCCGTAGATGCGGGTGTTGCCGTGCAGCGCGATGCCGTTCATCTCCGCGGCCATCGAGTGCTCGCGGATGCCGAAGTGGATCGTGCGGCCGTACGGGTTCGCCTCCGGCAGCGGGTTGTCCGCCGGCAGGAACGACGAGGTCTTGTCGATGGTGGTGTTGTTGGAGCCGGCCAGGTCGGCCGAACCGCCCCACAGCTCCGGGATCACCGCACCCAGCGCCTGCAGCACCTTGCCGGACGCGGCACGGGTGGCCACACCCTTGCCCGCCTCGAAGACCGGGATCTTCTCCTCCCAGCCCGTGGGCAGCTCACCCGCGGCGACGCGGTCGAACTCGGCGGCCCGCTCGGCGTTGTTGTTGCGCCACTCCTGGAAGGACTTCTCCCACTCGGCCTTGGCCTGACGGCCCCGCTCGCCCAGTGCCCGGGTGTGCGCGAGGACCTCGTCGGTGACCTCGAAGCTCTTCTCCGGGTCGAAGCCCAGGACGCGCTTGGTGGCCGCGACCTCGTCGTCGCCCAGCGCCGAGCCGTGCGCGGCCTCGGTGTTCTGCGCGTTCGGCGCCGGCCAGGCGATGATCGAGCGCATCGCGATGAAGGACGGCTTGTCCGTCACCTGCTTCGCGGCCTCGATGGCGTTGTAGAGGGCGTGCGGGTCGAGGTCGCCGTCGGGCTTCGGGGCGACGCGCTGCACATGCCAGCCGTAGGCCTCGTACCGCTTGACGGTGTCCTCGGAGACGGCCGTCTCGGTGTCGCCCTCGATGGAGATGTGGTTGTCGTCCCACAGGAGGACGAGGTTGCCGAGCTTCTGGTGGCCGGCCAGCGAGGACGCCTCCGCGGAGATGCCCTCCTGGAGGCAGCCGTCACCGGCGATCGCGAAGATGTGGTGGTCGAAGGGGGAGGTGCCCTCCGGGGCCTCGGGGTCGAACAGACCGCGCTCGTAGCGGGCGGCCATCGCCATGCCCACCGCGTTGGCCACGCCCTGGCCCAGCGGGCCGGTGGTGGTCTCGACGCCCGTGGTGTGGCCGTACTCGGGGTGACCGGGGGTCTTGGAACCCCATGTCCGAAACGCCTTCAGGTCGTCCAGCTCCAGACCGAAGCCGGCCAGGTACAGCTGGGTGTAGAGGGTCAGGGACGAGTGGCCCGCGGACAGCACGAAGCGGTCGCGGCCGACCCAGTCGGGGTCCGCCGGGTCGTGCCGCATCACCTTCTGGAAGAGGGTGTAGGCGGCGGGTGCCAGGCTCATCGCCGTACCGGGATGGCCGTTGCCGACCTTCTGTACGGCATCGGCGGCCAGGACGCGGGCGGTGTCGACGGCCCGCTGGTCCAACTCGGTCCACTCGAGGTCTGTGGTGGTCGGCTTGGTGCTCACCCTGGGTCAGGGCTCCTCTCCACATGTCACGCATGTCGAATGCCGGTGCACTGAACGCCCCGGCCGTTGTCGAGCCTACCCCCGTGAGAACGTGCGTTTTTTCGAGTCATTACAGAGTGCCGGGACTCTTCGGGATCCGCCTGCCGACCGGGCTGTTCCGCGTTCGGCATGTGAATACGGAGCCGCTCGTCCGAGTGCTCAATCGAGTGCCGCGCGGCTCTTCCGGAGGTGCCGCCCAACACGACCGCACCCCCGCGAATGTCGGGGTATGGGCAACGTCTACAGTGGCGTGGTACGC
Source organism: Streptomyces sp. NPDC006602 (assembly GCF_042870385.1). Taxonomy (NCBI): domain Bacteria; kingdom Bacillati; phylum Actinomycetota; class Actinomycetes; order Kitasatosporales; family Streptomycetaceae; genus Streptomyces; species Streptomyces sp. NPDC006602. The sequence goes on along the minus strand of NZ_JBIAHG010000001.1, from coordinate 196,483 downwards.
GCGAGCCTTTACCGGGACTTCACACGGGTGGGCTTGCTGGGATGTCTCTGTAGGGGTGTGCGTGACGGCCGTCGAATCCCGTCCAGCGGGGGTACTCGGTGCGAGCCAGAGCCCGAGCCACCGGCCGTTCGGGGCCCGTGTCAAGGCGTTCGTAGCTCTGACCAAGCCTCGGATCATCGAGCTGTTGCTCATCACCACCGTTCCGGTGATGTTCCTGGCGCAGCAGGGCGTCCCCGATCTGAAGCTCGTCCTGCTGACCTGCGTCGGCGGTTACCTCTCCGCGGGCGGCGCCAACGCGCTGAACATGTACATCGACCGCGACATCGACGCGCTGATGGACCGCACCTCGCAGCGTCCACTGGTCACCGGGATGGTCAGCCCGCGCGAGTGCCTCGCCTTCGGCGTCGCCCTCGCCGTCGTCTCCACACTGCTGTTCGGCCTCGCCGTCAACTGGCTGTCGGCCTGGCTGTCGCTCGGAGCGCTCCTCTTCTATGTCGTCGTCTACACGATGATCCTCAAGCGTCGTACGTCGCAGAACATCGTGTGGGGCGGCATCGCCGGCTGCCTCCCGGTGCTCATCGGCTGGTCGTCCGTCACCAACTCCATGTCGTGGGCGCCGATCATCCTCTTCCTCGTCATGTTCTTCTGGACGCCGCCGCACTACTGGCCGCTGTCCATGAAGGTCAGGGACGACTACGCGCGCGTGGGCGTGCCGATGCTGCCGGTCGTCGCCTCCAACAAGGTGGTCGCCAGGCAGATCGTGCTCTACAGCTGGGTGATGGTCGCCGTGTCGCTGCTGCTGCAGCCGCTCGGCTACACGGGCTGGTTCTACACGGCGGTCGCGCTGCTGGCCGGCGGCTTCTGGCTGTGGGAGGCGCACGGGCTGCAGAACCGGGCCAGTGCCGAGGTGACCGGCGCCAAGCTCAAGGAGATGCGGCTGTTCCACTGGTCGATCACCTACGTGTCGATCCTCTTCGTGGCGGTCGCGGTGGACCCCTTCCTGCGATGAGTCCCCGGTTCCTGCGATGACTTTCCCGTGGCGGGGGGGGGGGGGGGGGGGGGGGGGGGGGGGGGGGGGGCGCCCCCCCGCCCCCCGACACAGAAGGCAAAGAAAAAGACAAGAGAGAAAAG
>NZ_JBIAHG010000001.1:0-195342 GCF_042870385.1 Streptomyces sp. NPDC006602 | reverse complement strand
TGGTGGTGGTGCTCGTGCGGGGGGGGGTGGGGGGGGCGGGGGGGGGGGGGGCGGCGGGCCGCCCCCCCCCCCCCCCCCCCCCCCCCCCCCCCCCCCCCCCCCGTCGCCGTTTGATCTACCCGTCGGTAGCATCCTGGCCATGGCAGACACACAGCAGGCGGACCCGAAGGCCGAGCGCAAAGTGACCCGGCTCGCCAAGCAGATCAGCGGCTTCTCCAAGCAGCACGGCGGGGCAGAGGGCCAGATCGCGTACCTGGGGCAGCGCGGCGCCCGGATCGTGCTCGTCGGTGAGGACGGTGCCTGGGGCGACGTCGTGGCCCCCTCGTACACCCTCGCGGAGCAGGCGGCGGAGAAGGCCGGGATCACCGTCCACGAGGACTTCGACGGCGAGTTCGCGGCCAAGGTCAAGACGGGCCCGTACGAGTGGAGCCGCATGGCGGGAATCCAGGTGGGCGGTCCGGCCAACGGCTGAGCAACGCCCGGAAGGGGCGGTAGGAACTGCGCGACCGGCCACAAACGGCCCGGTGGTTCTCAGAGCCACCCGCGCCACCCGAATGGGCTCTTCCCGCGGAGCGCTTCGCACGGGGTGTGTGACCGCAACACCTGGTGCCCGGTTCACCCGTTAGGACACCTGAGAAGGACAGGTTCCGAGCGCGGGGAGTCCGGATGATCGAAACGCCGTCCCTCGTGGACCAGTACTGCCACGGCGTCCTGAGAACGGAGCTGGGCCTCGGTACCTTCGAGGCCCAGCTGGCCCGGACCGAGGGGCCGCCCGCGCCGGGCACGACGCTCTTCGACACGCAGACGGGGTTCGCCGTACGCCGTTGGTGCCCGCCGCTGCTCGGTCTGGAGCCGCACTGTCCGCCCGCCCGGTATCTCGCCCGGCGCCGTGAACTCGGCGTCCTGGAATCGGGCCGCAGGCTGCTGCGCGGCAGCGGAATCACCACGTATCTGGTCGACACCGGGCTGCCCGGCGACCTGACCGGCCCCTCCGAGATGGCGTCCGCCGCGGAAGCCCAGGCCCGCGAGATCGTGCGGCTCGAACTCCTCGCCGAGCAGGTCGCCGACACCTCCGGCACCGTCGAGTCCTTCCTCGCCAACCTCGCCGAGTCGGTGCACGGCGCCGCCTCGGGTGCCGTGGCCTTCACCTCCGTGGCGGGCGTACGGCACGGACTCGCGCTCGCGCCCGAGCCGCCGGGGCCGGGCGAGGTGCGCGGCGCCGCCGGCCGCTGGCTCGCCGGACGCCGGGTGGGCGGGGAGCTGAGCGACCCGGTGCTGCTACGGCACCTGCTGTGGATCGCGGTCGCCTCCGGACTGCCGCTCCAACTGCATGCCGGGCTCGGCGAACCGGGGCTGCCCATCGACCGTACGGATCCCGTGCTGCTCACGAACTTCGTCCGGGCCACGGCCGGCCTCGGCACGGACCTCGTGCTGCTGCACGGCTACCCCTACCACCGGCACGCCGCGCACCTCGCCGGGGTCTTCCCGCACGTGTACGCCGACTCGGGCGCCGCGCTCGTACGAACCGGAGCGCGCGCCGCCACCGTCCTCGCGGAGATCCTGGAGCTGGCCCCCTTCGGCAAGATCCTCTTCTCCAGCGGCGCCCAGGGCCTGCCCGAGCTGCACGTGGTGGGCGCGCGGCTGTTCCGGGAGGCGCTGGGCCGGGTGCTGGGCACCTGGGTCGCCGAGGGGGCGTGGACGCTGGCGGACGCGCAACGGGTGGCGGGGCTGATCGCGGCGGGGAACGCGCGGCGGGTGTACGGGCTGGAATGAGCGAGGCCCTACGACAGAAAGCGCACGCTCACGCCCGGGTGAGCGCCGCCTCGCTCGAAGGGCCCGGCACATCGGCCACCGCCTCGGCCCGCTCCCGCAGGGACAGCAGCACGCGCAGCACCGCGATCCACACCAGGGCCGAGCCGAGCATGTGCAGGCCGACCAGGATCTCGGGAAGGTCCGTGAAGTACTGGACGTAGCCGATGACGCCCTGCGCGAGCAGGATCACGAAGAGGTCGCGGGTGCGCGCCAGCGGGGCCTTCGGGGCGTCGACGGCCTTGAGGACGAACCACAGGGCGAACGTCAGCGACACCACGATCCAGGCCAGCACGGCGTGCACCTTGCTGACGGTCTCCCAGTCGAGCGGCATCCGCTCCACCTTGCTGGAGTCGCCCGCGTGCGGTCCCGCGCCGGTGACGACCGTGCCGACCAGGATCAGCAGCACGGAGGCCGCGACCAGGAACCACACCAGCTGCTGCACGGCCTTGCCGACCAGCGGGCGGGGCGAACCGTCGCCTTCCCGGGTGCGCTGCCACATCACCGTGGCGACCGCGATCAGGGCGGACGTCGCCACGAAGTGCGCCGCGACCGTGTACGGGTTGAGGCCGACCAGGACCACGATGCCGCCGAGGATCGCGTTGCTCATCACGACCCAGAACTGCGCCCAGCCCAGCCGGGTCAGGCCCCGCCGGTACGGCTTCTCGGAGCGCGCGGCGATGATCGCCCAGCCGACCGCCGCGCACAGCACGTACGTCAGCATGCGGTTGCCGAACTCGATGGCCCCGTGGAAGCCCATCGCGCTGGTGGCGGTGAGCGAGTCGTCGGTGCACTTGGGCCAGGTCGGGCAGCCGAGCCCGGACCCGGTGAGCCGCACCGCCCCGCCGGTGACCACGATGACCACCGACATGACGAGCGCGGCGAGGGTCGCCCGCCGGACCGTCCGCGCGGTCGGGGTCCAGCGTGCGGCGATGAAGGCGAGCGGGTTGCGGACGGCCGCTACGGCGTCGGCGCGGGTCACTTTTGGCACGCGTCCCATCGTAGGGCGCCGCTTGTGCACGCTTTCACGAGGGGCCCTCCCGGGGCCTCGGCCTACTCCCAGCGGAAGAACCGCCCGGCCGCCGCCAGCCCCACGACCGCCCACACCGCGAGGATCCCCAGGTCGCCCCAGGGCATCGCGGCACCGTGCTGGAGCACGTCCCGCAGTCCGTCCGACAGCGCCGAGATCGGCAGCAGCCCGAGCACGTCCTGGGCCCCGGCCGGGAACTTGTCCAGCGGCACGATCACCCCGCCGCCCACCAGCAGCAGCAGGAAGACCAGGTTGGCGGCGCCCAGCGTGGCCTCCGCCTTCAGCGTGCCCGCCATCAGCAGGCCGAGCCCGGAGAACGCGGCCGTACCGAGGATCAGCAGGAGCAGTACGGCGAAGGGGTTGCCGTGCGGCGACCAGCCCAGGGCGAAGGCGATCACCGTCAGCAGGACGACCTGGAGGACCTCCGTGACCAGCACGGCCAGCGTTTTCGCGGCCATCAGGCCCCACCGGGGAAGAGGTGAGGAGGCGAGGCGCTTCAGGACGCCGTACCGGCGCTCGAAGCCCGTCGCGATGGCCTGCCCGGTGAACGCCGTCGACATCACGGCGAGCGCGAGGACGCCCGGGGTCAGGAAGTCGACGGCCTCGCCCGCGCCCGTGTCGACGATGTCCACCGAGCTGAACAGCACCAGCAGCAGCGTGGGGATGACGACGGTGAGCAGCAGTTGCTCGCCGTTGCGCAGGAGCATCTTCGTCTCCAGCGCGGCCTGCGCCCCGATCATGCGGGGGAGCGGAGCGGCACCCGGCCGCGGCGCGTAGGTGCCGGTGATGCCGGTGGTCACGAGCGCGGCTCCTTGCCCGTGAGCTCCAGGCTGTGTCTTCCCGGGGGATGCTCCCCGGACCCCCAGCAGATCCGCGTGCGGGCCGGAATCATGAACGCAACTCCTTGCCTGTGAGCTCCAAGAACACGTCTTCGAGCGTGTGCCGTTCGACCGAGATCTTCTCCGGCATCACCCCGTGCTGCGCGCACCACGAGGTCACCGTCGCGAGCAACTGCGGGTCGACCTTGCCGCCGACCCGGTACGAGCCCGGCGTCAGCTCCGCGGCCGTGCAGTCGGCCGGGAGCGCCTTGAGCAGGGAACCGACGTCCAGTCCCGGGCGGCCGGTGAAGCGCAGGGTGTTCTCGGCGCCGCCGCGGCACAGTTCCTCCGGCGAGCCCTGGGCGATGACCCGGCCCGCGTCGATGATCGCGACGTCGTCGGCGAGCTGCTCGGCCTCGTCCATGTAGTGGGTCGTGAGGATCAAGGAGACGCCGTCGGCGCGCAGGTCCCGTACGAGATCCCAGGTGGCGTGACGGGCCTGCGGGTCGAGGCCGGCGGTGGGCTCGTCCAGGAACACCAGTTCCGGGCGGCCCACGACCGCCATGGCGAGCGCGAGGCGCTGCTGCTGGCCACCCGACAGGCGCCGGTACGTCGTCCGGCCGCAACCGCCCAGCCCCAGGCGCTCGATGAGCGCGTCCACGTCCAGCGGGTGGGCGTGCAGCTTGGCGACATGCCGGAGCATCTCGTCGGCCCGGGCGCCCGAGTAGACGCCCCCGGACTGCAGCATCACGCCGATGCGGGGGTTCAACCGCCGCGACTGTCTCACCGGGTCGAGGCCCAGGACGCGCACCGTGCCGGAGTCCGGCTTCCGATACCCCTCGCAGGTCTCTACCGTCGTGGTCTTGCCCGCGCCGTTGGGGCCGAGTACGGCCGTCACGCCCGCCTTGGCCACCAGGTCGAGGCCGTCCACCGCGGTCTTCGTGCCGTACCGCTTCACCAGGGCCTGGACCTGGACCACGGGCTCACTTCGCATGGGTCCAGAGTCTAGGTTCGCGAACGGGGACCCAGAGCGGCGGGTGCGGGATCTCCACCGCGGCCCGGGCGGGCAGGGCCGGCGGGCAGGGTCTCAGAGCTCCTCCTCGCGCGACCGGTGCACCGCCAGCCACCGCTGCGCGTAGGCCACCGCCTCCGCCAGGGGGAACAGCCGTACGTCGGCCGCGCCCACCTTTCCCCGTACGACGGGACGGTCCCGCTCGAAGTCGTGACCCAGCTCGTCGAACCGGTCGGAGTCGATCGACACCTCGGTCACCACCTCCCAGCCCGCAGGTCCCGGGCGGCCCACCTTCACGCGCGGCGCCGGTATGCGGTATTCGGCCAGGTGGAAGCTGGTGCACGTGTCGTAGCCGGCGCCCAGCAGGAGCACCCGGGCGCCGAGTGCCTCGAGGAGGGCCAGCGGGCTGTGTTCGCCGAGCCGGCAGTCGGGGGCGTGTCCGTCGGTCACCTCCGCCGCGCGCGGGCCGAGGGCGGCGAACGAGGTCTGGGGGTGTGCGCTGCGCAGGGCGCCCGGCCAGGTCCGTACGGTCTCCGGGATCACCCCGACCCCGCGGGTGGGGGTGATCAGGGGGTCGTACGCGGGCATGGTGGCCCGGATCGTCTCCCACCAGGCCTCGGGTACCGGCGGGTTCGCCCAGTGGGCCGGGTCCGAGAGGTCTCCGGACTGGGTCGGGACCACCAACGTGCCGTCCGGGCCGAGCGCGTCGAGCAATGCTTGGACGACCGCCACCGCTCCTCCGCAGACCCAGCCGAGCGAGCTGAGGGAGGAGTGGACGAGGAGGGTTTCGCCTGGTTCGACACCCAGAGCGCGCAGCTGGGCCGCGACGCTGCCCCGAGTGCCAAGAGGGCCGGTGGGAGGGGGTATGGGCATGGTTCCGCAGTGTCCCGGACGGGGGCCGCCCGCGCCACCGATTTGATCGATCAAAGATCGTCCGCGCAGGTCAGATTAGGTAAACCTAAGTGACGCAGGGCACCGTCCACCGGTCGGGACGCCGCTTGCCTGCCTCAGAGGAATTACGCAACAATGGCGTTGTGAAAAACGTCGGCGAGGCTCGGGAGACCCCCATGGGGGTCCCTCAGGAGGAGCTCGCGACCGGTGAGCGCTCGACGCGCAACCGGGTCGCGCGGTCCATCCTGGACCACGGGCCGTCGACCGCCACCGAGCTGGCCGGACGGCTGGGACTCACCCAGGCGGCCGTACGACGTCATCTGGACGCGCTGGTCGCCGACGACGTCGTGGAGGCCCGGGAGCAGCGGGTGTACGGAGCGCGGACGCGCGGCCGGCCCGCCAAGGTCTTCGCCCTCACGGACTGCGGCCGCGACGCGTTCGACCAGTCCTATGACAAGCTCGCCGCGGACGCCCTGCGCTGGATCCAGGAACGGTTCGGCGGGGACGAGGCGGTCGTCGCCTTCGCCCGCGCCCGGATCGCCGAACAGGCCACCGCGTACCGCGAGGCCATCGAGGCCGCCGCCCCCGAGGAGCGGACCGAAGCGCTGGCCAAGGCTCTGAGCGCGGACGGGTACGCTGCTACGGCGCGAAGCGCACCGGTCGGCGAGCAGCTCTGCCAGCACCACTGCCCGGTGGCCCATGTCGCGGAAAAGTTCCCGCAGCTCTGCGAGGCGGAGACCGAGATCTTCTCCCAGCTGCTCGGTACCCACGTCCAGCGACTGGCGACCATCGCGCACGGCGACGGCGTCTGCACGACGTTCATCCCAAAGATTTCCAAAACCACACATAACGCATCTGCAAGCACGGCCGGGAGGAACCCCGCATGACTCTCCCCACGGAGACTGCCCACCCCGAGCTCGAGGGCCTGGGCAAGTACGAATACGGCTGGGCCGACTCCGACACGGCCGGCGCCTCTGCCAAGCGCGGCATCAACGAGGACGTCGTCCGCGACATCTCTTCGAAGAAGAACGAGCCGGAGTGGATGACCAAGCTCCGCCTCAAGGGCCTGCGCCTCTTCGAGAAGAAGCCCATGCCCAACTGGGGATCCGACCTGTCGGGCATCGACTTCGACAACATCAAGTACTTCGTGCGCTCCACGGAGAAGCAGGCGGAGTCCTGGGAGGACCTGCCCGAGGACATCAAGAACACGTACGACAAGCTCGGCATCCCCGAGGCGGAGAAGCAGCGCCTTGTCGCCGGTGTCGCGGCCCAGTACGAGTCCGAGGTCGTCTACCACCAGATCCGCGAGGACCTGGAGGAGCAGGGCGTCATCTTCCTGGACACCGACACCGCGCTGAAGCAGCACCCGGAGCTCTTCAAGGAGTACTTCGGGACCGTCATCCCGGTCGGTGACAACAAGTTCGCCTCCCTGAACACCGCCGTGTGGTCGGGCGGCTCCTTCATCTACGTGCCGCCGGGCGTGCACGTCGAGATCCCGCTCCAGGCCTACTTCCGTATCAACACGGAGAACATGGGCCAGTTCGAGCGGACCCTGATCATCGTCGACGAGGGTGCCTATGTGCACTACGTCGAGGGGTGTACGGCGCCGATCTACAAGTCGGACTCGCTGCACTCCGCGGTCGTCGAGATCATCGTCAAGAAGAACGCCCGTTGCCGTTACACGACCATCCAGAACTGGTCGAACAACGTCTACAACCTGGTCACCAAGCGCGCCGTGGCGTACGAGGGCGCGACCATGGAGTGGATCGACGGCAACATCGGCTCCAAGGTGACGATGAAGTACCCGGCCGTCTACCTGATGGGCGAGCACGCCAAGGGCGAGACCCTCTCCATCGCCTTCGCGGGCGAGGGGCAGCACCAGGACGCCGGCTCCAAGATGGTCCACATGGCGCCGAACACCTCGTCGAACATCGTGTCGAAGTCCGTCGCCCGCGGTGGCGGCCGTACCTCCTACCGTGGTCTGGTGGAGATCGGCGAGGGCGCGCACGGCTCGAAGTCCAACGTGCTCTGTGACGCGCTGCTCGTCGACACCATCTCCCGCTCCGACACGTACCCCTACGTGGACGTCCGCGAGGACGACGTGTCCATGGGCCACGAGGCGACCGTCTCCAAGGTCTCCGAGGACCAGCTCTTCTACCTGATGAGCCGCGGTCTGAGCGAGTTCGAGGCGATGGCCATGATCGTGCGCGGCTTCGTCGAGCCCATCGCGAAGGAACTCCCCATGGAGTACGCCCTCGAGCTCAACCGGCTGATCGAGCTGCAGATGGAAGGCGCGGTCGGTTAAGACCCGTCGTCCGAAGCAGTCGCCAGATATCTGACGTAGGAAGAGAGCAGACCGACAGCCATGGCTGAGGCTCAGAACATCCCCGTGGGTTCCACCACCGCGGGCCAGATCGCGGTGGCCGCCGAGTCGACCGTCGCCACGCGCATGAGCGCGCCCCCGTCCTTCGACGTGCAGGACTTCCCGGTCCCGCACGGCCGCGAGGAGGAGTGGCGGTTCACGCCGCTGGAGCGGCTGCGCGGGCTGCACGACGGCACCGCGGTCGCCACCGGCGACGGCCTGAAGGTCGCCGTCGACGCCCCCGAGGGCGTCGTCGTCGAACTCGTCGGCCGTGACGACGCCCGGCTCGGCAAGGCCGGCACCCCAGTGGACCGCGTCGCCGCCCAGGCGTACTCGGCGTTCGAGAAGGCCGGCGTGATCACTGTCCCCAAGGAGACGGTCCTCACCGAGCCGATCCGCATCGCCGTGCACGGTGAGGGTGGGACGGCCTACGCCCACCAGGTCGTCGAGCTGGGAGCCTTCGCCGAGGCCGTCGTCGTCATCGACCACACCGGTGACGCCGTGCTCGCCGCCAACGTCGACTACGTCCTCGGGGACGGCGCCAAGCTGACCGTCGTCTCCGTCCAGGACTGGGACGACAAGGCCGTGCACGTGGCCCAGCACAACGCGCTGATCGGCCGCGACGCCACCTTCAAGTCGTTCGTGGTCACCTTCGGCGGCGACCTCGTCCGCCTCCACCCGCGCGTCGCCTACGCCGGCACCGGCGGCGAGGCCGAGCTGTTCGGCCTGTACTTCACCGACGCGGGTCAGCACCAGGAACACCGCCTCCTGGTCGACCACAACACCGCGCACTGCAAGTCGAACGTCGCCTACAAGGGCGCGCTCCAGGGCGAGGGCGCGCACGCGGTGTGGATCGGCGACGTGCTGATCGAGGCCAAGGCCGAGGGCACGGACACGTACGAGATGAACCGGAACCTGGTTCTGACCGACGGCGCCCGGGTCGACTCCGTGCCGAACCTCGAGATCGAGACCGGCGAGATCGTCGGCGCGGGGCACGCCAGCGCGACTGGCCGCTTCGACGACGAGCAGCTCTTCTACCTGATGGCCCGCGGCATCCCGGCCGACGAGGCCCGTCGCCTGGTCGTCCGTGGCTTCTTCGCCGAACTCGTCCAGCAGATCGGTGTCGACGACATCCAAGAGCGCCTTCTCGTGAAGATCGACGAGGAGCTGGAGGCGTCGGTCTGATGGCTGCCCCGTCGACGTTCGTACGCGCCTGTGGGCTGAGCGAGCTGGAGGAGGACACCCCGAAGCGGGTGGAACTCGACGGCACGCCGGTCTCGGTCGTGCAGACCGAGGGCGAGGTGTTCGCGATCCACGACATCTGCTCGCACGCGAACGTCTCGCTCTCCGAGGGCGAGGTGGAGGACTGCCAGATCGAGTGCTGGCTGCACGGCTCCAGCTTCGACCTCCGCACCGGCAAACCGTCTGGCCTTCCCGCGACGCGCCCCGTCCCCGTATACCCCGTAAAGATCGAAGGGGACGATGTGCTCGTCTCCCTTTCCCAGGAGTCCTGAGGCACCCATGGCAACGCTTGAAATCCGAGACCTGCACGTCACCGTCGAGGCCGACAACGCCACGAAGGAGATCCTCAAGGGCGTCGACCTCACCGTGAAGCAGGGCGAGACGCACGCCATCATGGGCCCGAACGGCTCCGGCAAGTCGACGCTCGCCTACTCGCTCGCGGGTCACCCGAAGTACACGATCACCAGCGGCACCGTCACCCTCGACGGCGAGGACGTCCTGGAGATGTCCGTCGACGAGCGCGCCCGCGCGGGCCTGTTCCTGGCGATGCAGTACCCGGTCGAGGTCCCCGGCGTCTCGGTCTCCAACTTCCTCCGTACGTCCGCCACCGCCGTCCGCGGCGAGGCCCCCAAGCTGCGGACGTGGGTGAAGGAGGTCAGGGAGACCATGGAGCGTCTCAACATGGACCCGGCCTTCGCCGAGCGCAACGTGAACGAGGGCTTCTCCGGCGGTGAGAAGAAGCGCCACGAGATCCTCCAGCTCGAGCTGCTCAAGCCGAAGGTCGCGATCCTCGACGAGACGGACTCCGGTCTGGACGTCGACGCCCTGCGGGTCGTCTCCGAGGGCGTCAACCGCGTCCGCGAGACCGGCGAGGTCGGCACCCTGCTGATCACTCACTACACGCGCATCCTGCGCTACATCAAGCCCGACTTCGTCCACGTCTTCTCCGCGGGCCGGATCGTCGAGTCCGGCGGCGCCGAACTCGCCGACAAGCTGGAGAACGAGGGCTACGAGGTTTACACGAAGGGTGGAGTATCCGCGTGACACAGCTGCCGGGCCTCCTCGACACCGAGGCGATCCGTAAGGACTTCCCCATCCTGGACCGTCTGGTCCACGACGACCGGAAGCTCGTCTACCTGGACAACGCGGCGACCTCGCAGAAGCCGCGCCAGGTTCTGGACGCCCTGAGTGAGTACTACGAGCGCTACAACGCCAACGTCCACCGCGGTGTGCATGTGCTCGCCGAGGAGGCCACGGCGCTGTACGAGGGCGCGCGCGACAAGGTCGCCGCGTTCATCAACGCGCCGAGCCGTGACGAGGTGATCTTCACCAAGAACGCCTCCGAGTCGCTCAACCTCGTGGCGAACATGCTGGGCTGGGCCGACGAGCCCTACCGCGTGGACCACGAGACCGAGATCGTCATCACGGAGATGGAGCACCACTCCAACATCGTGCCGTGGCAGCTGCTCGCGCAGCGCACGGGCGCGAAGCTGAAGTGGTTCGGCCTGACCGACGACGGCCGGCTCGACCTCTCCAACATCGACGAGATCATCACGGAGAAGACGAAGATCGTCTCCTTCGTGCTGGTGTCGAACATCCTGGGCACGGTCAACCCCGTCGAGGCGATAGTGCGCCGCGCGCAGGAGGTCGGCGCGCTGGTGTGCATCGACGCCTCGCAGGCCGCGCCGCACATGCCGCTGGACGTCCAGGCCCTGCAGGCCGACTTCGTGGCCTTCACCGGCCACAAGATGTGCGGTCCGACCGGCATCGGCGTGCTCTGGGGCCGCCAGGAGCTGCTGGAGGACCTGCCTCCGTTCCTGGGCGGCGGCGAGATGATCGAGACGGTGTCGATGCACTCGTCGACGTACGCTCCCGCCCCGCACAAGTTCGAGGCGGGCACACCGCCGATCGCGCAGGCGGTCGGTCTGGGCGCGGCGATCGACTACCTGTCGTCGATCGGCATGGACAAGATCCTCGCCCACGAGCACGCGCTCACCGAGTACGCGGTGAAGAGGCTCGGCGAGGTGCCGGGTCTGAGGATCATCGGCCCCACCACGGCCGAGGACCGCGGCGCGGCGATCTCCTTCACGCTCGGTGACATCCACCCGCACGACGTGGGCCAGGTTCTCGACGAGCAGGGCATCGCGGTACGCGTGGGTCATCACTGCGCACGCCCTGTCTGCCTGCGGTACGGAATTCCTGCGACCACGCGAGCGTCGTTCTATCTGTACTCCACGCCGGCCGAGATCGACGCTCTGGTCGACGGCCTGGAGCACGTACGGAACTTCTTCGGCTGAGGGGCGTGCTGAAATCGTGAAGCTGGATTCGATGTACCAGGAAGTCATCCTGGACCACTACAAGCACCCGCACGGGCGTGGTCTCAGGGATGGCGACGCCGAGGTGCACCACGTCAACCCGACGTGCGGCGACGAGATCACGCTGCGCGTGAAGTACGACGGCACGACCATCAACGACGTCTCGTACGAGGGTCAGGGCTGCTCGATCAGCCAGGCCTCGGCCTCGGTGCTGAACGAGCTGCTGGTCGGCAAGGACCTTGCGGACGCGCAGAAGATCCAGGAGACCTTCCTGGAGCTGATGCAGTCCAAGGGCCGGATCGAGCCCGACGACGCGATGGAGGAGGTGCTGGAGGACGCGGTCGCGTTCGCCGGTGTCTCCAAGTACCCAGCGCGGGTGAAGTGCGCCCTCCTGAGCTGGATGGCGTGGAAGGACGCGACGGCCCAGGCCCTGGGCGGAGCCGACGCCGAAAGGAAGACGGCATGAGCGAGACCGTTGAGATGAAGCCGGCCTCGGAGGAAGAACTCCGCGAGGCCCTGTACGACGTCGTCGACCCGGAACTGGGCATCGACGTCGTCAACCTCGGCCTGATCTACGGCATCCACATCGACGACGCGAACATCGCGACCATCGACATGACCCTGACCTCGGCGGCCTGCCCGCTGACGGACGTCATCGAGGACCAGGCCAAGTCCGCCACGGACGGCCTCGTCAACGAGCTCCGCATCAACTGGGTCTGGATGCCCCCGTGGGGCCCCGACAAGATCACGGACGACGGGCGGGAGCAGCTGCGGGCGCTCGGGTTCAACGTCTGAGATCCACGAGCTGATGCGAACGGCGACGCCTTCGGGCGTCGCCGTTTCTCGTGCTCAGGCCAGCCCGCCCACCAACCGGAACGCGGAGTCCGCCTGGTACTGGCCGCTGTACTGGTACGACTCCAGGCGGAGTACGAAGTCCTTGTGGCGCAGGAAGCGGCCCGGGAAGTTGACCGACTCCAGCATGATCGCGCCGGACACCGGTGAGGGGCGGGGGCAGAACGTGGCGTCCTGCTTGAAGAGGGACGAGCCGTCGTCGCGGTCCGCGCGCAGGACGAAGTCACGGTGGCGGAGATACTTGCCGTCGGCCGTGGCGAAGGACTGGCAGGAGCTGTCGGCCAGGCCCTTGACCAGCTTGAAGGTGGAGTCCTCGCGGGATTCCGAGCCGCCGACCGGGTCGAGCCGCACCAGGCCGCCGCTGACGTGCCAGTACCGGTCGGGGTAGTTGACCGAGCGGACCGAACGCCACGTCGTCGAGGGCTTGGGGGCGGACGAAGTCGGGCCGGGCGTGGAGGGCTTGGGCGGATGGGCGGACGCGGAGGCCGAGCCCTGTGGTTCGGGGGCGCTCGTGGTCGTCCGGGCGGACGGTGAGGCGCTCTTGCCGCCGGGTGTCGAGGTGGCCGTCGCGGAGGGAGTGCCGTAGGAGATCAGGCCGGGGCCGCTCGGGTCCGCGGCGGCCACCCCCTGCGGGGAGGGTGACGGGTCGTCAGGGCGCTGCTCCGTCACGACGATTGCCGTCACACAGGCGGCGACCGTGGCTATCGCCATCGCGCCCGCCAGCCACAGGCGTCGCGTTCCCGGCACCCGGGTGGCATCCGGAGACCAGCCGCTCTCCCATGGCTGGTTCTGAGGGGGCCGGGACTTTCTTACGGGCATGCGCGGTTCCTCCGGCGGGCGCCTGGGGCGACGGCTGCGGCCGAGACGGGGAAGTAGGTGAACGGTGAAACACTAGTGGAGCGGGTGCGCTCCTGGGGGCCGTTTGGGGCGAGTGGTTCTCGGCCTCTTCGGTTTCACGCGAGGCTCGATGTTCACAGCCCCTTCACGAGGTGGGCCCAGCTTCACCTCATTCGGTCACGGCGGCGTCGGAGTGTGACCCCGCCCGCAAGGCTGACACCGGCGCACCCACGGCACCCTGGACACCTCACGGGCCGGCAGCCGGCAACAGCGGCTGACGCTCGATCAGGTACGGCTGTGCGACGCCGTTCCGGGTGAGCGGCTGGAGCGCAACGGCTACGAACTCGGCGGAGCGGTGCGGCCCGACGCGGCCGAACTGCTCCACTACCGCAAGGTGTCCGCCCTGCTGCGTGCCGGCCCGCACCGAGCGGCGGATCACCGACCGCCTGGCGCGGGTACGCGAACCGGGCCCGCGGGGGTCTCCCCTCCGGGTGATGTGTACGCTCGTACACATGGGTTACCTGCTGCTCGCCTGCGCCATAGCCGCCGAGGTCGGCGCGACCACGGCCATGAAGTACAGCGACGGGTTCAGCAGGCTGGGGCCCTCGCTGTTCACCGTCCTCGGCTACATCGTCTCCTTCGTGCTGCTCGCCCAGACGCTGAAGACCGTCTCGGTCGGCACGGCGTACGCGATCTGGGCCGGTGTCGGCACCGCGGTCATCGCCACCATCGGGATGATGTTCCTGGGTGAGGGGATGACCCCGACCAAGGCCGCCGGTATCGCGCTGATCATCGTCGGCGTGGTGGTGCTGAACCTGGGCGGTGCGCACTGATGCCCCGCCGCTACGACCCCCAGCGGCGGCAACGGATCATCGACGCGGCGATACGGGTCGCCGGGGAGAAGGGCCTCGCCGGGCTGAGTCACCGCTCCGTCGCCGCCGAGGCCGATGTTCCGCTCGGCTCCACGACGTACCACTTCAAGACCCTGGACGAGCTGATGGTCGCGGCGCTCCGCCAGGCCAACGAGGGCTTCGCCAAGGTGATCGTCTCCCGCGGCGGCCTCGCCGACCCGCGCACCGACCTGGCCGCCGAACTCGCCGGCCTGCTGGGCGAGTGGCTGGCCGGCGAGCGCACCGGCGTCGAGCTGGAGTACGAGCTCTACCTCGCCGCCCTGCGCCGCCCCGCCCTGCGCCCGGTCGCCGCCGAGTGGGCCGACGACCTGGCCACCCGGCTCACCGCCCGGACCGACCCCGTCACCGCGCGGGCGCTGGTCGCACTGACGGACGGGATATGTCTGCAGGTGCTGCTGACGGGGACGCCGTACGACGAGGAGTACGCGCGGGAGATGCTGGCGCGGGTCATCGACGCCGGAGCGTGAGCCGGGGGCGGCCGCCGTCCGTGAACCCCTTCGCCGACATCGGGGAACAGCGGGTGACATCCTCACCCCGACCACACCCGCGGAGGCCGCCACGTGACCGGACCACCGGACCCGTCCTCGCCCGAGGACGCCCAGGTCGTCGCCCAGTCCCTGGAGGAACCGGAGCTCTTCGCCCGTCTCTACGACCGGTACGCCCCCGACATCCACCGCTATGTGGAACGCCGACTGGGCGTGGGCGCCGCCGACGACATCACGGCGGAGACCTTCCTCATCGCCTTCCGCATCCGGACGCGCTACGACACCACCCGCCCAAGCGCCCGCCCCTGGCTCTACGGCATCGCCGGCAACCTCGTCGGCAAGCAGCGCCGCGCCGAGGTGCGGGCCCTGCGGGCGCTGGCCCGCACCGGGCACGACCCGGTCGCCGAGACCTGGTCCGAGCGCGCCGACGAGCGGGTCATCGCACAGGCCGTGCAGGCGCCGCTCGCCGGGGCGCTGGCCGCGCTGTCCGTGGGCGACCGGCATGTGCTGCTGCTGGTGGCGTGGGCGGACCTGACGTACACCGAGGTTTCGGAGGCGCTCGGGATCCCCGTCGGCACGGTGCGCTCCCGGCTCAACCGCGCCCGCCGCAAGGTCCGTTCGGCCCTGGGCGCCGACCCCGCATTCACGCTCGACGCCACGGAGGTGGTCTGACATGGACGAGATGACGGCGGTCCGCGAACTGCGGGCCGAGGCCCCGGCGGCCGAGCGCGCGCCCCTTCTCGCCGGGCGGGACCGCCTGCTGCGGGAGGCGGCGGGCCGCACCCGCGCCAACCGGCTGCGCGGTGACTGGCGGCTGATGGCCGCGGCGACGGCGGCCCTGATCACGGCGGTGGCACTGATCGGGACGCAGGTGGTGGACCGCGGCACGAGCGGAGTGCAGCCAGGCGCCGGCCCCGGGTACACCCTCGAACTCGGCAGCGCCAAGGACCTCCTGAACGCCGCCGCCGACGCCATCGCCGCCACTCCCGCGGTCACCGCGCGCGAGGGTCAGTGGATCTACGTGAAGACCGTCGAGACCAACGTGACGGACGACGAGGTCGACCCGCAGACCAACGAGGACTGGATGGCGTACGCCGATCCGAAGATGGAGGGCGGGCGGGCCGGCGACGACCACTCGCCCAGGGAGGAGTACGCGTTCCTCAAGAGCCTGCCGGACGACCCGGCGGGGGTGCGGGCGAGGGCACGCGCTTTCTTCTATGCCACCGACAAGTCCGAGACCCGTACCCAGCACGAGTACCGGGCCCTCGTCGCCGTCCTCAGCCGGGCTTACGCCTACGACCCCGCCGGCCTGGCCAAGGTCTACAGGGCCCTCGCCACGATCCCCGGCGTGCAGGCCGCGGAGGTCGAGGACGCGGCGGGGCGCAGCGCCTACGCGCTGTACCTGAAGAACCCCGTCACCGACCGGGACGAGGTGCTCCTCGACCCGGCCACCTACCTGTACGCCGGATACCGGTCGGTGGCGCAGAGCGGCGACCTGCAGTGGGACAAGGGCGACGTCGTGCTCGGTGGGGCACGGCTCGTCACGGCGGTGGTGGACGAGAAGGGGGAGCGGCCCTGATCCGGGCCATCACCCACGCCTGAGGCCGGATCCGCAACGCCTGGGGCCGGATGCGGGCTCCTGAGCCCGATCCGCGCCTTCCCGAACGCCCGGACCCGGTCCGATCCGGGACGGATCCCGGACGGTGCGCCCGGCACCTGAGACGCCGTGCGCACCGGTTCGCCCTCACCCCGCCCGGCCGGTTAGGTTTCCCTCATGACCGACACGACTGCTCCTCGCACCACCGGCGCCGTTGCCGCCGGCCTCGCCACGATCGCCGCCGACGGCACCGTCCTCGACACCTGGTTCCCCGCTCCCGAGCTCACCGCTGTGACTGCCGAGGGCGGCCCTGGCCCGTCCGGCACCGAGCGGCTGACGGCCGAGCGCGCCGCGGAGCTGCTCGGCGGCGGCGCGACCGCGGCGACCGGTCCGGACGCCCGCCGGGGCGTCGAGGTGGTCGCGGTCCGCACGGTCATCGGCTCCCTCGACGACAAGCCGATCGACGCGCACGACGTCTACCTGCGCCTGCACCTGCTCTCGCACAGGCTCGTCCAGCCGCACGGCCAGAGCCTGGACGGCATCTTCGGCCACCTCGCCAACGTCGCCTGGACCTCGCTCGGCCCGGTCGCCGTGGATGACGTCGAGAAGGTCCGGCTGAACGCCCGCGCCGAGGGCCTGCACCTCCAGGTCACCTCGATCGACAAGTTCCCGCGCATGACCGACTACGTGGCCCCCAAGGGCGTCCGCATCGCCGACGCCGACCGGGTCCGACTGGGCGCGCACCTCGCCGAGGGCACCACGGTCATGCACGAGGGCTTCGTGAACTTCAACGCCGGCACGCTCGGCACGTCGATGGTCGAGGGCCGTATCTCCGCCGGTGTCGTGATCGGTGACGGCTCGGACATCGGCGGCGGCGCCTCCACCATGGGCACCCTCTCCGGCGGTGGCAACGTCCGCATCACCATCGGCGAGCGCTGCCTGATCGGCGCCGAGGCGGGCGTCGGTATCGCGCTCGGCGACGAGTGCGTGGTCGAGGCGGGGCTGTACGTCACCGCGGGCACCCGCGTCACCATGCCCGACGGACAGATCGTCAAGGCGCGTGAGCTCTCCGGCGCCTCCAACATCCTCTTCCGCCGCAACTCGGTCACGGGCACCGTCGAGGCCCGCCCGAACAACGCGGTCTGGGGCGGCCTGAACGAGATCCTGCACAGCCACAACTGACCCTTCAAGATCCCGTACGGGTTACCCGGCGTGACCTTCTCGTGGTTTCGGCAGATGAACGGGTGGACGCAGTGTCCGATCAGACGCCGAAACGACGAACGAGGGATCGTGCGATGACGAACGAGCGGGCGAGGACCGTGGCACGTCGGCTGTCCGGGGCGCTGACCCTGACAGTGGTCTGCGGGCTGCCGGCGCAGGCCGCGCACGCCGACGAGACCAACACCGCCTCGCACAACGGCCCCCGGGTCGGACTGGTCAACATGGGCCAGGTGGACGATCCGATGGAGGACGTACTTGAGCACTTGCTGCTGATCGGCGACGGGTACACCTGGAGCTGAGCGCGCCCGCCGTGGACCGGGGGCCCGTACCGCACACCCGTGCGGTACGGGCCCCCGGCCCGTTCCGCGGAAAAAAATCTTCGGAGCGGTGGCATAGCGGCGGGCGGTCGCGAGCGTCACAAGGGGCAGAGGGGCGGAGCGCAGGTGCCGCCGGGGAAGAGAAGGTGACGATGAATGCCGAAGGGCTGGAGAGTTTCCGGGAGTTCGTGGACAACCGGTCGTCGGCGCTGCTGAAGACGGCCGTGCTGCTCTGCGGGGGAGACCAGCACGCCGGTGAGGACCTGCTGCAGAACGCCCTGATCAAGGCGGCGGGCAAGTGGCAGCGGATCGACGAGCCCGAGGCCTATGTACGCCGGATCCTCTACCGCCAGCAGATCAGCCGCTGGCGGCTGAAGTGGCGCAGACGGGAACTCAGCGTCGCCGAACCGCCGGAGGCGGGCGCCGGAGTCACCGACGCGGCGGCCGCGGCCGAACTGCGCGTCGTGATGCGCGAGGCGCTGTCCCGGCTTACCGCACGCCAGCGGACCGTACTCGTGCTGCGCTATTTCGAAGATCTCCCGGAGGCCGACGTGGCCCGCCTCCTCGGCTGCACGGTCGGCACCGTACGGTCCACCACCCACCGCTCCCTCGCCCGGCTGCGCTCCCTCGCGCCCGAACTGGCCGCCCTGGGCCCGGCCGACGCCGAACGGCAGGCGTCCCGTGACTATTCGCCCTTGGAGGTGCGGCCGTGAACGTAGAAGAACTCGTGCGCGACGCACTGCGGGAGCAGGCCGCCGAACAGGACCCGGCGCGGCCGGGCTTCGCCGACCGGGTGCTGGCGGTCCGCCGGCGCCGCCGTACCCGCCGGATCGCGGGCATCGCCGTCGCCACGGCCGCCGTGGTCGCCGTCGCGGTGGGCGTGCCGATGCTGGACTCGGACAGGGGCACCGACGTACGCCCCTCGGACGTCGTTCCGAAAACCGAGTTCAACGCCCGTCCGGACCAGTCGCCGCCGCGTGATCTGATCTCGGCGGGGAACACCGCACTGGCCGCGTACTTCGTCCCGAAGACCGTCAGGAAGACGGCCGACACCGCGGTCTACGAGCGCACCTACTGGCTGCTCGACCAGAAGACCGGCAAGTACGAGAAGAACACGAAGTGGTCATGGGTGGCCGTCGCCCCCGGCATGAAGACCGCCGCCGTCCTGGAACAGGACCTGCCCGCCTCGCGGATCGGCCTGCTCGACCTGACCACCGGCAAGGTCGCGCGGTGGATTCCGGTCGACCACCCGGTCGGCGGACTCGCGTTCTCGCGCGACGGCCGGAAGCTGGTCGCGACGACCTACGACGACAACCCCGACCTGCGGGTCAAGACGGAGGGTTCCGACGGCTGGGATCAGAAAGAGCCGTCGAGCCGCTCCGGATTCCACGTCCTTGACGTGGCGTCCGGCAAGGGGTCCTGGAGCGAGGTGAAGCTCGCGAGCGACCCGGACGATCCCAACGGCGTGGCGTTCCTGAACTCCCGCCAGGACTTCGCCCTCACCGGCGACGGCAGGCACGTCTGGTCCGGCAGTCCCATGGGGGACATCGGCAAGCAGTTCTACGACCTCTCGGGCGCCGAGGTCGACGCGCCGGCGAACGACAGGTACCTGGAGTGGTACGTCGACGCGGGGAAGTCGCCCGACGGCAGGCTCGTCGCCGGTGACTTCGCGGGCGAGAAGTGGAAGACGTCCTCCTGGGTCGTCGACGCCGCGACCGGCTCGAAGACCGAGGTGCACGGGCAGCAGCTGCTCGCCTGGGTCGGCAACTCCTCGCTCATCGCCTGGGACATCGCCAAGGGTGGCAAGAACGAATTCCACCAGAGGCTCGTGCTGGTCACCATCGGCAGCGACAAGGTCGTACCGCTCAGCGACTTCCGCAAGGGCAACGACGGGGACGCCGGGCGTTGGGAGCCCGTCTTCGCGGAGCGCTGATCAGGCGGCCATGAACCGTTCGTACGCCGCCAGCAGCCCGTCGACCGCCTCGCGGTCGGCGGGGCGCAGCGGTGCGCGGACCGGGCCCGCCGGCAGGTCGAGTGCGTTGAGGAGGGCCTTGGCAGTGACCGCGCCGGGCAGGCCCGCCGACATCATCGACTCGATCAGCGGCGTGGCCCGCTGTTGGAGGCGGGCGGCCACGGGGGTGTCGCCCGCCTCGAACGCGTCGAGGACCGCGCGGAGCCGGGCCGGAACCACGTTGGCGACCGTACTGATGTATCCGGTGGCGCCTACCGCGTAGAGGGCGAGGTTGTGCTCGTCGCAGCCCGCGTAGTACGCCAACTCCGTGCGGTCCAGGACCTTCTGGGCGCCGAGGAAGTCATAGGAACAGTCCTTGACCGCGACGATGCGGGGATGCCCGGCGAGGCGGATCATCGTGTCCGGCTCGATCCGGGTGCCGGTGCGCCCCGGGATGTCGTACAGCACGAGCGGCAGCCCGGACGCGTCCGCGACCTCGCGGAAGTGCGCCTCCACCGCGTCCTGCGGGGGCCTGCTGTAGTAGGGGCTGACCACCAACAGGCCGTCGGCGCCCGCCTTCTCGGCGGCCAGGGCCAGCTCGACGGTGTGCCGGGTGTCGAAGGTGCCCACGCCCGCCACGATCGACGCCCGCTCGCCCACCGCCTCCCGCACGGCCCTGACGAGCGCGGCCTTCTCCGCGTCCGTCGTGGTCGGCGACTCACCCGTCGTACCCGACAGGACGATCCCGTCGCACCCTTCGGCCACCAGCCGCTCGGCAAGCCGCTGCGCGCCGTCGAGGTCCAGCGCGCCCGCGTCGGTGAAGGGCGTGATCATGGCGCAGAGGGCGCGGCCGAAGGGGCGGAGTGTCGTCATGGGGGTAGTCTCGGCGCACCAACAGTGAAGCTCCACTTAATTCTTCTACGAGGTATCGCTAAGGGATGCTGATGTGTCGCCGGTGGGCGCGCAGGCACAAGGCCCTATGTCCAAGTCGGCCCCTCATGGGTCACCATGGCCAGGACGGTGTCATCGACCCCAGGTCATGGGAGGCGTCATGAAGCTCGGCAAGGCACTCGCCACCGGAGTCGCGGAAGAGCGGCCGCAGGTCCACGAGGAGGAACTCGAGCTCCCGGAGGAGATCAAGGAACTGAAGGCGCCCGAAGAGGTCCCGGCCGCCCGATGAGACTGCGGCTCCCCGAGGAACGCCCGACGGAGCCGCCGACCGGATACAAGATCGCCCACCCGGTGCTGTCCCAGGACGGCACCCGGGCCGGGTTCACCGGTGTGTCGCTGGGCGGCGCGCTGCCGTACGGAGTCCTGGCCGACGCGTCCTGCGTCTACGGCCTGCGGCACCGGGCACCGCACCGCCGCTGCGACTGCGGCTTCCACTGCGTGCACGACCGTACGACGGCCGAGGCCCTGCTGTGCACGGCCGAGCACCGTACGGCCGTCCTGCTCGAGGTCTTGGTCCTCGGCCGCTACATCCGCTTCGAGCGCGGCTTCCGGCACGCCCGTCAGCGCGTCCGCACGGCGACCGTCGGCCCCTGCGCCTGCGGCACGGTCGCGGCGGCGCTGGCCGACGCCGGCTGGGGCAGACCCGGGTGGCGCGCGCTGACCCCCTCCTGCGCGGGCTGCCTGCGCGGTCGTACGTCGGTCTCGTTGGCCGGGTTCGCCCGGCTGGCCGGAGAGGGGCTGCGGGTCGTGGCGGGGGACGGCTTGCGGGTGGCCGCGGGAGAGTGGCCGACGACGGCCGCCGACGGGGGCGTACCCGGCGGGCTCGGGGTGCCCGAACTCGTCGCGGAGGCCGCCCTGTTGCAGGCCCGGCTCGACTGGTTCCAGAGCCAGCTGGCCAGGCTCGGCGAGCACGGTCCCGGAGGCGGCCCGCAAGGGTAGTGGTGCCGGCCCGCAGGGGTAGCGGGGGCCGGTCAGGGTACCCGGGGGTTCCGATACCGAGAGGAGGCGGAACCGTGACCGGGACCACGGCCCCCAGGCCCGTACATGACGAACATCATTCGGTCGGCGACCTCGTCGGACAGGCCACCGAACAGCTCTCCCGGCTCGTACGACAGGAAGTGGCCCTCGCCAAGGAGGAGCTCACGCAGAAGGGCCGTCGCGCCGGACGCGGTGGCGGACTGCTCGGCGCCGCCGGCGCCGTCGCCTACGCCGGCTTCCTCGCCCTGGCCGCCACGGCCGCCGCCGCGCTCTCGCTGACGCTGCCCGTCTGGGCGGCGGCGCTCATCGTGACGGCCGTGCTGTTCGCGCTCGCGGGCCTGCTCGCGGCGACCGGCCGCGCCCAGCTGCGGCGCGCCACACCGCCCACGCCGGAGGAGGCGATCGGCAGCGTCAGGGCCGACGTCGAGGAGATCAGGGAAAGGGTGCACCGATGACGGACAAGGCAGCGCAGGGACGCGAGCCGGGCGGCGGGGCCGCGCAGGAGGTCGGTGCCAAGGGGCCCGACGAGCTGCGTCGGCAGATCGAGCGGACTCGCAGTGCACTCGGCGACACGGTGGAGGAGCTGGCAGGCAAGGTCGACGTCAAGGGGCGCGCGCGGGCTCGGGCGGCGGACCTGCGGGACAAGGCGGGGGCGATGACGGTGCAGCTGCGCAGCAGCGCGGCGCAGGCCGGGCATACGGTCCAGGACCGGGCGAGTCATGCGGGGCATGCCGTTGAGCACACGCTGCCCGCGCCGGTCCGCACCGCCGTGCAGGCCGGGGTGCGTCATCCGCGGCCGGTGCTGGTCGTGGGGGCGGCGGCGGTGGGGGCGGTCGTCGCGGTGGAGGTGGTGCGGCGGCGGCACGGCGGTCGGTGACGCGGGGCGCGGTTGCTGTTGGGGTGGGCGCCGGGGTTGCCCTTGGGTGGGTGACGCCGGCGCCGGCGTCTGGGTGACCGTCGCTGGGGGCTCCGCCACACCACCCGACTCGTATGGGGGAGGGAACCCGACTCGGATGGGGGAGGGATGAAATCTCGCCCGTTTACTTTCCCCGTGCCGCCCGCAACCTCGGGGGCCACTTCCTCGTGTCCCTCGGTTCCACGTACGGCTCCTCCGTCGGTGGGCGGCCGTCCGTGATGGCTCGCTCTCGGGCCAGTTCGGCGTCGAACTCCAGGCCGAGGAGGATCGCCAGGTTGGTCAGCCAGAGCCAGACGAGGAAGACGATGGCGCCCGCCAGGGTGCCGTAAGTCTTGTTGTACGAGCCGAAGTTGGCGGCGTAGAGCGCGAAGCCGGCCGAGGCGGCCAGCCAGATGAGCGTGGCGAGGACGCTGCCGGGGGAGACCCAACGGAAGCCGCGGCCGCGGACGTTGGGGGCGGCCCAGTACAGCAGGGCGATCATCAGGACGACCAGGAGGAGCAGCACCGGCCACTTCGCGACGCCCCACACCGCGATCGCCTCGTCGCCGAGCCCGATCGTCGTGCCGGCCCGTTCGGCCAGCGGGCCCGTGAACACCACGATCAGTGCGCTCGCGGCCAGCATCAGCATCAGCACCACGGTCAGCGCCAGCCTCAGCGGCGTCAACTTCCACACCGGGCGGCCCTCCGGAAGGTCGTACACCGCGTTGGACGTACGGATGAACGCGGCGACGTAGCCGGATGCCGACCACAGGGCGAAGAGCAGGCCGAGGACGGCCAGCACGCTGCCGGTGCCGCCGCTGTCGCCGAGCTGGACCACCGCGTCCCGCAGGATGTCCCGGGCGGGGCCGGGGGCGAGGTCCCCGATGTTGTCGAGGATCTTGTCCGTCGCGCGCTGTCCCACCACGCCCAGCAGGGACACCATCACCAGTAGCGCCGGGAAGAGCGACAGGACGCCGTAGTACGTCAACGCGGCTGCGCGGTCGGCGAGTTCGTCGTCCAGTAACTCCTTCAGCGTGCGCCGCACCACCGCCCGCCACGACCGGGCGGGCAACTTGGAGGGGCTGTTCTTCTCGGCGCCCTCGAGCTTCTCGGCCCTTTCGGCCTTCTCGTCCATGACCAGCCGGGTCTCCCGAATTCCCCGCTCGAATCGGCTACTTGACCTGAATCTTGGTTGAGGTTCTTCTTCGCCCCCGCCGCCCCTTCCCGTCCCGTCCCGTCCCTGGGGCTCCGCCCCAGACCCCGCTCCTCAAACGCCGGAGGGGCTGAAATCAGCCCGTCTGGGGGTCCCCCCCTCTGGGGGAGTTTGAGGACGAGGCCCTTCGGACCGAAAGCGGGGGTCTGGGGGCGCGGCCCCCAGGGACGGGACGGGAAGGGGCGGCGGGGGCGGCTACCGCCCGGAGGAATGCCGCCTCTCACCGAACACTGGAACCGTCTGGACAAAAAAAGTGTTCGGTGGGAGGGTGGACCCATGCTGGACGTGACCGTGATCGAGGACCCCGAGGCCGCAGCCGCCTCCCTGGACCCCATAAGGGCCCGGCTGCTCGCCGAGCTGGCCGCCGGCCCCGCGTCGGCGGCCATGCTGGCCGGCAAGGTCGGACTGCCCCGGCAGAAGGTGAACTACCACCTGAAGGCGCTGGAGCGGCACGGCCTGGTCGAGCTGGCCGGCGAGCGCCGCAAGGGCAACGTCACCGAGCGGCTGATGGCGGCGACCGCCGCGTCGTACGTCATCTCACCGCTCGCGCTCGCCGCCGTGCAGCCGGACCCGGACCGCTTCCGGGACCAGCTCTCCGCACGCTGGCTGCTCGCGCTCGGCGCCCGGCTCGTCCGGGACGTCGGCTCGCTGATCACCGGCGCCGCGAAGGCCCGCAAGGGACTGGCGACGTACGCGCTCGACGGCGAGGTCCGCTTCGCCTCCGCCGCCGACCGGGCCGCGTTCATCCAGGAACTGACCGCGGGGATCACCGCGCTGATCCGCAAGTACGACGCTCCGGACACCGAGGGCGGTCGTGATCACCGGATCGTCGTGGCCGTCCATCCCACGGTCAAGGACCAACCCACGGTCAAGGACCAACCCACCCCGGAACTCGAGTCTCAGTAAGCAGGAGCCCACCATGTCCAAGGAATTCGAGATCGCCCGCGAGTTCGAGGTCGACGCCTCACCGGAGCAGGTGTGGGAGGCCATCACCGCCCAGACCGGCGGCTGGCTGTGGCCGATGGAGCCACCCGAGCCGCGCGAGGGCGGCAAGGGACCCTTCGGGTCCACGGTCACCGCCTGGGATCCACCGCACCGCTACACCAACCGCGTCGAGAACGTCGAGGGCATCTCCGAACAGACCCTCAACCAGCTCGACTACACCATCGAGCCGCGCGACGAGGGCCGCCGTGCCTGGGTGCGGTACGTGCACAGCGGGATCTTCGTCGACGACTGGGACAACCAGTACGACGGCGCCGCGAAGCACACCAACTTCTACATGGCGACCCTGCGGCAGTACCTGCTCCACTTCGCACCCCGCACGGCCGCCTTCACCACCTTCGACGGACCCGACGCCTCCAAGGCCACCGGTTCCTTCGCCGCCGTCGGCAGGGCGCTCGGCCTCGCGGACGACACCGCCGAGGGGGCGCGCGTGCAGGCCCGCGGCCCCGAGGGCCGACTCCTCGACGCCGAGGTCGACTTCCGCAACCCGTACTTCCTCGGGCTGCGCACCGAAGGCGCCCTGATCCGTGTCTTCGGTCGCGATCACTGGGGTTACCCGGTCGGGATCAGCGTCCACGACTTCGCGCCGGGCGCGGACGCGGAAGCGGTCGAAACCGCATGGAAGGGCTGGCTGAACAACGTGTTCAGCCAGCCCCGGTAGAGCACTGCGACCGACGGGTCGGCGACTACGGCTTGAAGCGCAGCACCTGCGGGTCGTGGTCGCTGATCTGGTCGTTGAACTCCGAGTTGATGTGCACGCTGTCGTACTCGAAGTCGCAGGAACGCCGGACCGACGGGCTGACCAGGATCTGGTCGAGGACCTGGGCGTTGCCCTGGTACACGTACGAGTAGCGCTCGCTCTTCGGCAGCGACTTGATCGCCGACCAGAGTACGCCGTCGCTCTCCAGGATCTCGGCGGTGCCGGAGAACTCGAAGTCGTTGATGTCGCCCAGGGTGACGACGTCCGCGTTCTTCTGGGTGGCCAGGATGTCCTTGACGAACGCGTTCACCGCGGTCGCCTGGAGAGCGCGCTGGGTCTCCGAGCTGCGCACCGGCGGCTGGTACCGCGAGGTCAGCCCCTGGTCGCCGCCCTTGGAGTTGAAGTGGTTTGCGATCACGAAGACCGTCCGGCCACGGAAGACGAACTCGCCGGCCAGCGGCTTGCGGCTGCTGGCCCAGGCGGCGTTCGTCGGGTCGATGCGGCCCGGGGAGACCGTCAGCGCGGCCTTGCCGTGCTCCGTGGTGACCCCGACGGCGGTCGTGGCGTCGCCGCCCGCGCGGTCGGTGAAGGAGACCCGCTCCGGGTTGAACAGGAACACCTGGCGGATGTTGCCGCCCGGCTCGCCGCCGTCGGTGTTGTTCGCCGGGTCGATGGAGCGCCAGTCGTACGTCGGGCCGCCGGCCGCGACGATCGCGTCGATCAGCTTGGTCACGGTCAGGTCGGCGGCGACCGTGCCGTCGTTCTTCGCGCCGTTGTTGTCCTGGATCTCCTCCAGGGACACGATGTCGGGCGACTGGAGGTTGTGCACGATCGCGGCGGCGTGCTCCTCGAAGGAGGCGTCGGACGGGTCGAGGTTCTCGACGTTGTAGGTCGCGACCGCGAGCTCGCCGTTCTTCTGCTTCTCGGTGGTCTCGCGGGCCAGGCCGGCGCTCTTGAGCGTGCCGATCCGGCCCGCGACGAGGGTGTAGCCGCCGAACTGGTTGTAGTCCAGCGGGCCCGCGGTGGTGCCGGTGAGGACGTCGCCGACGTTCGCCGTCGGGAAGTCGGCGGTCGCGCCCAGGGACTGGATCTGGAGCCGGCCGGTGTTCTGCGAGTCGTAGGAGCCGTAGAGGGTGCCGCCGCGGCGGTTGCTGTTCTCGCGCGGCTTCACCGTGACCCACAGCTCGGTGAACGGGTCGGTGGCGCCGACCACGCGGGTGTCGGCGACCTGGACGTTCATGCCCTCCAGGGACTCGTAGTAGTCCAGGGCGTACTTCGACGGCCGCAGGGTCAGAGCGTTGACCGAGCCGCTCGCGGCGGTGTCGCCGGCCGGGCTGTACGCGCTCGGCACCGACCTGGCGTCGACGACGGTGGCGGCCGGGACCGCGTTGCCGCCGGAGACGACGGTCACCGTCGGGCGGACGATCTCGGTCACCGTCTGGTTGCCGGAGGCGGCGCCGCCCGGGACGAACTCCGAGATCGTGCCGGAGACGGTCACCGCGTCGCCGACCGCGACCTTCGGGGTCGAGCTGGTGAAGACGAAGACGCCCTCGCTGGTGGCCGGGTCGGCGTCCGGGTTCGGGTCCTGGATCCAGAAGCCCCTGGAGGAGCCGTAGGTGCGTACGCCGGTGACGATTCCGGCCACGTCCGTGACCGCCTGGCCGGCGTACGGGGATATCCGGGTCGTGCCCTGGATGTCATGGATGCTCACGGCCGCCGCGTGCGCGGGCGAGGTGAGCACGACGGTCGAGGCCGCGGAACAGACGGCGGCGACGGTGAGCGCGGCGAGACGCGCGGAAGACTTGCTCGGCAACGGGATCCCTCCGGGGACGTACATGGGCGCCGGGACGAGGGTGGAGCGGGAGGCACGTATGACGCGCGTAGATATCGGGTGAACGCTTGTCCCCCGACTTCTACGCGCGTCAATCTCGTGCCTGGTCAGGCCACTTGTCAAGGTTTCAGCCATGTACGGCCCCTGACCGGGAGATGAACCGGGCGGCATGGGTGGAAAGCGGTCTAGGCTGAGCGGTCGAGTGGTACGACGCGTCCCTAGGAGAACCAGCCGATGTCAGACAGCTCCCCCCTGCCACCGGTACGGCTGCGCCCCGAAGCGGAGCTGGCGCGGGACGCCCTGTCCACGCCCCTGCTGTCACGGGCCGCGCGGCTCGCCCGCTGGGCCGGACCCGAGACGCGGATCGACGCCGGGGGCGGGCTTGTCGAAGAGCAACTGCCCGCGGCGGCCGAGCTGCTCGGGCTGAGCGGCGACGACGCGGCGGCGTACGCCAGCGAGGCCTGGCGGGTCGCCGTCGACGCCGGGCTCGTCGAGGTCGTCGACGAGGAAGCGGGCACCGTCGCGACGGGCGAGGAGCTGGCCCTGCTCACCGGCGGCGCCCCGCACGACGTGCTCGACGTGTGGCTGACGGCGCTGGAGACCGTGCTCGCCGACGCGAGCGTGCCGGACCTGGACGACCTGGTCGGCGCCATGGATGCCGGCGGCGAGATCGACCTCGCGTCCCTGGGATGGGACCCGGAGGCCGAGGCCGAGTTCCTGGACGGAGTGCTCGGCAACCTCTACCTCCTCACCGCCGGCGAGGACGGGCCCGGCGAGGCGCCCGTGCCGCTGCCCGCGCTGGCCGCCTCGATGATCGTCCCCGGCGACATGGGCGAGCCCACCAACGACGTGCTGGAGCAGGTCTCCGACGCGATGATGCGCCTCGACGACCAGTTCCGGCTGCTGGAGCCGGTCGGACTCGTGGCGTACCAGCCCGTCGACGAGGCGCTGATGGCCGACACCGACGAGGAGCCCTCGTCCCCGGTCGAGGAGACCGACGTCTCCCGCTACGGCATGGTCCGGCTGACCCCGCTCGGCCTGTACGGCCTCCGGGCCAGGCTCCTCGAGGCGGGGTTCGAGGCGCCCGCCGTCGGCGACCTCGCGGACAAGGGCGCCGACGCGCTGCTCGACGGCACGGCCACCTTCCCGCCGGCGGCCGCACAGGCCGAGACCGAGCAGTGGCTGGCCCGCCGCGAATCCCTCACCGCGGCACGGGAGTTGCTGGCCGCGGCACGGGGCCTGGACGCCGGCGCGCCGCTGCGACGGCTGCGCTGCCAGCAGGCACTGTCCCTCGTCGGCGACGAGGCCGAGCCCGCCCTGCGCGAGGTGCTCGACGACCCCGAGCTCGGCGGACTGGCCCGGGTCTGGCTGGCCGAGCGGGGCGCCTCGGACGTGCCCGCACCGTCGCAGGAGCTGGTGTTCTGGCTGACCGTCGACACGCTCGCCGCCCAGCTCGCGGCCGAGGGCAACTCCGACGAGCTCAGGGACCTGGTGGCGGGACTGGCCCAGCAGCACAGCGGGTTCTTCGCGGCGGCCTGGCGGGTCGACCACCCGGCCGCGGCGGATGTGCTGGAGGCGATGGGGCGGCTGCACCCGGACAAGAAGATCGCGAAGGAAGCACGGAAGGCCGCGTTCAAGGCGCGGTCCCAGCAAGGAGGTTGAGCCGGGGTACCGCTCGGCGGTCCCTGCTCGCCAGCACGGACCGCTCGGCGGTCCCCGCTCACCAGCACGCCGCCGGGGCCCGCGGAACGGGGCTCCGGCCGTCTTGCCTTCATCTTCGACGCCTGAGGGGTCAGCCCATGGTGCTCGCTGTCCTGCTCGCGAGTAGTTGAACGACTGATGTCGTCCGGTGTTCAACCGGCGTTCAGACGTGGGCGGGAGGGTTGCGCGACCGAGGCCGCCACCCTCCACGGCACACCCACCGTCTCAGGAGACACCATGTCGCTCACCCGCAGGGACTTCGCCAGAACATCCGCGGTCACCGGTGCCGGGGTCGCGCTGGCGGGCAGCGTCGGCGCCCTCGCCACCGCTCCGAACGCCCTCGCGTCCACGGAGACCGAGAACACACAGGAGTCGCAGGACATCCACGGCGGCGTCGGCTACGGACCGCTGGTCCCCGACCCGAAGGGCATCCTCGCGCTGCCCGCCGGGTTCGCCTACCGCATCCTCACCTACAGCGGGAAGACCAAGCTGGAGTCGGGCGAGTTCACCCCGTCCAACCACGACGGCACGGCCACCTTCGACGGCCCGCGCGGCACCACCCTCCTCGTCAACAACCACGAGTTGAAGGGCCCGCGCGCCAAATGGCCCCACCCGGTGCCGCTCACCGAGGGCCTCGTCTACGACCCGGCCGCCTCCGGCGGCTGCACGGTCGTCGAGGTCCGCCCCGACGGACACGTCGCCGAATGGGTCGGCATCGCCGGCACCTCCACCAACTGCGCGGGCGGCAGCACACCTTGGGGCACCTGGCTCACCTGCGAGGAGACCGAGGACAAGGCCGGCCAGAACGGCATGACCAAGGACCACGGCTACGTCTTCGAGGTCGACCCCGCAGACCGTCGCGCCAACCGCGACCCCAAGCCCGTCAAGGCGCTGGGCCGTTACGCCCACGAGGCCGTCGTCGTCGACCCCAGGCGCGGCCACCTCTACCTCACCGAGGACGCTTCCGCCCCCAACGGCCTGCTCTACCGCTGGACCCCGCCCGAGGGCTTCCGGCACGGCCGCGGCAAGCTGCGCGGCCTCGCCGAGGACGCGGGAGTCCTGCAGGCCCCCAAGTGCTTCGACTCCGGCGGCACGTTCGTCGACGACCTCTCCCGCGCCACGAAGATCGGCACGGTCTACGGAGTCGACTGGGTCGACGTCCCCGACCGCGACGCCAGGACCACGCCCGTCCGCAAGCAGTTCGCCGACGGCCAGGTCACCCGCGCGCGCAAGCTCGAGGGCATGTGGTGGGGCGACGGCGGCACCTACATCGTCTCCTCGTACGCCCGTGAGGAGAGCCCGGTCCAGCACGACGGCCAGGTCTGGTTCTACGACCCCAAGCGCCGCACGCTCACGCTGAAGGTCCTGCTCGGCGTCAACCCCGACCCGTCCGTCGACGGCGCCTTCGACGGCCCCGACAACATCACCGTCTCCCCGTACGGCGGCCTCGTCATCGCCGAGGACGGCGAGGGCGTCCAGCACCTGTTCGGCGCGACCGACCGCGGCCGCACCTACCCCATCGCCCGCAACGAACTCAACATCGGCACCGAAGCGGAGCCGGAATACAGCGAGTTCGCGGGCGTGACCTTCTCGCCCGACGGCAGGACGCTGTTCGCCAATATCCAGACGCCCGGCATCATGCTGGCCATCACCGGTCCCTGGAAGCGCCAGAAGCGCGGATAGTTAATTCGGTCGCCCGTCCCGAGTTGCGCCTCCTACAGTGAGATCACAACGTCACGCACCTCCCGGTGCGATGGCAGCGGCTACTTCTCTTCCAAAGAATCCGAAGCCGCCGCCGACTTGATCTCGGGAGGCGCAGCTCATGGTGGGTGCCCGGTGCGCAGGCAGCGGTTACTTCGGTCACGGTATGTTGCGGGTTCGAATCCCGTCATCGACCTCCGGTCGGTGTGGCGGAAATGGAAGACGCGCCGGGTTACGTACCGTCGCCGACTCTGATCTCGGGCATCCACCTTTCGCTGTGCCTTCCTCCGGAACTCCAATGAATTCGGGGGAATTCACCATGGCCCGCTTCAACACCAAGGCCGCCAAGGCGCAGCCCACCTCGCGCGTGACCTCGACGGGCCGGGTGCTCCGTACCTTCGAGGGCGGCCGAGGCCGCGAGCGCGACGCGCGTTCGGAACTCTTTCTCCTTTCGGTCGCCAATTTCGTCTCGCAGCAGACCTTCTACGAGTCCGGCGCCGCCCGCGACGACCGCTTCGCGCGTCTCGTCGCCGAGCTCGCCGTCACCGACCCGGCGTGGACGGCCGGCCTGCTCGGCTGGCTGCGCGGCGAGGGCAACCTCCGGACGGCCGCGGTCGTCGGCGCCGCCGAGTACGTGAAGGCACGCCTCGACGCGGGCGCGACCGACGGCCCGTCGAACCGGCAGGTCGTCGACTCCGTACTCCAGCGTCCCGACGAGCCCGGCGAACTCCTCGCGTACTGGACCGCGAGGTACGGCCGCAACGTCCCCAAGCCGGTCAAGCGGGGCATCGCCGACGCCGTACGGCGGCTCTACAGCGGCAAGTCGCTGCTGAAGTACGACACCGCGTCGAAGGGCTACCGCTTCGGCGACATCCTCAACCTCGTGCACGCGGCTCCGGACCCGGACAAGCCGTGGCAGGGCGAGCTGTTCCAGTACGCCCTCGACCGCCGGCACAACCCGGACACCGCGGTGCCGCCCGTGTCGAACCGTGTCCTGACCGCGCACCGCGAGCTGATGGCGCTGCCGGTCGCGGAGCGGCGTGCGGTGGTCACGTCGGACGGCGGGGCCGAGCGGCTCGCGGCGGCCGGGATGACGTGGGAGGCGCTGGCGGGCTGGCTGCAGGGGCCGATGGACAAGGCGGCCTGGGAGGCCGTGATTCCGTCGATGGGTGCGATGGCGCTGACTCGTAATCTGCGGAATTTCGACGAGGCCGGTGTCTCGGACGAGGTGGCCGCCCAGGTCGCGGCGAAGATCAGCGACCCGGCCGAGGTCGCCCGCTCGCGGCAGTTCCCCTTCCGGTACCTCGCCGCGTACCAGCACGCTCCGTCGCTGCGCTGGTCGTATCCGCTGGAGCAGGCGCTCGGCCACTCGCTGGCCAACGTGCCCGCGCTGCCCGGCCGGACCCTGATCCTCGTCGACCGTTCGGGCTCGATGTTCTCGCGGCTGTCCGACCGGTCGCAGCTCAACCGGGCTGACGCGGCGGCGATCTTCGGCGCGGCGCTCGCTCTGCGCGCGGCGGACGCGGATCTCGTCCAGTTCGGCACCAACAGCTACCAGCTGAACGTCAGCCGGAGCGAGTCGGTGCTGAAGATCCTCCGCGGCTTCCGCAGCCTGGGCGGCACCGACACCACTCAGGCGGTGCGCCGGCACTACCGCAAGCACGACCGGGTGCTGATCGTCACCGACGAGCAGTACGCCTTCAGCCCCTACGGCGACCCGACCGAGCAGGTCCCGGCCGACGTGCCGGTCTACACCTGGAACCTGGCCGGGTACCGGGCGGGCCACGGCCCGTCGGGCAAGGCGAACCGGCACACCTTCGGTGGACTCTCGGACGCGGCCTTCCGCATGGTTCCGCTGCTCGAGGCGGCTCGGGACGCGGACTGGCCGTGGGCTGCCTGACGCTCCCTCGCACAGGGGCCCGCACTTCGGTGCGGGCCCCTGTTCTCATGTGGCCTCTTGCTTGTACGGGTAATTGACATCTAACATTTCAGTCATGGAGGCCATCCGACCCATGGCGCGCATCCTGCTCAGGGACCGCGCCTACGAAGCCATCAGGGACGCCATCGTCGCCGGGGAGCTCGAACCCGGTGCGGTGGTGCGGGACGCCGAGCTCGCCGAGCGGCTCGGGCTGTCCCGGGCGCCGGTGCGGGAGGCGTTCGCGCGGCTGGTCGACGAGGGGCTCCTGGAGAGCAAGCCGCAGAGCTACACGCGGGTGACCCCGGTGGTGGCCTCCGACGTACGGGACGCCGCCGCCGTGGTCGGCGCCATGCATGAACTGGTCACGCGGGTCGCCGTACCCCGGCTGTTCGCCGCGGACGTCGAGGCGATGCGCGCGGCCAACGAGCGGTTCGCGGCCGCCGTCCGCGCCGGTGACGTGGACACCGCCCTGCGCGCCGACGACGCCCTGCACGACGTCCTCGTCCGCGTCAGCGGGAACCGCGCCGCCGCCGCCACCGCGGCCCGCTACACCCCCCTCATCCGCCGCCTGGAGCGACGACGCTTCGGTGAGGGCGGCAACTGCCGTTCGGCCGGTCTGCACGACCGGCTGATCGAGGCCTGTGCGGCCGGAGACGTGGACACCGCGGTCCGTGTCACCGCGGAGATCTGGCGAGGGCTGGCCGAACTCGCCGACAGCGACTGATCCCGACCCGGGAGAACCCATGTCCCTTTCCCCTTCCCCGTCCCCTTCCCCTTCCCTGTCTCTTTCCTCGTACGAGCGCTATCCCCTCCTCTTCGGCCCGTCCCCCGTGCACCCCCTGGAGCGGCTCACCGCGCACCTCGGCGGTGCCGCCCTGTGGGCCAAGCGCGAGGACTGCAACTCCGGTGTGGCGTACGGCGGCAACAAGACGCGCAAGCTGGAGTACCTGGTCGCCGACGCGCTCGCCAAGGGGTGCGACACGCTGGTCTCGATCGGCGGGGTGCAGTCGAACCACACCCGTCAGGTCGCCGCCTGTGCCGCCCGCGCGGGACTCAAGTGCGTGCTGGTCCAGGAGAGTTGGGTGGAGTGGCCCGACGCCGTGTACGACAAGGTCGGCAACATCCTGATCAGCCGGCTCGCCGGAGCCGATGTACGGCTGGTGAAGGCCGGTTTCGGGATCGGGTTCAAGGAGAGCTGGGAGCAGGCGCTCAGGGAGGTCGAGGAGGGGGGCGGCAAGCCGTACGCCATCCCGGCCGGCGCCTCCGACCATCCGTACGGCGGGCTGGGCTTCGCCGGGTGGGCGTACGAAGTAGCCGAGCAGGAGCGCGAGTTGGGCGTCTTCTTCGACACCGTGGTGGTGTGCTCGGTGACCGGGTCGACCCAGGCCGGCATGGTCGCCGGTTTCCGGGCGCTGGAGGAGGCGGGCGGGCGGCCGCGCCGCGTGATCGGCATCGACGCGTCGGCGGCGCCCGCCCGCACCCGGGAGCAGATCGCCCGGATCGCCCACAACACCGGGCAACTCATCGGCGTGCAGAAGGAGTTGACGGAGGCGGACGTCGAGCTGGACGCCCGGTACCACGCGGGCACGTACGGGATCCCCGACGAGACCACGCTGGACGCGATGCGGCTCGCGGCCCGTACCGAGGGAATGGTCACCGACCCTGTGTACGAGGGGAAGTCGATGGCCGGGATGGTGGACCTGGTCGCCCGGGGCGAGATCGGTCCCGAATCCACCGTGCTTTACGCCCACTTGGGCGGCCAGC
The DNA here is from genome assembly GCF_042870385.1 of Streptomyces sp. NPDC006602. NCBI lineage: Bacteria > Bacillati > Actinomycetota > Actinomycetes > Kitasatosporales > Streptomycetaceae > Streptomyces > Streptomyces sp. NPDC006602. Next base: position 161,038 of record NZ_JBIAHG010000001.1, on the reverse strand, counting down.
CCGCGCTCAACGCCTACAGCGCGCTCTTCTAGGCGGCGCCCGGCGCTAGGTGGCGGTCCGTGGCTTGCGGCCCGTGATCACCAGGGCGCACACCAGCAGCGCGGTGAGCGCCACCAGCGCGCCCACACCGAACGCGCGGGCCGAGCCTTCGGTGAGGATCTCGGACGGTGACCCGGTGGCGTGCCGGGTCGCCGTGCCGTAGACGGTGACCAGGATCGACAGGCCGAGGGTGCCGCCGAGCCACTGAAGGGTCTGCAGCAGGCCGGAGGCGGCGCCGGCCTCGCTGGGCCGGACGCGGGCGAGGATGGTCGCGTTGAGGGGCATGATGCTCAGGCCGACGCCCAGGCCCATCAGCAGCAGCGGGCCGAGCAGGCCGGTGGCGTAGCCGTCGTCGGGGTCCAGCCGCCACAGCCATCCGCCCGCCGAGGCGATGAGGGCCATGCCGGTCAGCAGGACCGGCTTGGCACCGAATCGGGCCAGCAGGCGCGGCACCAGGCGGACGGTGGTGAACATCGCCAGCGTCAGTGGGAGGAAGGCGAAGCCCGCGCGCAACGGGCTGTAGTCCAGGACCTGTTGGCCGATCAGGGTGAGGAAGTAGAACGCGCCGAACATGCCGGCGGGCAGCAGCAGGATCCCCGCGTAGCCGCCCGCCCGGTCGCGGTCCGCGAAGAGCCGCAGCGGCAGGATCGGCTGGGCCGCGCGCGCCTCGACGAGGGCGAAGGCCGTGAGCAGTGCGGCAGCGGTGGTGAAGCCGAGCAGCGCCTGGGTGTCGCTCCAGCCTTCCTCCGAGACCCGGATGAACGCGTAGACGAGCGAGGTCGTGCCGGCCGTCCCGGCGAGTGCGCCGGCCGCGTCGAAACGGCCCGCACGGCGAGGGGTCTCGCTGACGACGCGGGGCAGCGCGAGGGCCACCGCCACTCCGATCGGTACGTTGATGAGCAGGGACCAGCGCCAGGACGCCCAGGTGGTGAGCATGCCGCCGAGGACCAGGCCGACGGAGGCGCCGATGCCCGCCATGGAGGAGTAGACGCCGAGGGCGTGGTGGCGGCGGGGGCCTTCGGGGAAGTTGGTGGTGATCAGGGCGAGGGTGCTGGGGGCGGTGAGGGCGGCACCGACGCCTTGCAGGGCGCGGGCCGCGAGCAGCCAGGCGCTGTCGCCGGCGACTCCGCCGAGCAGGGAGGAAGCGGCGAACACGAGCACGCCGACGGTGAGGGTGCGGCGGCGGCCGACGATGTCGCCGATCCGGCCGCCGAGCAGCAGCAGGCCGCCGAAGGCGAGCGTGTAGGCGTTGAGGACCCAGGACAGTCCGGTGGGGCTGAAGGCGAGGTCCCGCTGGATGTCCGGCAGGGCTACGTTGACGACGGTGGAGTCGACGCCGACCATCAGGTAGGCGGTGACGACGACGAACAGGACGACGCCGAGAGCGGCGGTCGGTTCCGGTGGAGCGGAGAGTGTGTCGGAGGTCGTGGACGGCGTGGACGGGACGGACATGGAGTTCTCCCGGTCTGGCGTCCCCGGATGGGGCGCGGGCGGGCAGGGCGAACTGCCCGCGGAGAGCGCCGCGCACGGCAAGCGGGGACTGTCTCCGTTTAGTCCTCGTAAGATACGGAGAGGGTCCCCGGTTTTGCAAGGAGATTCTGGATGACGCAGGTCAGACCCATGCGCGCGGATGCCCGTCGCAACTACGAGCGGTTGCTGAAGGCGGCCGCCGAGGCCTTCGCCGAGCACGGCGAGGGTGCGTCGCTCGACGACATCGCCAAGCGGGCGGGGGTCGGATCCGGCACGCTGTACCGGCACTTCCCCACGCGTCAGGCGCTGCTGGAGGCGGCGTACGTCGACCGCGTCGAAGCGCTCGCGGCGCGCGCGGACGACCTCGCCGGTGAACTGCCGCCGGGCGAGGCGCTGGTGGAGTGGCTGAACGAACTCAGCGCCGGGATGATCCAGGTCCGCGGGCTGAAGGCACTGCTCGGCTCTGCCGTCACGGACGGGAGCAATGCCGTGGTCACGGCATGCGGCGTCTCGGTGAAGGGTGCGGCCGGGCGGCTGGTCGAGGCGGCGCAGCGGGAGGGGACGCTGCGGCGGGACGTGGAGGCGATCGAGATCCTGCGGCTGGCGCACGGTGTGGCGACGGCGTCGGAACTGGCGGACGGGGAGGGGAAGTTCATCCGCCGGTATCTGTCGCTGCTGACGGAGGGGTTGCGGCCGTAGTAGCTGCCGTAGCTGCGGGCAGTCGTGCCGCTGGGGCGGCACGGGTGGGCGCAGCGGCACCCGGCAAGCGCCGGTGAGCGCGCCCACCCGACGCCCGCCACAACCCGGGGCACCTGGCCATCGCGCAGCTACGGCAACGCGGCTACAGCGACTGGGCGCCCGGCTTCACCATGTTGCGTACCGTGCGGGCCTTCACGAAGTCGCCCAGTGCCGTCATCTCCCACTCGCCGGAGAACTGCTTGATGAGCTTGGCCATCAGTACGCCGGTCTGCGGTTCGGCGCTGGTGAGGTCGAAGCGGACCAGTTCCTCGCCGGACGCGGCGTCCAGGAGGCGGCAGTAGGCCTTGGCGACCTCGGTGAACTTCTGGCCGGAGAAGGAGTTGACGGTGAACACCAGGCCGGTGACCTCCTGAGGGAGGCGGCCGAGGTCGACGACGATCACCTCGTCGTCACCGCCGCCCTCACCGGTGAGGTTGTCGCCGGAGTGCTTGATGGCGCCGCCCACGATGGACAGCTTGCCGAAGTAGCAGCTGTCGATGTGGTTGCGCTGCGGGCCGTAGGCGATGACCGAGGCGTCCAGGTCGATGTCCTTGCCGCGGAACGCCGGTTCCCAGCCGAGGCCCATCTTGACCTGGGAGAGGAGCGGGCGGCCGCCCTTGACCAGGGAGACGGTCTGGTTCTTCTGGAGGCTGACCCGGCCCTTGTCGAGATTGATCTTCCCGGTGCCGGGGGCGGCGGCGGGCGGGGCCGGGGGAGCGGCCGGCGGCGGGGGCGTGCTGACGCGCGGGTCCAACGGCGGGGCCGGGGGCGCCACCGGCGTCTGCATGGTCGGCGCCGGCGGGGCGACCGGCTGGACCGGTGCGGCGGGCTCCTCGACCGAGACGCCGAAGTCGGTGGCGATGCCGGCCAGGCCGTTGGCGTAGCCCTGGCCGACCGCGCGGGCCTTCCAGGCGCCGTTGCGCAGATAGACCTCGACGATGACCAGGGCGGTCTCGGTGCCGAGCTGCGGGGGCGTGAACGTGGCCAGGACGCTGTTGTCGTCCGCGTTGCGGATGGTGGCCGTCGGTTCGATTCCCTGGAAGGTCTGGCCGGCCGCGTCCGGGCTGGCGGTGACGACGATCTTCTCGATGCCCGGGGGAACGGCGCTGGTGTCGACGATGATCGCGTCGGGGGCCGTACCGCCGCCGGAGCGGTAGGTCACGCCGGGGCCCGTGGGCTGGTTGTAGAAGATGAAGTCGTCGTCGGAGCGCACCTTGCCGTCGGCGGTGAGCAGCAGGCCCGATACGTCGAGCCGCACCGGGGCGGCGACGTCCACCGTCACGCGGGCGGCGGACAGAGGGATGTTCGAGCCGGGGGTCATAGCTGTCATGCCCCGTAGAACGAGCGAGGTCGTTTTACCGTTCCCTTACCCGGGGCCAATCGGGTCGGTGTCCGTCACCCGAGGGGTCGAGCTCGAGAAAAGGCCCCCCGGGGTGACGGTTCAGGCATCTACTTGAGGTACACGATGCCGTCCGTGGTGATCGCCGGGCGCCCCGAGGTGCCGACGACCACGATCTTGACGGTGTGCTTGGCGCCGGCGGACCAGCTCTTGGTCCAGATCGCGGCGCGGTACTTCGTGGTCGCCGACTTCAGGTCGACGGTCGCCGTCTTCGTACCGTCGACATAGACGTACGCCTGGCCGGAGGTGGCCGCCCGCGACACCACCCACGCGACCGAGCGACCGGTGAAGGTCCACGTCAGCGAGGCGTTCTTCGAGGAGCTGGAGTACGACTTGCCGCCGAGGTAGCTGGTGGAGGACTTGCTCGTCCACGTGCCCGACTTGACGGCCGAGGTCTCCTGCAGGATGACCGGCGTGCCGGAGACGGACGCCGTGGCGCTGTTGCCCGCCAGGTCGGAGGCGGTCATGGACCAGGTGGTCGCCACGCCGGACTTGCCCGTGTGGTTCGCGGTGGTCACCGTCGGGCCGTAGGTCGCGGCGACCGGGGCGGTCAACTTGACCTGCTTCAGCGCGGCGCTGTCGGTCGCCTTCCAGCTCAGCTTCAGCGGCACGGCCGTGGTGTTCACCGTGCCGGTGCGCAGGGCGAGGCTCGGCTTGGTGGTGAACGAGGGGGCGGTCGTCTCCGCGACGACCGTGGCGGCCGTCGAGGTGGTCGTCCTGCCCGACTGGTGAGTGGCGCGCACCTGCACCCTGTGGGAGCCCACCGCAAGGGTGGCCCTCGCGGAGGTGGCGCTGCCCGCGGCCGTGGCCGCGGTCGTGCCGTCGACGAGCAGCTCGTACTTCGAGATCAGCGCCGACGGGGTGGTGGCCGACCAGCCCACGGTGACGCCGGCCTTGGTGTAGTACGTCGTGCCCGAGACGCCTCCGCTGACGGACCTGATCGTCAGGCCGGTGACCGGTCCGGCGGCCCAGTCGCGGATGGTGGGCAGCTTGGCGTAGAGCGAGTCGCCGGGGCACTGGGTGTTGTAGCCGTCACGGTGACCGTGGATGGTCGGGAAGCTCAACTGCGTTCCCTGGGTCCAGGACTTGTGGAAGTAGTTGGTGCCGTCCGCGCCCGCGGTGAGGGTGGTGGTGCCGTTCGGGGCGACGCCGTACTGGCCGAGCTTCCAGGCGGCGATCTTGGCGACCGAGACCATGGCGGCCTGGCTCGGCGTCACGTCCGTGTAGGTGCCGAGGACCGAGATGCCGGTGGTCTCGGAGTTGAAGCCGAAGGCGTGGGCGCCCATGACGGGCCTGTCGACGCCGCCCTTGCGGCCCTCGTAGACGGTGCCGCACTTGTCGACGAGGAAGTTGTAGCCGATGTCTTTCCACTTCAGGCTGTTGACGTGGTACGCGTAGATGCCGCGTACGACGGCCGGGGCCTCGGCGCAGGTGTAGTCGTTGCTCTCGGCGGTGTGGTGGACCACCACCGCCTTGATCTTCCCGCCCGGCAGATAGCCCGGTTCCTCGGGGCTGATCGACTCGTCCGCACCCCATCCGGCACGCGAGGTGATCGCGGGGCGGGGCGCGGTGGACGGCGGGGCCGTGGGCGCGGTGGCGGCCAGGCTCGAGGACGTCGATGTCGTCCCGGTCGCCGTGTCCGTCGGTGTGGCGCTCGTCGGGGCCGACGTCGTGGGAGCCGGAGTCGTCGGGGTCGGTGAATCGCTGGGCTCGGTGGTCGCGGTCCCGCTCGCCGTGATGTCCGACGGAGTGGGCTCGCTCGTGCCGGGGGTCGCCGTCGAGTCCTCGGTCGGGTCGGCCGCGAAGGCCGCCGGTTCCATCCCGCCCTTCGTGGTCCCGCCCGAGTCGATCATGTCCAGCCGTAGCCCGGCCGGGAGTTGGTCGGAGGTGCGTCCGTCCGCGGTGACCCGCACTTCCACGCCGTCGGACGGTCCCACCCACGCCGGTTCGGTCCCGCCGCGCCGGGCCGCGCTCTCGCCCTGTCCGCTGTTGCCGTCCAGCCGCAGCCAGTCGGACCACTGTCCGCTCCCGGTGGCCCGGGTGCGTGCCTCGATCGTGCCCGTGACCCGGACCGAGGGGTCGGCCCAGGTGATGCCGAGCATGCTGAACGGCTTGGCGTCCTGCTGCTTCAGGGCAGCGCGGGTGCCGTGCTCGGCCGTGGGCAGCGCGACCGTACGCGACTTGGTGGTGACCGGGCCCGGCTTGTCGTCGCCCCCCGCGTTGTCGGCTGGCTCGCCGGGGACTCCCTGGAGCACGAGTACCGCGGAGAGCCCGGCCACGGCCGCAGCGGCCGCACCCCAGAGGTATCTAGGTCTACCCATAGTGGTCTTGTGCCGTCCTTCGTGAAGATGTGAGGCGAACGAGGTCAGTGGGGCAGGACGCACCCATAGAGAGAGGGGCGCCGGGAGTGAGACTCCCGACGCCCTTGCAGGGTTGTACATCCGACACGTCTTCGCGCTGTGTGGCATCCATACGGCGGTCGGCCGTACGGCCGTCATCCGTACGGTGGTAGGACAGGATGCCGGGTATGAATTCCGGTTCCTTCCTGGTCGTCCCCGCGCTGCTGTGGACCGCTGCCGCAGGCCTCGCGGTGATCGCGGCGCTCGCGCTCTCCCTCCGCGGAGGCCGCCGGGAGCCGAAGCCGGCGTCCGTCGCGTGGGACCCGTTCGGCTCGGGCTTCGCGGTCATCGGCCTCGCGGCGGTCGCCGGATACACGGTCGCCGCCGCCGTCCAGGGCCACTTCTCGCTCCGGGCCGCCGGATTCGGCATCCTGTGGCCGGCGATGGCGGCAACGGCCCTCGCCCACGCGGCAGGACGGCGCGGCCCGTCCTTGCCCCGGTGGGCAGGGGCGGCCTTCGCTGCCGCGGGCGCCGCCCTCTACGGTTCGCTGCCGATATGACCTCCTGCCCGACGGCCCCGCCGTCGGGCAGGACGACCGGCTACGGCACCACCACGATCTTCCGTCCCACCCCCGCCGCGAACTGCTCCAGCGCCTCGGGGTACTGCTCCAGAGGGATGCGGTCGCTGATGAACACGTCCGGGTCGAGCACGCCGTTCGCGAACAGTTCGGCCGCCCGCTCGAAGCTGTGCAGCACCGCCATCGACCCGGTGATGGTGATCTCCTGGTTGTAGATGCGGTACGGATCGATCGTCACGCGGGTCGCGTAGTCGGCGACGCCGAACTGCAGGAACGTGCCGGCCTTCGCGACCCGCTCCAGACCGTCCTGGATCGCCGCGGCGTTGCCCGTCGCGTCGACCACGACGTCCCAGCCCTGCGGCCGTTCCAACTCGTCCGCGTTCGCCGCCGAGCCGGACACGCCGAGCCGACGTGCGGTCTCCAGCCGCGCCGGGTTCAGGTCCACCACGTCCACGCTCGCGGCCCCGGTGCGCTTGGCGAGCTCCAGCATCATCAGGCCCATGGTGCCGGAGCCGTAGATCAGGACGTGGGCACCGAGGCGGGACTGCAGGACGTCGTAGCCGCGCACCGCGCACGACAGGGGCTCCACCAGCGCCGCGTCCTGCGTGCGGACGTGCTCGGGCAGCTTCACGCAGTTCGCGACCGGTGCCACGGCGTACTGCGCCGCGCCGCCCGCCGTGGTGACCCCGATCGCGGCCCACCGCTCGCAGAGGTTGTTGTGGCCCGTACGGCAGTACCGGCACTCGTAGCAGTAGAGCGAGGGATCCACCGCGACCCGGTCGCCCACCGACACCTCCGTGACCTGGGTGCCGACCCCGACCACCTCGCCCGCGAACTCGTGCCCGGGCACGATCGGCAGCTTGGGCGCGAACTCTCCCTGCAGGATGTGCAGATCGGTCCCGCACAGCCCGCACGCGGCAACCTCGACGACGACCTCGCGCGGCCCGGGCGTCGGGTCCGGGACCTCCGCGACGACGGCACGGCCCACGGACTCGATGACGGCGGCCTTCATTTCACGGCTCCCAACGACAGGCCCTGGACCAGCTTGTCCTGGGCGGCGAACCCCGCGGCCAGCACCGGCAGGGAGATCACGAGCGACGCGGCGCACACCTTGGCCAGGAACAGGCCCTGGCTGGTGATGAAACCGGTCAGGAAAACGGGGGCGGTCTCGGCCACCACACCGGTCAGTACCCGGGCGAACAACAGCTCGTTCCAGCTGAAGATGAAGCAGATCAAGGCGGTTGCGGCGATTCCGGGGAGTGCGATGGGGGCCACCACCCGCGCCAGGATCGTCGGCAGCCGCGCCCCGTCCACCCGTGCCGCCTCGATGATCGCCACCGGGACCTCGGCCAGGAAGGACTGCATCATCCAGACCGCGATCGGCAGGTTCATGGAGGTGTAGAGGATGACCAGCAGCCAGATGTTGTCGAGCATCCCGGTGTTCTTGGCGAACAGGTAGATCGGCAGCAGGCCCGCCACCGCCGGGAGCATCTTCGTCGACAGGAAGAAGAACAGGACGTCCGTCCACTTCTTCACCGGACGGATCGACAGCGCGTACGCGGCCGGCAGGGCCAGCAGCAGGACGAACAGTGTGGACGCCACGGACGCCACCACCGAGTTGATCAGCGCCGGCCAGGGGCTCGCGCCGCCGCCCGTGCCGAAGAACTCGCGGTAGCCGTCCAGGGTCAGGGCGGTGGTGAAGGACGGCGGGTTGGTGGCCGCGTCCTGCTCGGAGTGGAAGGAGGTCAGCGCCATCCAGGCGATGGGAAGGAAGAAGACGATCCCGGCCAGCCAGGCCACCAGGCCCAGGCCGACTCCCTTACGACGGACCCGTACGGTCGTGGTCGTGGCACTCATGCGCGCGACACCTCCTCGCGGAACAGCGACGACACCACGCGCAGCGCGAAGGTCGCGATGATGATCGAGCCGATGACCACCAGGACGCCCGCGGCCGACGCGAGGCCGTTCTCGTGGGCCTGGTAGAAGCTCTGGTAGACGGTGTAGGGAAGGTTGGCGGTGCCCAGGCCGCCGGACGTGATCGTGAAGACCGCGTCGAAGTTCTGGACGATGTAGATCGAGCCGAGCAGCGCGCCCAGTTCGAGGTAGCGGCGCAGGTGCGGGAGCGTCAGATAGCGGAAGATCTGCCAGTCGCTCGCGCCGTCCACCCGCGCGGCCTCCATCTGCTGCTGGTCGCGGCTCTGCAGTCCCGCCAGCAGGATCAGCATCATGAACGGCGTCCACTGCCAGACCAGGGAGGCCTCGACCGCGAGCAGCGGAGTGTTGGAGATCCAGTCGGGCTGTGGGCCGCCCACATAGTGCAACAGCCCATTGAACAGGCCGTATTCGGGGTTGTAGAGCACATGCTTCCACAGCAGGGCAGCCGCCACCGGCACCACCAGGAAGGGGGCGATCAGCAGGGTCCGGACCACACCCCGGCCCCGGAACCTCCGGTCCAGGAGCAGTGCCAGGGCGAGGCCCAGGACCAGGCTGGCCAGCACCACCGCGACCGTCAGCAGGACCGTCGTCCACACCGAATGGCGCAGGTCGGCGTCGCTGAGCACCTGCTGGTAGTTGTCGAAGCCGGTGAACTCCCGGGCGTCGGGATAGAGGGAGTTCCAGTCGAAGAAGGAGATCACCACCGTGGCCACGAACGGCAGTTGGGTCACGGCGATCATGAAGATCAGGGCCGGGAGCAGCGGGCCCCGGGTGGCCCAGGCGCGCAGCCGGTCGGAGGGCTGCCGCACGGTGGGTACGGGAGTGGCGGCTACGGGAGCCGTGGTCGTCGCGGTCATCGTCCCTCGTACTCCTCGGAGATCCGCTCGGCGAGCTGCTGGGACTTCTTCAGGGCCGACTCGACGGACTGGCGTCCGGCGATGGCCGCGCTGATCTCCTGGGAGACCTTGGTGCCGAGGTCGGTGAACTCGGGGATGCCGACGAACTGGATGCCGGGCGCGGGGCGCGGCTGCACTCCGGGGTCGTTCGGGCGGGCGCCCTCGATGGCCTCCTTGGTCATCTCCTGGAAGGCGGCGGCCTCCTGGACGTAGGCGGGGTTCGTGTACGTCGACGCGCGCTTGCCGGCGGGCACGTTGGACCAGCCGATCTGGTCGCCGACCAACTGCTCGTACTGTTTGCTGGACGCCCAGGAGACGAACTTCCAGGCCTTGTCGGGGTTGCGGGACGCGTCCTGGATGCCCCAGGCCCAGGTGTAGAGCCAGCCGGCGGACTTCGTCTCCTCGACGGGAGCGGGGGCGTAGCCCAGCTTGCCCTTCACAGGGGAGTTGGACGCCTCCAGGGAACCGGCCGCGGAGGTGGCGTCGTACCACATGGCGACCTTGCCCTGGGTCATGTTGTTGAGGCACTCGGCGAAGCCGGACTGGGCGGCGCCGGACTCGCCGTGCTCACGGACCAGGTCCACGTAGAACTTCACCGCCTTCTCGAACTCGGGGGAGTCGAGCCGTGCCTTCCAGTCCTTGTCGAACCAGGTGCCGCCGAAGGTGTTCACGACGGTCGTCAGGGGCGCCATCACCTCGCCCCAGCCCGGCAGTCCGCGCAGGCAGATGCCGTTCATGCCCGGCTCGGCCCCGTCGACCTTCGCGGCGAGGTCCGCGACCTGGGTCCAGGTGGGGTGCGCGGGCATCGTCAGACCCTCCTTCGCGAAGACGTCCTTGCGGTACATCAGGAAGGACGACTCGCCGTAGAAGGGCTGGCCGTAGAGCAGCTCGTCGTCACCGGTCAGGGACTGGCGCATGGGCTTGAGGATGTCCTGCTCGTCGTACGCCGGGTCCTTGGCGACGTAGGAGTTCATCTCGTGCAGCCAGCCGTTGCGGGCGTAGATGGGGATCTCGTAGTTGGAGAGGGTCGCCACGTCGTACTGGCCCGCCTGGTTGGCGAAGTCCTGGCTGATCTTGTCGCGGACGTCGTTCTCGGGGAGGACGGTGAAGTTGACCTTGATACCGGTCTCTTCGGTGAAGCGGGGGGCGAGCTTTTGCAGCTCGGTCATCTGCGGGTTGTTGACCATCAGGACATTGATGGAGTTGCCGCCGGAACCGGACCCGCCTGCTCCGGCCCAACAGCCGGAGAGCAGCGGGGCGAGCAGCGTCCCTGCGGCGGCCATGGCGAGCGTGGCTCGCGGTGGCCGTCGTCGGCTCTGGGTTCGCATGGATCGCTCCTGGACGTATGGGGAGATAAGGGGTGCCGCTGGGGACAGAAGTGCCCTGCAAGGGGAGTGAGTCGGTTTTTCAGACGCGGATGACCTGGGGGCCCAGCAGCGAGTAGCGGTGGGCCTCGGCCGTAGGAAGGAGGGTGCTCGTCACGATCGTCTCGAGTGCGCCGATCTCCGCGAACCGGCAGAAGCTGACCGCGCCGAACTTGGTGTGCACGCCCGCGAACACCGTGCGGCGCGCGGCCCGGATCGCCTGCGCCTTGACCTCGCTGACCGCGGGGTCGGGGGTGGTCAGGCCGTGCTCGCGGGAGATGCCGTTGGCGCCGATGTAGGCGAGGTCGACGACGAAGCCGGCCAGCATCTTCGTCGTCCAGTGGTCGACGGTGGCGAGGGTGCCGGAGCGGACCCGGCCGCCCAGCAGCAGCACGGAGATCCCGTCGCCCTCCTCCTCGGACAACGCGCCCGCGACCGGCAGGGACGCGGTGACCACGGTCAGCGGTCGGTCCCTGGGCAGTGCCTCGGCGATGAGCTGCGGGGTGAAGCCCTCGTCGACGAAGACCGTCTCGGCGTCCCCGAGCAGTTCGGCCGCGGCGGCCGCGATCCGGCGCTTCTCGGGAACGTGGCTGGTGGCGCGGAAGGCGAGCGTCGTCTCGAAGCCCGCGCTCTCCACGGGATAGGCGCCGCCGTGGGTACGGCGGACCAGACCGTGGTCCTCCAGGGCGCGCAGATCCCGTCGTACGGTCTCCTTGGCCACGCCCAGGTCGGCGGCGAGCACGGTGACGTCGACCTGCCCGGTGGCGCGTGCGGCCCGCACGATCTCCCGCTGACGCTCTTCCGCCGTCCTGATGTGCATGGCCGACACCTGCCTCCGTGCTGCCGCGTTGCCCGTTCGGGCCCGGTGGGGCCCATGGGGGAAGTTCTACAGCGGGTGCGCGGCACTGACCAGGTCTGTTGCGGGCTCGATACTGCCCGGGTGTGCCCGTTTGCAGCGGGTCGTGCCCGCCTGGGACCTGCGCGGCTGTGGATCGGCGCGTGAGATCGGGCAGCGCGGGTGCCCGAACATGCCGAAGGGCGGGCCCGTTCGGTGCCCGCCCGTCGTCCAGGTGCCGCTTACAAGTACTAGTACGGCCAGATCGGCGGGTCGCTCACGAAGTGGCCGCCGAGGCAGGCGTGCGCCACGTTGTCCGGGTCCAGCTCGCCCTGCTCGGCGATCAGCTTCTCGGCGTACGGCTCGGAATCGTCCTGCGGCTCGTAGCCGAGCGCCCGCGCGGTGGTCAGGTCCCACCACAGGCGCGTGTTGGCGGAGGAGCCGTAGACGACGGTGTGTCCCACACCCTCGGCGGTCAGGGCGGCGCGGAAGAGGCGGGCGCCGTCGGCGGGGCTCATCCACACCGAGAGCATGCGCACGCTGGTCGGCTCGGGGAAGCAGGAGCCGATGCGGACGGAGACCGTCTCGATGCCGTGCTTGTCCCAGTAGAACTGCGCGAGGTCCTCGCCGAAGGCCTTGGACAGGCCGTAGAAGGTGTCCGGGCGGTGCGGGGTGTCGATGGGGATGAGGGCGTCCGGATCAAGAGGTGTGTCGCCCTGGGGGCGCGGGGTGAAGCCGACCGCGTGGTTGGAGGAGGCGAAGACGATCCGCTCGATGCCCTCCTCGCGGGCGGCCTCGTACAGGTTGTAGGTGCCCACGATGTTCGCGCCGAGGATCTTCTCGAAGGGGGCTTCCAGGGAGATGCCCGCGAGGTGGATGATCGCGTCGACACCCCGCACGGCCTCCCGCACGGCGTCCTTGTCGGCGAGGTCCGCGACGATCGCGTCCGGCTCGCCGTCGATGGGGCGCAGGTCGAGCAGGCGCAGTTCGTAGCCGAAGGCCGGGAGCAGGTTCTGCATCAGAGAGCCGAGCCCGCCGGCCGCGCCGGTGAGCAGGACGATGCGGGGAGCGGGCATCCTCGGGTCTCCTTGGGGTCCGCCGCCTGTGACAGGTGGGCGCATGCGTGGACAGCATTCACATTCGTGGACACGCTAAGGATCTCGGCGCATCCCGTCAAGTATCGCGCGGACCTGGGGAATCTGCTTCTGCGATGCGCGTTGGTGCGCTTGACCGGCCCAAAAGGGCTCCTTAGGGTGGAGGCGTTCATAAATATGGATGAGAATCATAAGCGTGAGCGCCTGTTCTAGGGAGAGCCCGTGACGTCAGCCCCCCTCGCCGCTCGACTCGGCCTCCCCGGCGGGCCCCTGTTCTTTCCCGTCACCCCTTATGGCCCCGACGGCGCCGTCGACCTCGATGTCTACCGCGCGCACGTACGCCGCGGCGTGGAGGCCGGTGCCGCCGCCGTCTTCGCCTGCTGCGGCACCGGGGAGTTCCACGCGCTCCTGCCGGAGGAGTTCGAGGCGTGCGTGCGGGCTGCCGTGGAGGAGACGGCGGGCCGGGTGCCGGTCGTCGCGGGCGCCGGATACGGCACCGCGCTCGCCGTGCGGTACGCGCGGCTCGCCGAGGCGGCCGGAGCCGACGGGCTGCTCGCCATGCCGCCGTACCTGGTGGTCGCCGGGCAGGAGGGGCTGCTGCGGCACTACCGGGAGGTGGCCGCCGCGACCCCGCTGCCGGTGATCGTCTACCAGCGCGACAACGCCGTGTTCACCCCGGAAACCGTCGTCGAGCTGGCCCGCACGGACGGGATCATCGGCTTCAAGGACGGGCTCGGCGACCTGGACCTGATGCAGCGGATCGTGAGCGCCGTACGGACCGAGGTCCCCGGCGAATTCCTCTACTTCAACGGACTGCCGACCGCCGAGCAGACCCAGCTCGCCTACCGCGGCCTCGGCATCACCCTCTACTCCTCCGCCGTCTTCTGCTTCGCGCCCGAGATCGCCCTCGCCTTCTACGAGGCGCACAAGACCGGCGACGACACCACCGCCCACCGGCTGCTCGACGGCTTCTACCGGCCCTTCGTCGAGCTGCGCGCCCAGGGCCGCGGCTACGCCGTCGCCCTCGTCAAGGCCGGCGTACGGCTGCGCGGGCTCGACGTGGGGGAGGTGCGGTCCCCGCTGCACGAACCGAGCGAGGATCATGTCAAGCAGCTCGCTCACGTGATCGAGCGTGGGTACGCGTTGCTGGACGAGGACAAGTGAAGGCGCAGGACAAGTGAAGGCGCAGGACAAGTGAACGCGGAGGACAAGTGAAGGCGTCGACGTTCGTCTACCCCTGGGATGTCAACGGGGACCCGGAGGCCGCGGACCGCATCGCCGCGCTCGGCGTGCAGCAGGCGACCCTCGCGGCCGCCTACCACTCCACCCGCGCCCTGACCCCCCGTCACCCGCGCCACCGCATCGTCACGGCGGAGCACGCGGCCGTGCTGTATCCCACGGACGACCGCTGGGAGGGCCGGCGGCTGCGCCCGTACGCCGCCGGGGACTGGGCACCCGGGGACGCCTTCGGCGAGGCCGCCGGCGCGCTCGCGGACGCCGGCCTCGAGGTGCACACCTGGGTCGTCCTCGCGCACAACTCCCGCCTGGGCGCCGAGCACCCGGACACCTCGGTCGTCAACGCCTACGGCGACCGCTACCCGTGGGCGCCCTGCATCGCACAGCCCGCCACGCGCGCGTACCTCGTCGACCTGGCCGCCGAGGCCGCGGTACGGCCCGGTGCGCGCGGCACCGAACTGGAGTCCCTCGGCTGGTACGGCCTCCAGCACCTGCACGCCCACGACAAGACCGGCGGGGTCGGCCTCGGGGACGCCGGACAGTACCTGATGGCGCTCTGCTTCTGCCCGGCCTGCCGGGAGGGGTACGGCCGACAGGGCCTGGACGCCGACGAGCTGGCGGCCGCCGTACGGAAGGCCCTGGAGCCGGTGTGGCAGGGAGCGCCCGACGACGGAGGCTGGGCGGGGGTCGAGAAGCTCCTCGGGGAGGAGACGGCGGCCGCCACGCGCGCGTGGCGCGACGAAACCGCGCGCAGCCTCCAGGAGACGGCCGTCGCGGCGGTCCGCGCGGCCGCTCCCGAGGGCTTCCAGGTGCTGCTGCACGCCGACCCCGTGACCTACCACGTCGGTGCCAACCCTGGCGTCGACCCCGCGCACATCCTGTCCGTCGCGGACGGCGTGGTCGTGCCGTGCGCGGGCGGTCCCGGTCTTTTGACGCCCTTCGCGGAACAGGGGCGGGAAGCCGCCGTCGTCGCCGCCAACCTGGGTGTGGTCTCGGGCATGGGCGGCAGCCCGGGCACGGTGCGGGCGGACGCCGCGCGGGCCCGGGAGCTCGGCGCCACGGAACTGCGGCTGTATCACGCCGGGTTGGCGTCGGACGGCGACCTGGGGGCCCTGCGCAAGGGGCTCAGCGAGCTCTGAGCGAGCGCCGCCAGCTGCGCCGAACCCAGGACGACCAACAGCAGCCGGTGGTCGACCGTTTCGACCAGGGCCGCCCCCACGGCCAGCCCGATCACATTGGGCCCGAACATCAGGGTGTGGGCGGTGGCGACCGCCCGGCCCAGCAGCGGCCCGGGCGTCTCACGCTGTACGGCGGTGAGCGCGGCGATCAGCACGCACGGCAGCCCCACGCCGATCGCCGCACTGCACACCAGGACCACCGCGTCGTACGGGACCGCCCGCAGGGCCACCGCGACGGCGGTCAGCGTGATGCCGCAGGCCGCGAACCGGGGTGCGCCGAGGCGTCGCAGCGCGGGGCCGGAGATCAGCCCCACCGCGACCGAGCCGGCGCCCTGCACGGCGTACAGCACGCCGGTGTAGGCAGGGGAGTGCCCGAGGCCCTCGACGACGGCGTAGACCAGCGCCCCGTTCACGCCCGCGCACAGCATGGTGGCGCCGCCCGCGAGGACCAGCGGCCGTAGCCGGGGATGCGCCCACAAGTGGCGGGCGCCCTCGGCGGTCTGCTCGAGCCGGCCGCCGCCCGGCGGCTCGGGCTTCTCCTCGCGAACGCGGAGTGCGGCGTACAGACCGGTGGCGAGGACGAAGGTGACCGCGTCCAGGAGGGCCACGCTCGGGCCGCCGTACGCCGCGTAGAGGCCTGCTCCGGCCAGTGGGGCCACGAGTTTCGTGCCCTCGGTGGCGGTCATCCGCAGTCCGTTGAAGTCCCCGAGCAGGGACGGGGCGACGGCGGCGGCGACCAGGGCGGACTCCGCGGCGTCGTGGACGACGCCTGCCGCGCCGTACACGAACAGGACCGCGAACAGCAGCCACAGGCCCCGCGCGGAGTCGACGGTGAACAGCGTGAGGAGCAGGCCGGCCAGCAGCAGGTTCGTGCCGATCAGCAGCGGCTTGCGGCGGACCCGGTCGGCGACCGTGCCGAGCAGCGGGCCGGCCAGGGTGGGCGCCCACATGGCGAGCAGACACAGCGCGGCGAGCCCGTCCGAACCGGTGAGTTCCTTGACCCACACGCCCGACGCCAGCCACAGCGCGGAGGTGCCGAAGCCGGAGACCACGACTCCGGCGAGATACAGCCCGGCGTTGCGGTCGCGCAGGACGCGGGCCACCGTCCATGTCCGTGCTCGTGTTGTCGTCATGCCCGGTCATCGTGTGGCTAAGGAGGGGGTGGACGGATCGGGCAGGTGCCTTAGAGCTCCGAACAAAAGTGGAGCCCGGCTCGCGGCGTCTGGCACGCACGCTCGCCGCGTTGCCAAAAGCCCCTAGTAGCTCCGCTACGAGGAGCTTCCGGCGCCTTGCGATCGCACGCACCAGACGCCGCGAGCTGATCGGACTCCACTTTTGTTCGGAGCTCTTAGAAAGGTGGGAGATCCGGCAGCGGGCGATGAGTTTCCGGGATCCGAACGGTCCACCCCATGAGCACAGCCCGCATCCCGGAGGAGCATGCAATGACCGACCCGACGACCCTCGACCTCGGACCGCAGACCCGGATCATCGCGCGCCTCGCGGAGGGCGTGACCGACGAGCAGCTCACGGCCCCGACACCGTGCCCGGACCTGGCGGTGCGCAACCTGCTGGGGCACCTGATCGGCCTGGCCGCCGCCTTCCGCGACGCCGGACGCAAGGACCTGGGCGTCACGACCGACACCCGCCCGGACGCCGCCCGGCCCGACATCGGCCCCGGCTGGCGCGAGGAGCTGCCCAAGGTCCTCGACGAGCTCGCCGACGCCTGGCGTGACCCGGCCGCCTGGACCGGCATGACCCGCGCGGGCGGCGTCGACCTGCCGGGCGCGGTCGCCGCCGCGGTCGCGGTGGACGAACTGGTCATCCACGGCTGGGACCTGGCCCGCTCGACCGGGCAGCCGTACGCCCCGGACCCCGCCGCACTGCAGGCGTCGTACGACTTCCTCCTCGCCTGTGTCGACGACCCCGGCCGCGGCGACATCTTCGGCCCGATCGTCCCGGGGCCCGCGGAGGCTTCGCTGCTCGACCGGGCGGTGGGCCTGAGCGGGCGCGAGCCGGGCTGGACGCCGAAGCCGTAAATCGATGGCATGCGGCCAGGGGCGGCGAACTACGCTCCCCGCATGCCCCTCACCCTCACCGTCCTCGGCACCGCCTCCCCGCACCCGCGGCCGGACCGGCCCTGCTCCGGCTATCTGGTGCGCGGTGGCGGTGCCGAGGTGTGGGTGGACGCCGGGCCCGGAAGCTTCGCGGAGTTGCAACGGCACACCGATCCGGCACGGCTCGGCGCGATCTGGATCTCGCATCTGCACGCCGATCACGTCGCCGATCTGCTCTCCGCCGTGTACGGGTTGGCCTACGGCGGGCTCACCCCGGCCGCTCCCATCCCCGTCTACGCCCCGGCAGGCTGCGCGCATCGGCTCGCCGGGTTCTTCGGGCGGCCGGACGCAGGGTTCCTGAGCGGGATCTTCGAGTTCCGGACCCTCTACGACGGCCACACCGCCCGGCACGGCGAACTGTGCCTCACCGCCCACGCAGTCACGCACGACGTCGAGGCCTACGGCCTGCGCGCCGAAACCGGCGGACGCACCCTCGCCTACTCCGGCGACACCGGGCCCTGCGCCGCGCTCACCGCACTCGCCCTCGGCGCCGACCTGTTCCTCTGCGAGGCCGACATTGACGCGCATCGCGAAGGCGAACAGGTGCATCTGACCCCCGAGGACGCGGGTGACACGGCCCGCGCGGCCGGCGTCGGGCAGCTGCTCGTGACGCACGTGGGACCCACGCTCACCCCCGAGGCGGCGACCGAGCGGGCCTCGAAGGCCTTCGGCGGGCCGACCGCGGCCGCCCGGGTCGGGGAGACCCGGTCCGTCTGACGCGTCTTTACCGCAACCTCACCTTTCCTTGTCAGAAGCATTGACGAAACACACGCCACCTCCCTACCTTCAACGCGTCGTACTTCGTACGTCATATATGAGACGCGATACGTGAGATCCGATACGCGAGATCCGAGAGGCGCGCATGACCTCTGTGCCCACGCCGATCCCCTCCCGCACGCAGTACGTGCTGGAAGGGATCAAACACCGCATCCTCACCGGGCAGTTGACCCCGGGGCAGGCTCTGGTCGAGACCGAGCTCGCCGCACAGTTCGGGGTGTCCAAGACCCCGGTGCGCGAGGCGCTCAAGACCCTCGCCGGCACCGGGCTCGTCGTGATGAACCAGTACAAGGGCGTCACGGTGCGCATGGTGGACGCGGACATGGCGCGCGAGGTCTACGACGTCCGGCTGCTCCTGGAGCCCGAGGCGCTGAAGCGTGCCGTGCAGCGTGGGGCGTCCCTCGACGCCGCCCGCTCCGCGCTGACCAGGGCCGACGAGGCCACCGACACCGCCGAACGCTCCCTGGCCAACCGGGAGTTCCACCGTGCCCTCTACCTGCCGTGCGGCAACCCGCTGCTCGGCCGGATGCTCGACGAGGTGCGCGACCAGGCGGCCCTCGTCTCCGCCGTCGCCTGGGCGGCCTCGCCGTCCTGGGACCGGGAGGCCGGCGAACACCGGGAGATCCTGCGGCTCGCCCTCGCCGGTGACGCCGACGGCGCGGCCCGCGCCCTTCACGCGCACATCGGGTCGTTCGTGCAACGGGCCTTTCCGCAAGCGGAGTCCGGGGCCCAGGGAGAGGACGGTCAGGCATGACAACGACGTTCGAGACCCAGCGGACGGCCCTGGCCGACGTGGTGGCGATCCCGGTGACCCCGTTCGCCGAGGACGGCCGCCTCGACCAGGGCACCCACCGGGCCCTGCTGCGTCGTCTGCTCGACGGAGGGGTGAAGACCCTCACGCCCAACGGCAACACCGGGGAGTTCTACGCCCTCACCCCAAAGGAGCGGCAGCTCGTCACCGAGTGGACCATCGACGAGGCCGGCGAGCGTGCCGTGATCCTCGTCGGTGTCGGGCACGACGTGCCGACCGCCATCGCCTCCGCACGGCACGCCCGTGAGCTCGGCGCCCAGATGGTGATGGTCCACCAGCCCGTGCACCCGTACGTCTCGCAGAGCGGCTGGGTCGACTACCACCGCGCGATCGCCGAGGCCGTGCCCGAGCTGGGCGTCGTCCCGTACATCCGCAACGCCCAGCTGCACGGCGTCCGCCTCGCCCAACTCGCCGACGCATGCCCGAACGTCATCGGCGTGAAGTACGCCGTGCCGGACGCGGCCAAGTTCGCGGCGTTCGCCCGCGACGCCGGGCTCGACCGGTTCGTGTGGGTCGCCGGTCTCGCCGAGCCGTATGCCCCCTCGTACTTCTCCGCGGGCGCCACCGGCTTCACCTCGGGGCTCGTGAACGTCGCCCCGTCCGTTTCGCTGAACATGATCGAAGCGCTTCGGTCCGGCGACTTCCCGGCCGCCATGAAGGTCTGGGAGCAGATCCGCCGCTTCGAGGAACTCCGTGCGGCCAACGGCTCCGCCAACAACGTCACCGTCGTCAAGGAGGCTCTTGCCTCCCTCGGCCTGTGCCGCCGTGACGTCCGGCCGCCGAGCCGGCATCTGCCCGAGGAGGAGCGGGCGGAAGTCGCCGCCATAGCCGCCGGGTGGTCCATGTGAACGGGATGAGTGAGCCGATCAGAAAGCGCCCCGAAGAGCTCAGAAGCCACCAGTGGTACGGCACTGACGGCCTCCGCTCCTTCAGCCACCGCGCCCGCACCCGTCAGCTCGGCTACCTGCCCGAGGAGCACCTCGGGAAGCCGGTCATCGCGATCCTCAACACCTGGTCCGACATCAACCCCTGCCATGTGCACCTGAGGGACCGCGCGCAGGCGGTGAAGCGGGGGGTGTGGCAGGCCGGGGGTTTCCCGCTCGAGTTCCCGGTCTCCACCCTCTCCGAGACCTTCCAGAAGCCGACCCCGATGCTCTACCGCAACATGCTCGCGATGGAGACCGAGGAACTGCTGCGGTCGTACCCGGTCGACGGGGCCGTACTGATGGGCGGCTGCGACAAGTCCACGCCCGCGCTGCTCATGGGCGCCGCGACCGTCGACCTGCCCGCCGTCTTCGTGCCCGCCGGGCCCATGCTGCCGGGCCACTGGCGCAACGAGGTCCTCGGCTCCGGCACCGACATGTGGAAGTACTGGGACGACAAGCGGGCCGGCCTCATCGGCGACTGCGAGATGACCGAACTGGAGTCCGGTCTCGCCCGCTCGCCCGGACACTGCATGACGATGGGTACGGCGTCCACGCTGACCGCCGCCGCGGAAGCCCTCGGTGTCACCGTGCCGGGCGCGTCCAGCATCCCGGCCGTCGACTCGGGTCACGACCGGATGGCGGCCAAAGCCGGCATGACCATCGTCGAACTGGTCCACAAGGACCGGAAGCTCTCCGGCATCCTCACCCGAGACGCCTTCGAGGACGCGGTCACCACGGTCCTCGGCCTCGGCGGCTCCACCAACGCGGTGATCCACCTGATCGCCATGGCGGGCCGGGCGGGCGTCAAGCTCACCCTCGACGACTTCGACCGCATCGCCCGCACCGTGCCGGTGCTCGCCAACGTACGGCCCGGCGGACAGACGTACCTGATGGAGGACTTCCACTTCGCCGGCGGTCTGCCCGGGTTCCTCTCCCGGATCCCGGACCTGCTCCACCTGGAGCGGCCGACCGTCTCGTACGACACCCTGCGCGAGCAGATCACCGGCGCGCAGGTGCACAACGACGACGTCATCCGGCCCCGGGGCAACCCGGTCGCGAGCGAGGGCGGGGTCGCCGTCCTGCGCGGCAACCTGTGCCCGGACGGCGCGGTCATCAAGCACATCTCCGCCGAGCCGCACCTGCTCAAGCACACCGGCCCCGCGGTCGTCTTCGACGACTACCGGACCATGCAGCGCACCATCAACGACCGGGCGCTGAACATCACCGCCGACAGCGTGCTGGTGCTGCGCAACGCCGGGCCCAAGGGCGGGCCGGGCATGCCCGAGTACGGCATGCTGCCCATCCCCGACCACCTGCTCAAGCAGGGCGTGCGGGACATGGTCCGGATCTCCGACGCCCGTATGAGCGGTACGAGTTACGGCGCGTGCGTGCTGCACGTGGCGCCCGAGTCGTACATCGGCGGACCGCTGGCCCTGGTACGGACCGGCGACAGCATCACCCTCGATGTCGAGGCCCGTTTTCTTCAACTCAACGTGGGCAACGAGGAGTTGGAGCGCAGGCGGGCCGAGTGGACGCCGCCGCCTGCGCGTTACGAACGCGGCTACGGCGCGCTCTACAACGAACAGATCACCCAGGCCGACACGGGCTGCGACTTCGAGTTCCTGGCCCGCCCCGGCAAGGTGCAGGACCCGTACGCGGGCTGACCCGCAGCAGCACCACCTCGCACACCCATGCACGGACAGAAAGCGCTTCACCCGCACCAGAACGCACGACGTACCCAGAAACGGAGAACAGTCATGGCCCAAGCCGCAGCCGTGGCGAAACCGCCCGCGCCACCCCGGCGACGCCGTGCCTCCGCCACGCCGCGCAGGCTCCCGTACCTGCTGATCGCGCCGGCGGCCCTGCTCATGCTGGGCTTCATCGCCTACCCGGTCATCAGCGTCTTCTACTACAGCCTGCAGAACTACAACCCCACCAAACCGTGGCGGAACGGCTACGCGGGCTTCGACAACTTCGTCCACGCCTTCACCGACGACCCGGTGTTCTGGGACACGCTGACCTTCAGCGCCAAGTGGGTCTTCGTCGAGGTCGGACTCCAGCTGCTGTTCGGTCTGGCGCTGGCCCTCATCGTCAACCAGACCTTCGTGGGCCGGGGCATGGGACGTGCCATGGTCTTCTCCCCGTGGGCCGTCTCCGGCGTGCTCACCTCCGCGATCTGGGTGCTGCTCTACAACTCCCAGACGGGCATCACCCGTTACCTCGCGGACATGGGCATGGGCTCCTACGGCACCAGTTGGCTGTCGGACACCTCGACCGTGTTCCCGGCGGCGATCGTCGCCGACCTGTGGCGCGGTGTCCCCTTCTTCGCGATCCTCATCCTCGCCGACCTGCAGTCCGTCTCGAAGGACCTGTACGAGGCCGCCGAGGTCGACGGGGCCAGCCGGATCAAGCAGTTCTGGCACATCACCCTGCCGCACCTGAAGGACGCGATCATCCTGTCCACGCTGCTGCGCGCGGTGTGGGAGTTCAACAACGTCGACCTCCTCTACACCCTCACGGGCGGCGGACCGGCCGGCGAGACGACGACACTCCCGCTCTACATCGCCAACACCAGCGTCGACGCACACAACTTCGGCTACGCGTCCGCCCTGACCACGGTGGCGTTCGTGATCCTGCTCTTCTGCTCGATGGTCTATCTGCGCCTGAGCAAGTTCGGAGGTGGGGACAAGTGAGCACCAAGGAGGCCACCGCGGTCGCACCGGCCCCCCGGCGCACGGTTCCCGAACCGCAGCGCCCGGTCAAGAAGCGCCCCGCCTGGGACCAGGCACCCCGCTGGCAGATCTATCTGCCGCTGTCGATCTACCTCGTCTTCACCCTGATCCCGTTCTACTGGATCGTGCTCTTCGCACTGCGTCCGGCCGGCTCGACCTCGCTCGTGCCCTGGCCGATCACCTTCGACCACTTCGAGAAGGTGTGGACGGAGCGCAGCTTCGCCACCTACTTCCAGAACAGTCTGCTCGTCGGTCTGGCCACCCTGGTGATGACGACCCTCGTCGCACTGGCCGGCGGCTACGCGCTCGCCCGGTTCAACTTCAAGATCAAGCAGGCCTTCATGCTGGCCCTGCTGTGCTCCCAGTTCGTGCCGGGCGCGCTGCTCCTGGTGCCGC
This sequence comes from Streptomyces sp. NPDC006602, assembly GCF_042870385.1. Classification (NCBI taxonomy): domain Bacteria; kingdom Bacillati; phylum Actinomycetota; class Actinomycetes; order Kitasatosporales; family Streptomycetaceae; genus Streptomyces; species Streptomyces sp. NPDC006602. The sequence goes on along the minus strand of NZ_JBIAHG010000001.1, from coordinate 138,181 downwards.
TGTTCGAGATCTTCGCCGAACTGAAGATGATCAACTCGCTGGGCAGTGTCATCATCGCGGAGACGGTCTTCCAGCTGCCGCTGTCGATGATCCTGATCAGCAACTTCATCAAGAACGTGCCGTACTCGCTGGAGGAGGCGGCCTGGGTCGACGGCTGCAACCGGTTCACCGCGTTCCGCATCGTCGTCCTGCCGCTGCTGCGGCCCGGCCTGATCGCCGTCGGCTCCTTCGCCTTCGTGCACTCCTGGAACCACTTCCTGTTCGCCCTGATGTTCCTCAACAACCAGAGCAAGCAGACCATCCCGGTCGGCCTCAACACCCTGATGAGCGCGGACAGCGTCGACCTCGGCGCGCTCGCCGCGGGCGGCATCATCGCGGCGGTCCCCGTCGTGATCGTGTTCGCCTTCATCCAGAAGTGGCTGATCACAGGCTTCAGCGCGGGGGCGGTGAAGGGATGAGGAAGCGTCATCCGGTCGTCGCCCTGGGCCTGTTGGGAGTGCTCTGCGTCCCCGCCCACGCCGAGGCCCGTGACATCGGCCGCGACACCCTGGCCCCGAACGACGGCTGGGCGGCCGCCGACGGCGGCACCACCGGCGGTGCCGCGGCCGACGACGCCCACGTCTACACGGTCACCGACCGCGCCGGACTCGTCCGCGCCCTCGACGGCGGCAGCGACACCCCGAAGATCATCAAGATCGCCGGGACGATCGACGCCAACACCGAAGACGACGGCGACCACCTGGACTGCGCCGACTACGCCACCGACGGCTACGGTTTGAAGAAGTACCTGGCCGCCTACGATCCGCGCACCTGGGGTTCGGCCCCGCCCAGCGGCCCGCAGGAGCAGGCCCGCCAGGCGTCGGCGGCCAGGCAGGCCGAGCGGGTCGCCTTGCCCGTCGGCTCCAACACGACGATCGTCGGCCTCGGCTCCAAGGCCGTCCTCAAGGGCGGCAGCCTCCAGGTCAGCAACGCGGACAACGTGATCATCCGCAATCTCGAACTGCGCGACGCCTACGACTGCTTCCCCGTCTGGCAGCCCAACAACGGCGGCCTCGGCGATTGGAAGACGGCATACGACACCCTCTGGCTGCGCGGTGCCACCCACGTCTGGGTCGACCACGTCACGGCCTCCGACAAGGGGCACCCGGACGAGAAGGAACCCACCTACTTCGCCCGCAACTACCTGCGCCACGACGGCCTGCTGGACATCACAGGCGGCTCCGACCTGGTCACCGTCTCCTGGAGCCGCTTCGCCGACCACGACAAGGCGATGCTGATCGGCAACAGCGACTCGGCCACCGGCGACCGCGGCAAGCTCCGGGTGACCCTGCACCACAACGAGTTCGAGTCCGTCGTCCAGCGGGCCCCCCGCGTCCGCTTCGGGCAGGTGCACCTCTACAACAACCGGTACGTCGTCCCGGAAGACGCCCACGACTACCGCTACTCCGTCGGGGTCTCCACCGAGTCCGGGATCTACGCCGAGAACAACGCCTTCACCACCCCGGGCCACATCGAGGCCGCCGACCTGGTCAAGAGCTGGAACGGCACCGCCCTGCACAACAGCGGCAGCCTCTTCAACGGCTACCCGGTGGACCTGCTCACCATCTACAACGCCTACAACTCGGGCAGCGAGCGCGACCTCACGGCCGACGTCGGCTGGACACCTACCCTGCACACAAAGATCGACAGCGCGGCGACGGTCGACCGAGAGGTGGCACGCGGCGCGGGCGCAGGGAGGACCCCATGACCGTAGACATCGTCCTGGCGGGCGCGCGTGGCCACGGCCACTGGCACCTGGACAACATCCGCAGGCTCCAGGACAAGGGGATCGTCCGGCTCGCCGGCATCTGCGAGCTGACCCCGCTGACCGCGGGCGAGCTCCCCGAGGGCCTCGGCACACCCGAGCAGTCCGCCGACTTCGGCGCCCTCCTCGACTCGACCGGCGCCCGGATCGCCGTCATCTGCACGCCGATCCCCACCCACACGGATCTGGCGCTGACGGCCGCGCGAAGGGGCGTGCACCTCCTGCTGGAGAAGCCGCCCGCCCCCTCGTACGCCGAGTTCCGCCGCATGGCGGACGGGGTCGCCGAGGCCGGGGTGGTCTGCCAGATCGGCTTCCAGTCGCTGGGCTCGCACGCAGTGCCCGCGGTCCGCGAGCTGATCGCCGAGGGCGCGATCGGCGACCTGGCCGGCGTCGGCGGGGCCGGCGCCTGGGCACGTCCCGAGGCGTACTACCGGCGGGCACCCTGGGCGGGCAAGCGGCGGCTGAACGGCGTCGACGTGATCGACGGGGCACTGACCAACCCGCTCGCGCACGCCGTCGCCACCGCCCTCGCGCTGGCCGGCGCCTCGCGCGCCGAGGACGTCGCCGGGATCGAGACCGAGCTGGTGCGCGCCAACGACATCGAGTCCGACGACACCTCCTGCGTCCGCGTCACCACCACGCGGGACCTCCCGGTCACCGTCGCCGCGACCCTGTGCGCCGAGGACCCCGACGAGCCCTACGTCGTCGCGCACGGCAGCCGCGGCCGGATCACCTTCTGGTACAAGCAGGACCGCGTGCTGCTCCAGCGGGCCGACCACGGCCCCGAGGAGTACGAGTACGGCCGCACCGACCTGCTGGAGAACCTGGTCGAGCACCTCACCGACGGTGCGGAGCTCCTGGTCACTCCGGATGTCACCGGCGCCTTCATGAAGGTGGTCGAGGCGATCCGCCGGGCCCCCGACCCGGCCCCGCTGCCCGAGGGCACCTGGCATCTGCTCCCCGACGAGCAGCGCAGGGTCGTCCCCGGCATCGACGGTCTTGTCGCGGCCGCCGCCGACAACCTCGCCCTCTACTCAGAGCTGGGTGCCCCTTGGGCGCCACGAAAAGAGGTGAGCACCTGATGACGACCAACGATTCCCCGGTCCTGCGCGTCGCGGGCCGCCCCGTCAGCCGGTACGTCACCCGGCCCGAGCTGCCGCCCCGGCTCTCCCCACGCCCGTACCTGCACCCCGTCACCACCCTGGCGGGCACGGCTGTCACCGAGCTCAGCCCCGCCGACCACACACACCACCTCGGCGTCGGTGTCGCCGTTCCCGACGTCGAGGGGTTCAACTTCTGGGGCGGGCGCACCTACGTCCGCGACCAGGGCCCGACCGAGCTCGACAACCACGGCGCCCAGCGCCACACCACGTTCCAACTCCGCGACCCCGACGGGTTCGTGGAGGAGCTGCGCTGGGTGGCCGCGGGCGGCGAGCTGCTGCGCGAGCGCCGTACTGTCGCCGCCACCGAACTCACCGACTCCGCCTGGGCGTTGGACTTCACCTTCTCCCTCACCAACGTCACGCCCGACCCGCTGTCGATCGGCAGCCCGGCGACGAACGGGCGCCCGGGCGCGGCCTACGGCGGCTTCTTCTGGCGGGCCCGCAAGGAGCAGGAGACCCCCCAGGTCTTCACCGCCGACGCCGAGGGCGAGTCCGAGATCCACGCCACCCGCGCCGACTGGCTCGCCCTCGCCGGTGCCAACTGGACCCTCGTCTTCGCCGGGGCCACCGAACAGACCCGCCGCGACCCGTGGTTCGTACGCACCGCCGAGTACCCGGGCGTCGGCTCGTCCCTGGCGTACGAGGAACGGCTGCCGATCGAGCCGGGTGACACCGTCGTACGCCGGATCGTCACCGTGGTCGCCGACGGGCGCCTCGACCGGGACGGGGCCGCGGCCCTCATCCGCAAGGCGGTGAGCCTGTGACCGCCGAGACGTATCCGACCCCCGTGCCGGACGACGGGACGTATCCGACCCCCGTGCCGGACGACGGGACGTACCCGACCTCCCTGCCGACCGCCGAGACGTATACGAACCCCGTCCTGAACGCAGACTGGTCCGACCCGGACGTGGTCCGCGCCGGCGACGACTTCTACCTCACCGCGTCCAGCTTCGGCCGCGCCCCGGGCCTGCCGCTGCTGCACTCGCGCGACCTGGTGAACTGGACACTCGTCGGCCACGCCCTCGAACGCCTGGAACCGGCAAGCGAGTTCAAGGCACCGCGCCACGACTGCGGAGTCTGGGCCCCCTCGTTGCGCCACCACGACGACCGCTTCTGGATCTTCTGGGGCGATCCCGACCAGGGCATCTTCCAGATCAACGCACCGGAGATACGGGGCCCGTGGACGCGCCCCCATCTCCTCAAAGAGGGCAAGGGGCTCATCGACGCCTGCCCCCTGTGGGACGACGAGACCGGCGAGGCCTACCTGATCCACGCCTGGGCCAAGTCCCGCTCCGGCATCAAGAACCGCCTCACGGGCCACCGCATGCACCCTGACGGCACGTCATTACTCGACGAGGGCAAGGTGATCGTCGACGGGGACCGCATCCCCGGCTGGTTCACCCTCGAAGGCCCCAAGCTCTACAAGCACGACGGCTGGTTCTGGATCTTCGCTCCCGCCGGGAGCGTGGAGACCGGCTGGCAGGGCGCCTTCCGCTCGCGCGGCTTCTTCGGGCCGTACGAGGAGAAGATCGTCCTGGAGCAGAAGGACACCGACGTCAACGGCCCCCACCAGGGCGGCTGGGTGCGCACCCCGTCCGGCGAGGACTGGTTCCTGCACTTCCAGCAGCGCGGCGCCTACGGCCGGGTCGTCCACCTCCAGCCGATGCGCTGGGGCGCGGACGGCTGGCCGGTGCTCGGAGACGACGGCGCCCCCGTCGCCGTGTACAAGAAGCCCGACCTGCCGCCGCAGCAGGCCGCGGCACCCGCCACCGACGACGACTTCCCCGGCGGACGCTTCGGCCGCCAGTGGCAGTGGACTGCCAACTGGGACCCCCATGACGGCTGGGCCACCCAGCACTCGGAAGACGGCCTCCGTCTCGCCTGCGTCCGCTCGGCCGACGCGCACGACCTGCGCAAGCTGCCGAACGTCCTCACCCAGCGGCTGCCGGGCATCCCGTCCGCCGTCGAGGTCGAGCTGACCCTGCACGGCGAGGAGACGGGGGCGCGGGCCGGGCTCGCGGTCCTCGGCGACGCCTTCAGCTGGATCGGACTCCAGCGGGGGGCGGACGGGACGGTCCACCTCGTGCACCGGTTCGCCGAGGCCGTCGCGGAGAAGGAACGCGACGCCGACCACCCGCGGCTCGCGCCCGAGGGACGCGCGCGACTGCGGATCGAGATCGGCGCCGGAGCCCGCTGCCGCTTCTTCTACGACGTCGGCGACGGCCTGCGCCCGTCCGGCCAGGTCTTCGCCGCCACCCCCTGGCGCTGGGTCGGCGCCCTGCTCGGCCTGTTCGCCCTCGCGCCCGTCGGCCCGGGACATGCCGGCGCGGCGAGTTTCACGCAGTTCCGGATCAACCCCTTGTAACCCGGCCCGTACTCCCGCCCGCCGCCCGACCACCACCCCTCAACGAGGCGCTACGCGCCACCCTTCTTGTCTGGAGCCGCAATGACGCACCTCCATAGCAAGCGCTTGCCGAGAGTGGGGCACGGCAGAGTCGTGGCCGCCGTGCTCGGCCTGGTGGCCGCCCTGTGTCTCGGGGCTGTCGGTGAGGCGAAGGCCGCAGCCCCTGTTTCGAAGGCCGCAGCCCCTTCGACGGCGGCCGACCGCTGGACCGACCGGGCCCACGGCTTCGCCTCCCTGGCCGGCGGCACCACCGGCGGCGCGGGCGGCAAGGTCGTGACCGTCACCGACCAGGCGGCGCTGGCGAAGTACGCGGCGGCCGAAGAGCCGTACGTCATACGGGTGTCGGGCTCGGTGGCCGTCGAGCCGTTCGGCTCGGACATCGTCGTGACCTCGAACAAGACGATCATCGGCGTCGGCGACACCGGCGAGATCGTCCACGGGGAACTCCACCTGAACCCCGGCACCAGCAATGTCATCGTCCGCAACCTGACGATCCGCGACTCCTACGTCGAGGGCGACTGGGACGGCAAGACGACCGACTTCGACGCGATCCAGATGGACACCGTCGACCACGTGTGGATCGACCACAACCGCTTCACGCACATGGGCGACGGGCTGCTCGACATCCGCAAGGACAGCCAGTTCATCACCGTCTCCTACAACCAGTTCAGCAACCACAACAAGGCGTTCGGGATCGGCTGGACCTCGAACGTGCTGACGCAGATCACCATCGACCACAACTGGTTCACCGGTACGAAGCAGCGCAACCCGTCCGCCGACAACTGCGCCTACGCCCACCTCTACAACAACTACCTGTCGGCGCAGGTGGCCGACGGCGACCCGGTGTGGACGTACGGGAACTGGTCGCGCGGCAAGACGAAGATGGTCCTCGAGAACAGCTACTTCGACGGTGTGCAGCATCCCTACCAGGCCGACGCCACCGCCGAGTTGGTGGAGCGCGGGTCCATCCTGCGGAACACGAGCGGGCGGACCGACGAGTGGGGTGCCGCCTTCGATCCGCGGGACTTCTACGACTACCGGCTGGACCCGGCGGCCGCCGTGCCGGCCCTGGTGAAGACGTTCTCCGGGCCGCAGAAGCGGATCGGTGTCCCCCTCCGGGTTCCGGCCGACTACCCGACCGTGCAGGCCGCCGTGGACGCGGTGCCCGACGGCAACGCCGTCCCGGTGACGATCGCGGTCGCGCCGGGAACGTACCGGGCGAAGGTCTACATCCCCGCGACGAAGCCGAACATCGTGCTGCAGGGGACTGGACATGACCGCTCCGACACCGTCATCGTCTACGACACGCCCGCCGCGTACGGCGGCTCCACCGGGAGCGCGACCGTACGGATCGCCGCGAACGACGTCACGGCCCGCAACCTCACCTTCAGCAACGACTTCGACGAGGCCGCGCACGAGCTCAGCGCCGAGCAGGCCCTCGCCATGAAGACGACCGGCGACCGGATCGTCTTCGAGGACACCGTCTTCCTGGGCAACCAGGACACCCTGATGACCGACAGCCCCAAGCTGGACGTGATCAGCCGGGTCTACATCCGCGACTCGTACATCGAGGGCGATGTCGACTTCGTCTACGGACGCGCGACCACTGTCATCGAGCGGTCCGTCATCAAGGCGCTCAGCCGGGGTTCCACCACCAACAACGGCTACATCACGGCGGCTTCGACCTGGACGGAGAACCCCTACGGGTTCCTGATCACGAAGTCGAAGATCGTGAGTGACGCGCCGGAGGGATCCTTCCACCTCGGACGCCCCTGGCACCCGGGCGGCGAACCGGCCGCGGTCGCCCAGGTGTTGATCCGCGACACCGAACTGCCCGCCGCGATCAAGGCCTCGCCGTGGACCGACATGAGCGGGTTCTCGTGGAAGGACGCGCGGTTCGCCGAGTACCGGACCTTCGGGCCGGGGGCGGCTGTCACCGCGGACCGGCCGCAGCTGAGTGACGCCGACGCGAAGGCGTACACCGTCGCGAACTACCTCAAGGGCACGGACGGCTGGGCGCCGCACACCCGCGGCTGACCTGCCGTGGCGACCACAGACCCCCCACAACTTCACATCTCCGCTGGATCCAGAAGAAGAGAGCCGACCAATGAAGATCAGCATCCGTAGAAGCAGGCGCGCGGCCATAGCCGTCGCCCTGGGCTCCGTGCTCGCGCTGACGGCCACCGCCTGTGGTGACGACGGCGGCGGCGCCGGCGGTGACAAGGGCGCCGAGGGCAGCGGCAAGGGCAAGGTCCTCTTCTGGGACAACAACGGCGGTGTCCGCACCGACATCTGGAAGGAGATCATCGCCGACTTCGAGAAGGCGAACCCGGGCATCGACGTCGAGTACGTCGGGATCGCCTCCACCGAGTACCAGTCCAAGGTCGACACCGCCATCCAGGGCGGCGGCCTGCCGGACGTCGGCGGTGTCGGCGCGGCGATGATCGCGGCGATCTCCGCGCAGAACGCGCTGGACCCGCTGGACGACCGTCTGTCCAAGTCCTCCCTCAACGGCAAGCTCAACGAGGACATGGTCAAGTCGCTGAAGGCCGCCGGCGGCGGTGACGGCACCCTGTACTCGATTCCGACCTCCGCCAACAACGGTGTCCTCTACTACCGCACCGACCTGTTCAAGAAGGCGGGTCTGGACGAGCCCACCACCTGGGACAAGTTCTACGAGGCCGCGGACAAGCTGACCAACGCGAGCAAGAACGAGTTCGGCTACACCATCCGGGGTGGCGCCGGCTCCATCGCCCAGGCGCTGGACGCGATGTACGGGCAGTCCGGCATCACGTCCTTCTGGGACGCGAGCGGTGAGAAGACCACGGTCAACGACCCGAAGAACGTGGCGGCGCTGGAGAAGTACACGGCCCTCTTCAAGAAGGTCACTCCGGCGGCCGACCTCAACAACGACTTCACCAAGATGGTCGCCCAGTGGGATTCCGGCACGATCGGAATGCTGAACCACAACCTGGGCTCCTACCAGGACCATGTGAAGGCGTTCGGGACCGACAAGTTCCGGGGAATTCCGCAGCCGATCGGCGCCTCCGGCAAGCGGGTGCAGGTGTCCAACCCCGTTGACGGGCTCGGGCTGTTCAAGACGTCCAAGAACAAGGAAGCCGCCTGGAAGTTCATCGAGTTCGCCACCTCGCACGCGGAGAACTCGAAGTTCAACGAGTCGGCCGGTCAGGTTCCGGCGAACAACGACGCCGCGAAGGACGCGTGGGTTCAGCAGGCCGAGCCCACGAAGCTGGCGGCCGGAGCGCTGAGTGACGGTTCCACGACCATTGTCCAGCTGCCGTACTACCTGCCCGACTGGGGCACGATCTCGAAGTCGGACAACGAGCCGAACTTCCAGAAGGTGCTGCTCGGGAAGATGAGTGAGAAGGACTTCCTGGACACGCTGGCTGAGCAGTTGAACACGGCTCAGGCGGAGTGGAACGAGCAGAAGGGCTAAGAGCTCGGCTGGTTTCTCTTTGCGGTCGGCTGCGGGTTCGTTGTGGCTGGTCGCGCGGTTCCCCGCGCCCCTGAGGGGGCGCGGGGAATACCCCCCACTTGAAAGGCACCGCATTTCGTAAGGCCGTCGAGAAAGGCACATCGTCGTGTCGCTCACCCGCAGACAGGTCACCACCGCGGCGCTCGCCGCCGTTCCTCTCGCTTTTGCCGCAACCGGTACCGCGCAGGCCTCAGGCCGTCGTACGCGGACCCTCTACATCGCCGGTGACTCCACCGCCGCCCAGAAATACGCCGACGCCGCCCCCGAGACCGGGTGGGGCATGGCGCTTCCGTTCTTCCTGCACAAGGATCGGCCCGTCTCCAATCACGCGGTGAACGGGCGCAGTTCGAAGAGCTTCGTCGACGAGGGACGGCTCGACGTCATACTCTCCGCGATCCGGCCGGGGGACTTCCTGCTCGTCCAGTTCGCGCACAACGACGAGAAGACCACGGACCCCACTCGTTACACCGAGCCCTGGACGACGTACCAGGACTATCTGCGCCTGTACATCGAGGGCGCCCGGGCCCGTGGGGCCCGGCCCGTGCTCGCCACGTCCGTCGAGCGTCGCAGGTTCGACGCGAGCGGCAACGCCGTGCCGACTCACGGCGAGTATCCGGCGGCGATGCGTGCGCTCGCCGAGGAGGAGCGCGTGGCGCTGCTCGACCTGCAGGCACTGTCGCTCGCGCTGTGGCAGAAGCTCGGCGTCGAGGAGACGAAGAAGTACTTCAACTGGACCGCGACCGAGCAGGACAACACGCACTTCAACCCGCCGGGTGCGATCGCCGTGGCCCGGCTGGTCGCCGCCGAGCTGCTGCACCACCGGGTGCTGGCGCCGCAGGACGTGCGCCGGCTCGACGCGGAGATCCCGGAGTCCTGGATCACCTGGCCGACGACCACCGCGTAACCACCCCTGATCACCTGGCCGACGGCCACCGCGCAACCACCTTTCATCGAGAGAGAGCCGCACAATGAACGCACAGAGATGGCATGGGCATGCCACAAGCATGGCCGTGGTCGGCTGCACCGCCCTCGCCCTGACGGTCACCGGCACCACCGCCCAGGCCCACACCTCCCGTGACCTGGCCCGGCAGACCCTCGCCGCCAACGACGGCTGGGCGTCGTACGGGACCGGCACCACCGGCGGTGCCGCCGCCGACGCCGAGCACGTCTACACCGTGAGCACCTGGGCGGAGTTCAAGGCCGCCCTGGCCGCCGGGGGCAGCACGGCGAAGATCATCAAGGTGAAGGGGACGATCGACGCGGTCTCCGAGGGCTGTGACGCCTTCGCCGCGCCCGGTTACGACTTCGACGCCTACCTCGCGAAGTACTCGCCCGAGGCCTGGGGGCTCGACACCGACCTGAGCGCCGAGCCCGCCGACAGCCCCGAGGGGCTGCGCCGAACCTCGGCCGCCGACCAGGACAAGGCCATCAAGGCGAACATCCCGGCCAACACCACGATCATCGGGGTCGGCAGGAACGCGGGCATCAAGGGCGCCAGCCTCCAGATCAAGGCCGTGGACAACGTCATCGTCCGCAACCTCACCTTCGAGAGCCCCGTCGACTGCTTCCCGCAGTGGGACCCCACCGACGGCTCGAAGGGCAACTGGAACTCGGAGTACGACACCGCCGTCGTGTACGGCTCCACCCATGTGTGGATGGACCACAACACGTTCACCGACGGCAGCCACCCCGACAGCGCCGCGCCGACCTACTTCGGCATGCTCTACCAGCAGCACGACGGCGAGCTGGACATCGTCCGCGGCTCCGACTACGTCACCGCCTCCTGGAACGTCTTCGCCGACCACGACAAGACGATCCTCATCGGCAACAGCGACAGCGAGTCCACGGCGGCGGGCGACCGGGGACACCTGAAGGTCACCTTCCACCACAACCTGTTCTCGAAGCTGGTCGAGCGCGCGCCGCGAGTCCGCTTCGGTCAGGTCGACTCGTACAACAACCACTTCGTGGCCGACGCCTCCTTCTCCTACAGCTACGGCATCGGCAAGGAGTCCCAACTCGTCGCCGAGAAGAACGCGTTCACGCTGCCCGAGGGGATCAGCGCCGCGAAGATCCTCAAGAAGTGGAGCGAGGCACCGGTCACCGCCGCCGGCAACTACGTCAACGGCAAGGCCGTCGACCTGATCGCCGTGCACAACGCGGAGATCCCCGCCGAGACCCTGCAGTCGGGCGCGGGCTGGACGCCGACCCTGCGCACCAAGGTCGACCCGGCGAAGGCGATCCCGGCGATCGTCGGCTATCAGGCGGGCGCCGGCCGCCTGCGCTGACACCCGGTGAACCGGCCGGGGCGGACCCGCACCGCACCCCGATCAGGGGTGCGCCCGCCCCGGCCCCCGGCACCCCCACGCGAGGAAGCACCGAACCACCCTGCCGAGCCGCACATCCAAGGAGTACCCGCATGTCCTCGCCCCACCTCCAACTCCCCCTGTCCAGAAGGGGATTCCTGATGGCGAGCGCCGGAGCGGGCGCCGCGCTCGGGCTGGCCGCCCTGCCCGCCGAGGCCGCACCGCTGACCGCCCAGGCCACCGCCCGGCCCCTCCCGTTCGGCCGGTACGGGTCACCGGCCGCCCGCCTCACCCCGAAGACGCTGTACGTCGACCAGCGGGGCCGCGGCGACTTCACCACCGTCCAGGCCGCCGTGAGCGCCGCCACCACCGCCGGGTACAGCCTGGTCATCGCGCCCGGCGTGTACCGCGAGACCGTGTCCGCCGGCGCTGTCGACCCGGCCACCGGACAGCGCACCGAGGCCGCCGCCGAGATGACCTGGATCGGCGCGAGCGAGAACCCGCGCGACGTCGTCATCGTGTACGACAACGCGGCCGGCACGAAGAAGCCCGACGGCTCCGGCACCTACGGCACCACCGGCTCCGCCACCACCCTGATCCGCACCGACGGCTTCACCGCCCGCTGGATCACCTTCGCCAACGACTGGCTGCGCGCCGACCACCCCGAGATCACCGGCACCCAGGCCGTCGCCATCAAGGTCCTCGGCGACCGCTCGGCCTTCCACCACTGCCGTTTCCTCGGCCACCAGGACACCCTGTACGCCGACTCCTTCGCGCTGTCCGTCTTCGCCCGGCAGTACTACGCGCACTGCTACGTCGAGGGCGACGTCGACTTCGTCTTCGGCCGGGGCACCGCGGTCTACGAGAACTGCCACTTCCGCACCCTGAACCGCACCGACCTGACGACCGCACCGTACGGCTTCGTCTTCGCGCCCTCCACGGCGGGCGCCAACCCGCTCGGCTACCTGGTGCTCCGCAGTCGGATCACCAGCGAGGCCCCGGACGCGTACTACAAACTGGCCCGCCCCTGGGTACCGAGCTCCGACACCACCGCCCGCCCGTCGCTCACCGTGCGCAGCACCTGGCTCGGCCCCGGCATCGACGCGGTCGCGCCCTACGCCAACATGTCGGACTCCTTCCCCTGGCAGAACCAGCGGTTCGCCGAGTACCGCAACACGGGGCCGGGCGCGGAGACCACGGTGCCCGCCAATCGGCCGCAACTCACCGACGAGCAGGCCGCGTCGGCCACGCGGGCCGCCTACCTCGGTGACTGGACGCCGTGGAAGGGGGAGCGCTGATGCGCAGGCGCACGCTCCTCACGGGCATCGCCGGCGGAGTGGTGGCGGCCGGTGCCGGTCCCGCCTGGGCGGTGGGCCGCCGTGTCCTGCACGTCCGCCCCCAAGACTCCGTCCAGGCGGCCGTCGACGCGGTGACCGGCCCCGGCTGGACGATCGTCGTGCACCCCGGGACGTACCGCCAGGTCGTCGACATCCCGGCCGACAAAGCGGGGTTGACCCTGCGCGGTGCCACGCGCGACCCGCGTGACGTCGTCATCGTCTACGACAACGCCAACGGCACCCAGAAGCCGGACGGCTCGGGCACGTACGGGACCGCCGGTTCCGCCACCTTCACCTCGGCGGCCCCCGGACTGACCGTCCGTGACCTCACCCTCGCCAACGACTGGCTGCGCGCCGACCACCCCGAGATCACCGGAACACAGGCGGTGGCGGCGTACACGTACGGCGACCGCACCCACTTCGAGAACGTCCGGCTGCTGGCCCACCAGGACACGCTCTTCGTCGAGACGACCGCGCTGGACGCCTTCGACCGGCAGTACTTCCACCGCTGCTACATCGAGGGCGACGTCGACTTCGTCTTCGGCCGGGCGACCGCGGTGTTCGAGGACTGCCACTTCCGCACGCTGCGACGGGACGTGACCTTCACGCCCAAGGGCATGGTCTTCGCCCCGTCCACCGCCCGTGCCAACCCGCACGGCATCCTCGCCGTCCGCTCCCGGATCACCTCCGCCGCCGAGGACGGGGCGTACAAGCTGGCCCGGCCGTGGGTGCCGTCGTACGAGACGACCGCCTGGCCCTCCCTCGTCGTGCGGGACACCCGGATCGGTTCCGGGATCGACGCGGTGGCGCCGTACACCAACATGCGGGAGGCGTACCCCTGGCAGACCATGCGGTTCGCCGAGTACCGCAACACGGGTCCGGGCGCGGAGATCACGGTGCCGGAGAACCGGCCCCAACTGACGGCGGCCGAAGCCGAGTCGCACACCAAGAAGACGTATCTCGGCGACTGGCGGCCTCGTGCGTAGGGTCGTCACAGCGCTCCTGGCCTGCGCGTTCCTGCTCCTGCCCACCCAGGCCTCCGCCCTTGGCGCCCGGACCCCCGTCGGCTGGGCCTCGACCGGCTCCGGCACCACCGGCGGGGCGGGCGGCACCACCTGGACGGTGCACACCCGCGCCGAACTCAAGGAGGCCCTGGCCAACCGGGGCGACCCCGCCGCACCCAAGGTGATCCGGGTCGTCGGCGACATCAACGGCCATGAGGCGGCGGACGGTTCACTGCTCGGCGAGCAGGACTACGCGCCCGGATACGACCTCGCGCAATACATGTCCTGCTTCGGCGAGGACGGCGGCACCTGGTCGGACACCCGCTACGACTACTGCACACAGCAGCGCCGGCTACGGCAGACCGGATCGACGAAGGAGAAGCTGCAGATCCAGCTGACCGTGCCGAGCAACACGACCCTCGTCGGCGTGGGCGGCGACGCCAGGCTCCTCGGAGTCTTCCTGACCGTCAACACGGGCACGAACATCATCGTCCGGAACCTGCACCTCGAAGCGCCCGTCGACCACTTCACCAGCTGGTCGCCGGACGACGGGACGCAGGGCAACTGGAACGCCCGCTTCGACGCGATGACCGTGATCACCGGCAAGAACATCTGGGTCGACCACTGCACCTTCACCGACGGCCGCTTCCCCGACCGGGAGGCGCCCCTGGGCTTCAACGGCGAGCACGTCCAGCGGCACGACGGCCTCCTCGACATCGAGGACGGCTCCGACTTCGTCACCGTCTCAGACAGCCGGTTCACCGACCACGACAAGGCGATCCTCATCGGGTCGGGGGACGGACGCGGCGACCGGGACCGCGGGCACCTCAAGGTCACCTTCGTCCGCAACCTCTTCACCGACATCGTGCAGCGCGCGCCCCGCGTCCGCTTCGGGCAGGTGCACGTCGTCAACAACGTCTACCGGGGCCGGGCCGCCGACACCCTGTACGCGCTCGGCGCCGGCCTGGAATCCGCGATCTTCTCCGAACGCAACGTCTTCGCTTACCCGCGCGGCAACCCGGCCCTCGTGGTCGCGGACTACGGGGGCGAGCACTTCCGGGACACCGGCTCCTGGTTCAACGGCCGCCCCGCCCACCTGAACGCCGTGGCGAGCGGCCTCGGCCTGACCAGCGAGGTCGGCTGGGACCCCGCCGACGTCTACGACTACCGGCCCCTCAGGTCCCCGTCGGCGGTCGAGCACCACGTCCTGCGTCACGCCGGCCCCGGGAGGCAGTATGAGTGAGCTGTTCGGCCGCCGGACCTTCGTGGCGGGAGCCGCCGCGGCGGCGTTCCTCGGAGGTGCTCCCGGCCAGGCGCAGGCCGCCGAACTCGTCGGCGGCAACCTGCCCGACTTCCACCCGGCGCTGAAGGACGAGCTGCGCTTCCCGCTCGCCTGGGGCACGTCACCCGTGCGCGACTTCAAGGCCTGGCGCCGCGCCGCACGTTCCAAGGTCGAGGAGCACCTCCTCGTCGACCGGCAGGACAAGACGCCGTACGTGCCGGAGTTCACCGCCGGACCCCAAGGCGATGGTTACACCAGAGAGTTGGTGACCCTCTCCCTCACCTCGTACGAGCGCGTCCGCGGCACCCTGCTCACCCCGCACGGCACCGGCCCCTTCCCCGCCGTACTGCTCCTCCACGACCACGGAGCCAGGTTCGACATCGGGAAGGAGAAGCTCGTCCGGCCCTGGTACGACGACACCCGCCTCGCCTCCGCGCAGGCGTGGGCGGACAAGTACTTCAGCGGGCGGTTCGTCGGCGACGAACTGGCCAGGCGCGGCTATGTCGTCCTGTGCCTGGACGCGCTCGGCTGGGGCGACCGCGGCCCCCTCACCTACGACCAGCAGCAGGCCCTCGCCTCCAACTTCTACAACCTCGGCTCCTCGCTCGCCGGACTCATGGCCCGCGAGGACGCCCGCGCCGCCCGGTTCCTGGCCGGCCTCGTCCGCGTGGACGCCCGCCGCGTCGCCGCCGTCGGGTTCTCCATGGGCGCCTACCGCGCCTGGCAGACGGCCGCGCTCAGCGACGACATCGCCGCCGCGGCGAGCGTGTGCTGGATGACCGGGCTGAAGGAAATGATGGTGCCCGGCAACAACACGCTGCGCGGGCAGTCGTCGTACTACATGCTCCACCCCGGGCTTCCCCGGTTCCTCGACTTCCCCGACGTGGCGGGCATCGCCGCACCCAGGCCGATGCTCTTCTTCGACGGCGCGCTGGACACCCTCTTCCCCGCCGACGGCGTACGGGTGGCCCACGACAAGCTGCGCGCCGTCTGGCGCTCGCGCCACGCCGAGGAGCGGTTGCACCTCAAGACCTGGCCCGACCTCGGCCATGTCTTCGTCGACCGCATGCAGGACGAGGTCTTCACATGGCTGGACCGCGTCCTCTGACCCTCCCCATCCCCCCCGCACGACGAAAGGACCCGCACTCCATGTCTCGTCGTACCGCTCTCACGGCCGTCGCGGCGCTCTCGCTGGGCGCCGGACTCGCCGTCCTCCCCACCCAGGCCCAGGCCGCGACCGTGGTCGTCAGCAACTCGACCGACCTGTCCAACGCCATCAAGAACGCCACCGCCGGCACCGTCATCCAGGTCCGCGGCGGCACCTACTACCCGACGGCCACCCTCCAGTCCACGGCCAACGGCACCTCCTCCGCGCCGATCACGCTCACCGCGTACGGCTCGGAAACGGTCAAGATCGACGGTTCGTCGCTCCCCTCCGGCGGCTGGATCTTCAAGCTCACCGCCGACTACTGGAACGTCTCCAACATCACCTTCCAGAACTCCCCGGACAGCGCGGTCGTCTGCCAGTCCTGCACCGGCACCAACTGGAACAACATCAAGACCATCAACGGCGGCGACTCCGGCTTCACACTCACCGGCGACGGCACGGTCAACAACACTGTGCGGAACATCGACAGTTACGGCCACTACGACGCCGCCACCCACGGCGAGAACGCCGACGGCATCGCCGTGAAGTTCGGCTCCGGCACCGGCAACCTCATCACCGGCGCCCGCCTCTACAACAACTCCGACGACGGCCTCGACTTCTGGTCCTTCTCCTCGCCCGTCACCGTCGAACACACCTGGGCGATGGGCAACGGCAAGAACCGCTGGGGCGACTCCGCGTTCGCCGGCGACGGCAACGGCTACAAGCTGGGCGGCGACGGCGAGGTCGTCGCGCACGTCATCAACAACTCCGCCGCCTGGGACAACGCGGGCAACGGCTTCACCGAGAACTCCAACAAGGGCGCCATCGTCATCAACCGCACCACCGCCTACGCCAACGCCAAGTGGGGCTACTACTTCGCCACCGGCGCGGCCAAGCTCGGCAAGAACCTCGCCGTCAGCAACGGCGGCGGCGCGGTCAGCAAGAGCTCCTCGGTCGCCTCCTCCGGCAACAACTGGGACTCCGGGATCGCCACCCCGGCCTTCAAGTCGACCGACGCGAGCAGCACGTACAACGCCCGCAGCGCGAGCGGCACCCTCCCCGCCACGACGTTCCTGACGACGGGCTCGACCACCATCGGCGCGACGATGAACTGACCCGCCGGGGCGCTTGACCCGATTTTTGCCTGTGCGGGAGGTCTCGATCGGGCAACGGGTCTCGCGCCCGCAGGGGTGACGCGCGTAGAAACCTGTCATGCATAAGCCACTGCGTATCGCCGCCGTCACCGCCGCCTGTGCCGTCGCCGGTGCTGCCCTGTACGGCACCGGCGCGGCCACCGCCGGTCAGTCCACGGCCAACTCGACGCACGAGCCCTACAACATCGGGCTGCTGGTCAAGGACATCGACACCTACTACGGCACCACGCCCGACGCGAACGGCGTCTACCAGGCATCCCCGGACAGTCCGTACGCCAAGGACCTCGCGCGCATCGACGCGTCCGCGAGAAAGTACATCGACCAGGCCGCCCGCAAGGCCCACCACAGGGGCGAGAAGCCCGCGGTCGTCTTCGACATCGACGACACGCTGCTGCTCAGCCTCGACTACGAGAAGCGCTACAACTACACGTACAACTCGACCACATGGGCCGACTACGTGAACAAGGCCGACCGCCCGGCCGTCTTCGGCAGCCCCGAACTCGTGCAGTACGCCGAGAAGAAGGGCGTCGAGGTGTTCTACAACTCGGGCCTGAGCGAGGCGCAGCGCTCGGCGGCCGTGGAGAACCTGAAGAAGATCGGCGCCGATGTGAACCTCGACGCCGACCACGTGTTCCTCAAGGACAAGGCCAACCCGCCGTCGTACCTAAGCGGTTGCGCCACGCCGGGCACCTGGACCTGCACCACCGTGCAGTACAAGTCCGGCACCCGGCAGCACATCGAGAAGGACCTCGGATACGACATCGTCGCCAACTTCGGCGACCAGTACTCGGACCTCGAGGGCGGCTACGCCGACCGCACGTACAAGCTGCCGAACCCGACGTACTACGTCAGCTGAGGCTCATCGCCGTACCGGCTCCGACCGCGCGCCCCGAACAGGGCCGGGCCGGAGCCGGTGCGGCTCAGCGGCCGTACGTGGCGAGCAGCCGGGCGTACTCGGCGCCGGTGACCGGCAGCACCGTGCCGTGGCGCGGGCTCGCGGGCAGCTGGTAGTTGGTGGACATCGTCCACTTCCCCGAGTCGAGGTCCGTGGTCTCGAACGGTACGTATCCGCGGCCGCCGTACTCGTCGATGAACAGGTACCACTTCTTCTCGGTGTTGGACTTGAAGACCGTCGGCCCCTCGCCGCGGTCGATCGAGCCGCTGCCGATGCAGTCGGAGACGAAGTCGTACGAGGTGTCCGTCAGGCTCGTCGACTTCTCCCCGGTGATGAACTTGGAGCAGGGCGAGCTGGAGGACGGGTCGCGCTCGTCCTTGGTGTAGCGGTAGTAGGTGTCCTTGTACTTCACGACCGTCGAGTCGATGACCGAGTAGCCGGGGTCGTCCCAGACCTTCGGCTCGCTGAAGGCGCGGAAGTCCTTGGTGGTCGCGTAGAGCATCTTGTTGTACGTCGATCCGGTGTGGTCGGGATCGTCGTCCGCGTACAGCTTCGACGCCCAGAAGACGACGAACTCACCGAGCGAGTCGTCCCAATAGGCCTCCGGTGCCCAGGTGTTGCCCGCGTTGTCGGGGGAAACCTTCACCAGCCGCTGGTCGGTCCAGTGGACCAGGTCGGTGGACTGCCAGATCATGATCGACCTGCTGCCGTGCCGCTGGACGTAGTCCCAGCTGCCGCTGCTGTTCTGGTACATCTTCAGGTCGGTGGCGATCATGTAGAACTTGTCGCCCTTGGGGGAGCGGATCACGAACGGGTCCCGCAGCCCCTTCTCGCCGGTCGTGGACGTCAGGACCGGCTTGCCCGCGTTCAACTCCCGCCAGTGCAGCGGGTCGTTGCCGCGGCTGAGGGCATAGCGGATCTGCTCGCCGTCGGCGGTGCCCTCGCCGGTGAAGTAGGCGAAGAGATAGCCGGCGTACTTGGACTGCTTCACGGGTGGAGCTCCTGACTGGGCAGTGCTGGGGGGTATGGCCAGGAGGGAGAGGAGAAGGGCCAGCAAGGGGGCCAGGAGCGTGCGAGCGGTACGACGTCTGCGGGGGCGCATGACACATCCTGTGTGAGCTTGGGGGATTCTGTGGGATCGGTTCGCCTTCGGAGTGTCATAGGAGGGGGACAGCTGGTCAATCGGTGTGGCTGGGGCCGACGGGAGCGAAAGTTTCGATCGTTTTCGCGAGGTGGCGGCAACCTTTTCGGCCGGGGCGGCGACCGGATGTCAGAAGCGGGCCGGGGCGGCCCCTCCGGTCCGCTTCCTGCCCATCTCCCAGGAAAGGAACGCCCTCGTGCGCCTCGGCACCGGACGTCACCGCAGGACGCGGACCCTCTCGATCGCCGCGGCGGTGGCCGTCACCGCGTGCGCCGTCGGCGTCCACCTCGGTCTCTCGAACGGCGGTGCCCAGGCCGCCTCGACGACGGTCACCGTCTCCACCACCGCCCAGCTGGAGTCGGCCGTCAAGAACGCGTCCGCGGGCACCGTCATCCAGGTCCGCGCCGGCTCGTACTACCCGACGGCCACCCTCAAGTCCACGGCCGACGGCACGAGTTCGGCGCGGATCACGCTGCGGGCGTACGGCAGCGAGAAGGTGCGGATCGACGGCTCCAAGCTGGCCGACGGGTCCTGGCTCGCCGGGATCTACGGCGACCACTGGACCGTCCAGAACCTCACTTTCCAGAACTCCCCGGCCCAGGGCTTCGTCGTCACCTCCTCGGTCGGCGGCGTCTTCGAGAACCTCGTCACCGCGCACAACGGCGACTCCGGCTTCACCCTGCGCGGCGACGGCACGACGAACAACCTCGTGCGGAACCTGGACAGTTACGGCAACTACGACCCGGCCGGGCACGGAGAGAACGCCGACGGCGTCGCCGTGAAGTTCGGCTCCGGGACGGGTAACAAGATCATCGGGGCGCGGCTGTACGACAACTCCGACGACGGCCTCGACCTGTGGCAGTTCTCCTCGCCGGTCACCATCGAGCACACATGGGCCTTCGGCAACGGCGAGAACCGGTGGGGTGACTCGGCGTTCAAGGGCAACGGCAACGGGTTCGAGCTGGGCGGCGGGGGAGTCACGGTCGCGCACGTCGTCAACAACGACGCGGCGTGGGACAACACGTCGAACGGGTTCACGGAGAACTCCAACCGGGGTGCGATCGTGTTGAACCGGAACACCGCTTACGCCAACGCGGAGGCGGGGTTCTCCTTCGCCACGGGGAAGGCTCGGTTGGCTCGGAACCTTGCGGTGGGCAACAACGGCGGCCTGTGCAAGCTGGGTTCGTCCACGGTCTCCGCGGCGAACAACTGGGACACCGGCGTCAGCACACCGGCGTTCAAGGCCACCGATGCCACCGATGCCACCGCGGCCCATGGCGCCCGCAGGGCGGACGGCTCGCTGCCCGCCACGACGTTCTTGGCCACAGGGTCGGCGGCCATCGGTAAGCGATGAAGTAGCGGGACCACAGCTGGACGCCCCCGCCGGTCGTCACCGGCGGGGGCGTCCCACGTACCGGCCGAGGGGGGCTCGACCAGTACTTCCGGCCGGCCCGAAGGGGGGCTCAGGCCGGCCGGCATCCGGGCCGTCGGACGTCTGGGCGACGGCCCGGAGTCAGGGGGTCACTGATACGTGATGTCAGATGACGAGAACTTGCAGGACGTTCCGTCCGGGCCGACGCCGAGCTGGGTGGGCTCCTTGCCGGTGTTGTTGCCCTGGAAGCGGACACAGGTCTTGATCTTCTTGCCGCTGTCGCCGTGGATGCGCACGTTGCGCAGGGCGGCGGTGTCCCCGTAGTTGGAGTTGATGCCGACGATCGAGTTCATCGGCGCGGTGACGTCCACGTCGTTGATGATGACGGTCCGCTTGTACTGCGTGGAGCAGTTGCCGCAGGAGCGCACCAGCTTGCCGGAGTTCTCGACCTGGAACTTGCTGACGACGAGCTTGCCCGCGCCGTTGAACTGGAGGACCTTGTCCGCCCCGTTCTTCGCGCCGCCGCCGTAGACCGTGTACACGGACGACGCCGACTTGCCCTTGAAGGTGGCGGCGTCCTCGCCGACGTCCAGCCACCACACGTTCTGCAGGGTGCAGCTGCCCAGGCAGTGGACGCCGTCGGCGGCCGGGGTGCCGATGACGACGTTCTTGAGGACCGCGCCGTCGGCGAGCTGGAAGACCGGGTCCTGGCCCTCCTCCTGGCCGTCGCCGCCCAGGGCGCCGGAGCCGTAGAACTTCGTGAGCTTGCCGTCGTACGTGCCGGACACCTTGATGGTCGACGACACGGCCTTGCTGCCGCTCGGGGTGGGCCACGCGGAGGCGGCGCCGGCGGTGGACAGCATCGTCGTGGTGACGATGGCCGCGCCGGTGATGCCTAACGCGGCGGTCGAGGCGATCACGGCCCGCCTCTTGGTGATCCGGCGGCGGTGTCGGACGCGCTTTTCGGCTCGTGGAGTCATGCCCATTCCTTGCGTGGGAGGAACCTTGCGCTTCCTGGTCGCCACGCGTGGAGAAAGGGTTGCCGCCCCTTCAGGATTTTTCTACGAGTCGCCCTCGTCCTCTTCACGGGCGGCGAAGTCGCCCGCCACGGCACGCTGTTCACCGTCCACGGTGGCGGTGATCCCGTAGCTGTCGTCCTTCGCGTCCCGGCCGCCGCGGTCGTGGTCGTACTGGCCCGCGAACACCCACTCGCCCGACCCCAGGGAACGGTCGGGCTTGAGCACCCAGGTGTAGACGAGGAAGCCGTCCTGCTCGACCACCGTCGCCGTGAAGTCGTCCTCGGGAGCGGATCGCCAGGCTCCCGTCGAGGTGACCCCGCCGGTCTGCCTGACCTTCAACCGGACGGTCAGTGCGGTGAGTTTCTCGCTCGTCTTGAGGGTCACGTTGCTCTGACCCCAGAACTCGTTGCTGTGCGGGTCCACCGAGCCGTCCGACCACAGCGGCCCGTCCTCGGTGCCGGAGGCGGTGGGCGCCTCGGCGGTGGCGGACGCACTCGGGGTCCGCGAAGGCGACGTGCCGGCCTCGCGGGTCTCTTTCGGCGCGCTCGGCGTCGGGTCCGGGGGCGGGGCGGGCGCGCGGCTCGTCGCGTCCGGGGACGGTGTCCCGGTGACCGCGACCGTTCCCTGCGGGGAGGTGTCCTCCTTCACCGCGGACGCCACCGCGTAGCCGCCGACACCGAGTACGCCCGCGACCGCGGTCGTGGCGGCGACGACCCGTACCCAGCCGAACACCGGCGGGCGGGTGGCCCGGTGGTCGGCGCGGGTCTGTTCGGCCATGCCGCGTTCGATCCGGGCCAGGATGCGCGCGCGGTCGGGCTGATGCGTTCCGGCTGCCTCGTGCAGCCGGGCACGCAGCTTGTCGTGCACCTCCCGCTGCATGGTCATCGGTCCCTTCCCGCGGCGTCACCGGTTCGCGCCATCGCCGCATGCACTCTAAGGGGTGCCGCCTGTGTGCCCAGCAGCCGCTGCAGCTCGGCCATGCCCTTCGAGGTCTGGCTCTTCACCGTACCGACCGAGATGCCGAGGGCGAGCGCGGTGTCCTTCTCCGAGAGGTCGAACGCGTGCCGCAGCACCACACACGCCCGCTTGCGGAACGGCAGCCTGCGCAGGGCCTCCTGCACGTCCACCACGCCGGCGACGTCCGGGTTCTCGATCTTCTCCTCGCGTTGCGACCAGAACAGGGCGATGCGCCGCCGCTCACGGACGGCGCTGCGGATGCGGGTGCGGGCCAGGTTGGCGACGACTCCGCGCGCGTACGCCGCCGGATGGTCGGCCGCGCGGACCCGGTCCCAGCGGTGCCACAACGCCAGTAACGCGTCCGCCGCCAGGTCGTCGGCGGCGTCGGCCTCGCCGGTCAGCAGATGGGCGAGGCGGGAGAGTTCGGCGTAGTGACGCTCGAAGAAGGCGTGGAACTCCACGGAGGCGGCGTCGTCGACGACTGTGCCCACGGGCGACCTCTCCTCACGGCGACTCGGGCACCCTCGGGCGCCTGTGCGTGTCATGTAAATGACATGTGATCGTCCGGCGTCCGCCGGGACGAGATCCGGAAGCGTAGCAGTGATCGACTGCTTGTTTCGTACGGGCCTTCGAACGCTGTATGGTCCCCCGACCCTGATTCCGTAACACGGCGAAAACCTGAAACGGGTTCAGCGCGGGGAACAATCCAGCCAGCGTCCGCACACAGATCATTCAGGCAACAAGGAGCATCAACCATGTCCCAACCGCAGAAGGTGGCTGACCGGCCGAGCGCCTCGCCACCGGCGGCGAACAGCGTCGACCGGTTCTTCAAGATCTCCGAGCGGGGATCCACCTTCGCCCGTGAGATACGCGGCGGCTTCGCCACGTTCTTCACGATGGCCTACATCCTTGTCCTGAATCCCATCATCCTCGGCAGCGCCAAGGACAAGTTCGGCCACCAGCTGGACGCCGTCCAACTCACCACCGCCACCGCCCTGGTGGCCGCCGTCATGACGATCATCATGGGCGTCGGCGGCAACCTGCCCCTCGCGCTCGCCGCCGGACTCGGCCTGAACGCGGTCGTCGCCTTCCAGATCGCCCCGCTGATGAGCTGGGACGACGCGATGGGCCTGGTCGTCCTCGAAGGTCTGCTGATCTGCGTCCTGGTGGTGACCGGGCTGCGCGAGGCCGTCATGCACGCCATCCCGCAAGCGCTCAAGCAGGCCATCAGCGTCGGCATCGGTCTGTTCATCGCGTTCATCGGTTTCGTCGACGCCGGCTTCGTCAGCCGTATCCCGGACATCGCGAACACCACGGTCCCGGTCCAGCTCGGCGCCACCGGCAACCTCACCGGCTGGCCGATCCTCGTCTTCTGCCTCGGTGTGCTGCTGACGATCGGTCTGCTCGCCCGCAAGGTCAAGGGCGCCATCCTGATCAGCATCGTGACCATGACGATCGTCGCGATGATCATCAACTCGATCGCCGACATCAAGGCCTGGGGCCTGACCACGCCCGCCTGGCCCGACAAGGTCGTCGACACCCCCGACTTCGGACTGCTCGGTCACTTCAGCCTGTTCGGCGCCTTCGACGCGGCCGGCGTCGGCGTGATCACCGTCGTCCTGCTGATCTTCACGCTGATCCTGTCCGACTTCTTCGACACCATGGGCACCGTCGTCGGCATCAGCGCCGAGGCCGGCCTCCTCGACGAGGAGGGCAAGGTTCCCAACCTCGGCCGGGTACTGCTCATCGACGGTGCCGCGGCGGTCGCGGGCGGCGCGGCCTCGTCCTCCTCCGCCACGTCCTACATCGAGTCGGCGGCCGGCGTCGGCGAGGGCTCGCGCACCGGCTTCTCCAACCTGGTCACCGGCGGCATGTTCGCCCTCGCCCTGTTCCTGACCCCGCTGCTCACCATCGTCCCGCTCCAGGCGGCCGCCCCGGCCCTGGTCGCCGTCGGCTTCCTGATGATGACGCAGGTCAAGAACATCGACTGGGACAAGTACGAGATCGCCATCCCGGCGTTCCTGACCATCGCCGTCATGCCGTTCACCTACTCCATCACCAACGGCATCGGCGCCGGCTTCCTCGCCTACGTGGTGATCAAGACGGTCCTCGGCAAGGCCAAGGAGATCCACTGGCTGCTGTGGGCGACCTCGGCGCTGTTCCTGGTGTACTTCGCGATCGACCCGATCGAGCAGATCCTCGGCGCCAAGTAACGCAGTAGCGCGGTAGCGAAGCAGTCGGACCGGGGCAGCCTCCGCAGAGGCTGCCCCGGTTTCCTAGTTCTTCAGCGCCGCTTCCATCACGGACTTGGCCACCGGCGCGGCCAACCCGTTGCCGCTGACCTCCGACCGGGCCGCGTCCGACTGCTCCACGACCACCGCCACGGCGACCTCCTTGCCGTCGGCCTTGCCGTACGACGTGAACCAGGCGTACGGCGTCTGGCTGTTGTTCTCGCCGTGCTGGGCCGTACCGGTCTTGCCGCCCACCGTGGCGCCCGAGATCTGCGCGTTCGTACCGGTGCCCTCCTCGACCACCGTCTGCATCGCCGACCGCAACTGCTCGGCGGTGGAGGAGCTGACGATCTCCGTGGTGTCCGTGTTGTCGTCGTAGTTCTCCAGGACGTCACCGCCGCTGTCGGTGATCTGCGAGACCATGTGCGGCGAGACCAGCTTGCCGCCGTTGGCGATCGCCGCCGACACCATGGCCATCTGCAGCGGCGTCGCCGTCACGTCGAACTGGCCGATGCCCGACAGGGCCGTCTGCGCCTTGTCCATGTCCTTCGGGTACACGCTCTCGTACGCCCGCACCGGCACGTCCTGCGAGGCGTCGTTGAACCCGAACTTGTCCGCCTGCGCCCGGACCTTGTCCTGGCCCAGGTCGACGGCCATCTTCGCGAAAACGTTGTTGCAGGAGTACTGCAGGGCCACCCGGATCGAGGCGTTCTCGCAGGGCGCCGACGGGTTCTCGTTCGACAGCACGTTGTTGGAGAGCGGCAGTTTGTACGGGTCCGGGCTGTCCGTCTTCTCGTCCACCGACGAGTACAGCCCGTCCTCCAGCGCGGCCGCCGCGACGACCAGCTTGAACGTCGAGCCCGGCGGCAGCGGCTGGCGCAGCGCCCGGTTCGTCATCGGTTTCTCGGGGTCCTTGGTGAGCCGCGTCCACGCGTCGCCCGCGCCCGTGGTGAGCGTCGACGGGGCGTACGACGGGGTGGAGACGACCGCGAGGATCTTGCCCGTGGCCGGGTCGATCGCGACGGCGGCGCCCTTGGTGTCACCGAGCGCGTCGTAGGCAGCCTTCTGCACGGCCGGGTCGATCGTCGTGATCACGTTGCCCGGGTCGGCGCGCTTGCCGGTGACCGTGTCCATCACGGTCTTCAGACGGGTGTCGGTCCCGTCGAGCAGGTCCTGATAGATGCCCTCCAACTGCGTCGCTCCGTACACCTGCGAGCTGTAGCCCGTGACGGCCGAGTACAGCTTGCCGTCCGTGTACGTCCGCTTGTACTTGAGGTCGCCGCTCGTGGGCGCCGAGCCGGTGACCGACTTGCCGCCCACGACGATGTCACCCAGCGGCTCGCTGTACAGCTCGATCGCGTTGCGCCGGTTGTCCTTGTCTTCCGCGAGCGCCTTGCCGTCGTAGAACTGCACCCAAGTCGCCCTGATCAGCAGAGCGAACACCAGCAGCAGCGTGAAGACGGAGGCGCGCCTGATCGTTTTGTTCATCCCGCTCAGAAAGACGAGCGGGAGCGGCCGGAACGTTCCCTTCCGCCGGATTTCTCATCGGGCGTTCATGAAGAAGTCCGCCTCCGGCCGAACTCACGCCTGCAGCGTCAGCACGACCTCGTCGATCTCCTCGCCGCGGGCGGTCGCGTATCCCGTGGCCCGGGCGGCCGGGCGGAAGCCGCACTTGGCAAGGACCCGCAGGGAACCCTCGTTGTCGGCGGCGGCGCGGGCGTACAGGGGGCGTTCCGGCACCTCGGTCAGCAGTGCGCCCAGGGCGGCGGTGGCGATGCCCCGGCCCCAGTACGTGCGGTCGATCCAGTACGTCACCTCGCGCTCGCCCGGCTCGCCGTACACCGCCGCGTTGCCCACCACGTCACCGTCCGCAAGTACGGTCCGCGCCACTACGTCGGCCGACGACCTCTGCTGTTTCCACCGGGCCTCGAAGGCGTCCCAGTCGGCCGGATCCCGCGGGGTGAAGGCCGCCATGCGCAGGGCCTCCGGGTCGTTGAGCTGCCGGAAGAAGACCGGCAGGTCGCTGTCATGGACGTCGCGGAGTACGACCTGCATGGTTCAGAGCCTCCGGGTGGCGAGGGTCAGCCGGTCACGGGCGTCGAACAAAGCGTCCTTCACCATCTGCTCGTGCGCGGGGGTCAGCCGGGCCACCGGCACCGAGCAGCTGATCGCGTCGCGCGCCGGAGTGCGGTAGGGGATCGCCACGCCGAAGCAGCGCAGCCCCAGCGTGTTCTCCTCGCGGTCCACCGCGAAGCCCTGCTCCCGCACCTGGTGCAGCTCCTCGATGAGCTTCTCCCGGTCGGTGATCGTGTGCTCGGTAAGTGCGGGGAGGGTCTCGGGCAGCATCTTGCGGACCTGCTCGTCCGTGTAGGTGCTCAGCAGCGCCTTGCCCAGGGAGGTGGAGTGGGCGGGCAGCCGGCGGCCGACCCGCGTGAAGGGGCGCAGATAGTGCTGGGACTGGCGGGTGGCGAGGTAGACGACGTTCGTGCCGTCCAGGCGGGCCAGGTGGATGGTCTCCGTAGTGTCGTCCGAGAGGCGGTCCAGCGTCGGGCGGGCGGCCGCGACCACCTCGTCGCCGTCGATGTACGAGGTGCCCACCAGCAGGGCCCGGACGCCGATGCCGTATCGGGTGCCCGTCGCGTCCGTCTCCACCCAGCCCAGTTCCACAAGGGTCCGCAGTAGCATGTACAGACTGGACTTGGGATACCCGACGGCCTCCTGGACGGCCGCGAGGGAGTGCATTCCTGGGCGTCCGGCGAAGTACTCCAGCAGTTCAACGGTCCGTACCGCGGACTTGACCTGTGCCCCGCCGCCTGTCTCGGCTGCCGACATCGCCCTTGACCCCTTCGTTGGACGGGAAATAGTCTCCAACAGCATATTCATCATCAGAGACAGCGTTCAGCATATCGAACGACCCTGGTGGATGACCCTAGATACTGCGGCAACAAAGCGGCAATACGCCGAAGGTAAGCCGAAAGTAAAGCGACGTGGAGGAACCGCGGTGGCAGCAGCACCAGTCTGGAGTGTCGACCCCCGAACCGGGAAGCAGCGGGAACAGGTTGCGGTGGAGGCCACAGCCCAGGAGGTGGACACCACCGTCCGCGCCGCGCACGCCGCGCGGGGCGCTCTCGCCGACCGAGCGATCCGCGCGGCCTTCCTGCGCGCCGCCGCGGACGGCCTGGAGGCGTCGAAGGACCACCTCGTCGAGGCCGCCGACGCGGAGACCGCGCTCGGTCCGGTCCGGCTGACCGGCGAACTCGCCCGCACCTGCTACCAGCTGCGCGCCTTCGCGGACATCGTCGACGAGGGCGCGTTCCTCGACGTCGTCATCAACCACCCCGACGACACCGCGACCCCGCCGATCCCGGACCTGCGCCGCTACAAGGTGCCGCTCGGCGTCGTCGCCGTCTACTCGGCCTCCAACTTCCCCTTCGCCTTCTCGGTGGCCGGCGGAGACACCGCGAGCGCGCTGGGCGCGGGCTGCCCGGTCGTCGTCAAGGCCCACCCCGACCACCCGGGCCTGTCCGAGCTGGTCGCGTCCGTCCTTCGCCGGGCCGCCGCCGCGCAGGGCATCCCCGAGGGCGTCATCGGTCTCGTCCACGGCTTCGAGGCGGGCATCGAGCTGATCAAGCACCCGCTGGTCGCGGCCGCGGGCTTCACCGGTTCCATCAGGGGCGGGCGCGCCCTCTTCGACGCGGCGGCCGCGCGGCCGGTGCCGATTCCGTTCCACGGCGAGCTGGGGTCGCTCAACCCCGTCGTGATCACGGAGGCGGCGGCCGCGGAGCGGGCCGAGGCGATCGGTGCCGGGCTCGCCGGTTCGATGACGCTGGGCGTCGGCCAGTTCTGCGTGAAGCCGGGCCTCGTGCTGGCTCCGGCCGGCGCGTCCGGCGACCGACTGCTCAAGTCCCTGACCGACGCCGTCAGCGACACCGAGGCCGGGGTGCTCCTCGACCACCGCATGCGGGACAACTTCGTCGCGGGCGTCGCCGAGCGGGCAGAGCTGCCCGACGTGGAGACCCCGGTGACGCCGGGCGCGGGTGGCGAGCACACGGTGAGCGCGGGCTTCCTGACGGTGGCCGCGGAGAAGCTGACCAGCGAGGGGGCGTACGACCTGCTCCTGGAGGAGTGCTTCGGGCCGGTGACGGTCGTGGCCCGCTACGAGGACGACGCCCAGGCGCACGCCGTACTGTCCCGGCTGCCCGGCAACCTCACGGCGACGGTTCATCTGTCGACGGAGGAGGCGGCCGGGGAGGGGCGCGGCGCGGAGATCCTCGCGGAGCTGACGCCGCTGGCGGGGCGTGTGCTGGTCAATGGGTGGCCGACAGGTGTTGCCGTGGCTCCGGCCCAGCACCACGGGGGGCCGTACCCGGCCACGACGTCGACGTCCACTTCTGTGGGCGGTACGGCCATCGAGCGGTGGCTGCGGCCGGTCGCGTATCAGAACGCTCCCGAGGCGCTGCTGCCGGCGGAGCTGCGGGACGACAACCCGCTGGGGTTGCCGCGTCGGTTCGACGGGCGTCTGGAGCGGTAGCGCTCCGCGGGGTGCGCCGTGGCGGGTTGCGGTTTGTTCGCGGGCTGCGGGCCGGTCGTGGCTGGTCGCGCAGTTCCCCGCCCCCTTAGGGACGTGCACTGACCCCTGATCGAACAGGTACCGGACGTGGAAATCCCCGAACTGCCCTTTCCCCTCCGTGCTTACGGACCCGACGGTAGTTGGTCCCACGAGGACGGTGTGCTCACCGGATGGGCGGGCCCCCGGCAGGACCGGTTCGTGCCGCCCACCGATGAAGGGTTGGACCCCGCCTCCGACGCGCCGCGTCTGCTGGGGGCGCCCGAAGGGGACTTCCAGCTGATCGCGCGCGTCACCGTGGGGTTCGCGGCGGCCTTCGACGCGGGGGCGCTCTACGTCCATGTCGGGGAGCGGGCCTGGGCCAAGGTGTGTCTGGAGTACTCCCCGGATGTGGCCACCGTCTGCACGGTGGTCACCCGGGGGCACTCCGACGACGCCAACTCATGGACGGTGGAGGGCAGTTCCGTCTGGCTCAGGGTGAGCCGCACCGGCCGTGCCGTCGCCTTCCACGCCTCCCGCGACGGACAGCGCTGGACCTTCGTCCGGCTCTTCACCCTGGGGGACGAGAAGGAGACCGGCGCGGCGCTGATCGGGTTCATGGCGCAGTCGCCGATAGGCGAGGGCTGCGTGGTGACGTACGACCACATCGAGTTCCGGCCTAGCTGGCCGCGCGACCTGCGAGACGGCAGCTGAGCGTGAACGTCACCGCCAGCAGGGCGGCGCTGATGACCAGGCTCAGCCGCATCCCCTCGACGAACCCGTCGGAGACCAGCGCCCCGAAGACGGCGATGCCCAGACCCCCGGACACCTGGCGCGCCGAGTTGAGCACCCCGGCCGCCAGCCCCGCCCGCTCGGCGGGTACGGCGTCCATCATCGCCGCGGTCAGCGGCGGCACCGTCAGTGCGCAGCCCAGCGCCATGGGGACGAGGAGAACGGCCACCAGAGCCGACGGCGTGCCGGTGTCGACGTACAGCAGCGTCAGCAGTCCCGCGGCGGCCAGCCCCTGCCCCACCAGCATGGGCAACCGGGGACCGTATCGGCCGGCGAGCTTGCCCGCCACCACGTTCGTCACCGCGATCAGCCCGGTCATCGGCAGGAACATCAGCCCCGCGGTCAGCGCGGAGCGCCCCTGGACCTGCTGGAAGAAGAGCGAGAAGACGAACACCATGCTGTAAAAGGCGACGCTGACCGCCGCCCCCGCCGCGACCGTCGCGGTGACGGTCCGGTCGCGGAAGAGCCCGAGGGGGACGACCGGGTGCGGTTGGCGCGCCTCGATCCGGACAAACGCCGCACCGGCGACGACGGCCACCGCCCCCGCGGCCCAGCCCGCCGCCCCGCCCTCGATCACGGCGAAGGTCAGGGCCGTCAGGGCCAGCACCGCCGTCACCTGGCCGGGCAGATCCAGCGGCGCCGGACGACGTTCCGAGCGCGGGGCCCGCACCAGCAGGGCCAGGATCACCAGCCCCACCGGCAGATTCACGAAGAAGATCCCGCGCCAGTCCCAGGCCGTCGTCAGCGCACCGCCCGCCACCGGGCCCAGCGCCACCGCCGCCGAACCCCCCGCCGCCCACAGGGCCACCGCCCGCGCCCGCTTGGCCGGATCGGCGTAAGCCTGCCGCACCAGGGCCAGCGAGGCCGGCAGCACGACGGCCGCCGCCACGCCCTGCACCACCCGCGCGCCGATCAGGGCCGGCAGGTTCGGCGCCAGCCCGCAGGCCACCGAGGCGAGCGTGAACACCACGGTGCCCAGCGCGTACGCGCGGCTCGCCCCCGCCCGGTCGGAGAACGCCCCGGTGGACAGCATCAGCGCGGCGAAGGCCAGCGTGTACGCGTCCACCACCCACTGCAGACCGGACATGCCGCTGCTGAAGGAGGAACCGATCGCGGGCAGCGCCACGTTCACCACGGACGCGTCGAGGCAGATCAGCGCGAAGCCGAGCAGAGCGGCGGTGAGGGTGAGTGCGGGAGAGGGCCGACGGGCCTCCGACTCCTGCTCGACAGCGGCGAGTTGGCCGACCTGGAGGGTCCGGTTCGATGGCATGGCTCCATGCTGCGGATCTCCGCCGACGTACAGTAGTGGCCGGAATGCCATATGCCCGGAGGTTCTGGCCATGACCCAGTCGGTCGTCCCGCACCGCGTCGCCGTCGTCGCGCCCTCGCCGGTGTCGATGTTCAACCTCGCCATCCCCGAGATGCTCTTCGGCAAGGTCGAGCGCGACGGCCGGCCGGGATACGACGTGGTCATCTGCGCGGCCGAGCCGGGACCGGTGCCCACCACCGGCGGCCTCGACCTTCACGTACGGCACGGTCTCGACGCCGTGCGGGACGCGGACACGGTGCTGGTGGCGGGCACCGGGGCGCCGTTCGAGCCGGAGTCGCGGATCGTGGCCGCCCTGCGCGAGGCGGCCGCCGACGGCAAGCGGATCGCGTCCCTGTGCACCGGCGCCTTCCAGCTCGCCGAGGCCGGCCTCCTGCAGGGGCGCCGGGCCACGACGTACTGGGCGCACTCCGAGGAACTCCGCAGGCGGTACCCGGAGGTCGACCTGTGCGGAGACGTGCTGTTCGTGCAGGACGGGCCGTATCTGACGGCGTCCGGCTACGCCGCCGGCATCGACCTGTGCCTGCACATCATCCGTACCGACTACGGCGCCGCCGCGGCCAACCAGGTCGCCCGCCTCGCGCTGGTCGCCCCTGTCCGCCCCGGTGGCCAGACCCAGTTCACGCAGACCCCGCTGCCGCCCGAGCGCGGCACCGCCTGCGCCGACACCCGGGGCTGGGCGATGCGCAACCTCGACAAGCCGCTCACCCTGACGGATCTGGCCCGCCACGCGGGGGTCTCCGTACGCACCCTCACGCGCCGCTTCCACGCCGAGAGCGGGGTCAGCCCGCTCCAGTGGCTGCTCCACCAGCGCATCGAGCGCGCGAGGGAGCTCCTCGAGACCACCGGCCTCCCCATGGACCAGGTGGCCCGCGAGAGCGGCCTCGGCACGGCCGACTCGCTGCGCGCCCATCTGGTCCGGCGAACCGGCCTGACCCCGAGCGCATACCGGGCGCAGTTCACCCGCATCGGCCCGAGCACAGCCACCGCCGCCTGAATCCCCCGGCCGCGGGACCACGCGCCCCTGGGGCCTCCGCCCCCAGACCCCCGACATACCTACCCACCACCCGACTCGGTAGGCGAAAACGCCCCCACCACCCTCGGGGCTGCCCCCCAGCGGATGGGTGCGGGCCGGGGACGGCCGTTTCACCCACCGCCCGACTCGGTCGGCGACACCCACCGCGGACTCCGTCGGTCCGTCGGCCGGTCGAGGGGGGATCTCGCAACGTTGGTGGGCGGTCCCGTAGTCGCGCACGGCGCGAAGGGGACGTGTCGGGGGGTGTCCGCCCGCAGGGTTGGCGCGTCAACACCAGCACCCAAATAAGCAACCGATTCCGCGCCGTTCCGAGGACGGACACCTCCCGACACGTCCCCGACCCCACCACAACGGAAGGCGCACCCCGCGGGAATGAACCCCGCTGCTTGAACGTTCATGCACTCGCCGGAGGAAGTCTCCGTGCCCGCACGACCTGGAGAGAGCCGAGAACATGCGCGTCGAGATCTGGTCGGACATCGCCTGTCCCTGGTGCTACGTGGGCAAGGCCCGCTTCGAGAAGGCCCTGGAGGCCTTCCCGCACCGCGATCAGGTCGAGGTGGTGCACCGGTCGTTCGAGCTGGACCCCGGCCGCGCCAAGAATGACATCCAGCCCGTGATCACGATGCTCACCAAGAAGTACGGCATGAGCGAGGCGCAGGCCCAGGCCGGCGAGGAGAACCTCGGTGCGCAGGCCGCAGCCGAGGGGCTGGAGTACCGCACTCGCGGCCGCGACCACGGCAGCACCTTCGACATGCACCGGCTCCTCCACCTCGCCAAGGAACAGGGCCGCCAGCACGAGCTCCTCGCCCTGCTCTACAAGGCCAACTTCGCCGAGGACCGGTCGGTCTTCTCCGAGGGCGACGAGCGACTGGTCGAGCTGGCCGTCGCCGCAGGGCTCGACGACGACGCCGTACGCAAGGTGCTCGCCGACCCGACCGCCTACGCCGAAGACGTCCGCGCCGACGAGCGCGAGGCCGCCGAGCTCGGCGCGAACGGCGTGCCCTTCTTCGTCCTCGACCGCAAGTACGGCGTCTCCGGAGCCCAGCCCGCGGACGTCTTCGCACAGGCGCTGACGCAGGCCTGGGGCGAGCGCCCGCCGCTGAAGCTGATCGACCAGAAGGACGCGGAGGCGTGCGGCCCGGACGGGTGCGCGGTGCCGCAGCACTGAGGAAGTGTGCAGCTCGGAGCTGATGTATAAGCATCCCTAAGGGGATGCACGTAAAAATTCGCAATGGACGAGAGGTCGGCAGAGGCTCACAGTGGTTTCATGGAGACCTTCGAGAGCCTGGTCAGTGCCGAGTTCGCCCCGAAGAACACCTATCTGAACACCGCGAGCAGCGGGCTGCTACCGGCCCGCACCGTCGCCGCCCTGCACGAGGCCGTGCAGATCAGGGCCGAGGGCCGGCCGCTGGACCCGCTGTTCGCCGACGTGGAGGCCGCCCGCGCCGCCTTCGCCCGGCTGGCCGGCGTCCCGGTCGGCCGGGTCGCGGCAGGCGCCTCGGTCGCCGCCCAGACCGGGCTGATCGCGGCCTCCCTGCCCGCAGGGGCCGAAGTCCTCACCGCGGAGGACGACTTCACGTCCGTCGTGAACCCCTTCCACGTCCGCGGTGACCTCAAGGTGCGCATCGTGCCGCTGGAACGGCTCGCCGAGTCCGTCCGCCCGGGCACCGCGCTCGTCGCGGTCAGCGCCGCGCAGTCCGCCGACGGCCGGGTCGCCGACCTGCCCGCGCTGCGCGAGGCGGCCCGGACGCACGGCGCCCGCACGTACGTCGACTTCTCCCAGGCCGCCGGCTGGCTGCCGATGGACGCCGAGGCGTACGACTACACCGTCTCCACGACCTTCAAGTGGCTGCTGGGCCCGCACGGAGCGGCCTTCCTCGTCGTGCCGGAGGACTTCGGCGATCTGACGCCGCTGCTGGCCGGCTGGGTCGCGGCCGAGAAGCCCTGGGACAGCTGCTACGGCCCCGTCACCGAACTGGCCCACTCCGCCCGCCGGTTCGACGTGAGCCCCGCCCTGTTCACGTACGCCGGCCTGCGCCGCTCCCTCGAACTCGTCGAGGAACTCGGCGTGGACGCCATCCACACCCACGACCTCGCCCTCGCCGACCGCTTCCGGGCGGGCCTCGCCGCCCTCGGCCAGGAACCGGTCCCCGCCCCCGGCTCCGCGATCGTGTCCGTCCCCGGACTCGGCCACCGCCGGCCCGACCTGGGCGCCGCCGGCATCGAGGTCTCCAACCGCGCGGGCAACCTGCGCGCCTCCTTCCACCTGTACAACACGACCGCGGATGTGGACCGGCTGCTGGACGTCCTGTCCGGCTGAACCGGTGGCGCGGGCCCCCTCAGGACGCTAGGAAGGGGCACAGGGGTGGTGGTGCCGTTGGAGTCCACGGGCAAGACGTCCGTCGAGCCGTCCGCCGACGCGGAGTTGCACCGGCGGCTGGTGTACGGCGACGAGTCGGCGCTGGCCGAGGCCTACACGGCGTACGGCGGGCTGGTGCGACGGGTGGGCCTGCGCGTCACCCGGAGCCCGGCCGCCGCCGAGGACGTGGCGCAGGAGGTCTTCGCCCAGCTGTGGAGCAGGCCGTACGCCTTCGACGCGCGCCGGGGCACCCTGCGCACCTGGCTGTCCTTGCTCGCCCACCGGCGGGCCGTCGACTGGGTGCGCAGCGAGGCCCGGCACCGCAAGGGCGCCCGCGCCGACGACGCCGCGCTGCACACCATCCCCGACGCCGCTCCCGGCCCCGACGAGGCGGTCGTCGACCGGGAGCGCTCGCTGCTCCTGCATTCCGCGCTCGCCGAACTGCCGCAGCCGCAACGAGATGTCGTGCACCTCGCCTACTTCGCGGGCCGCACCTACCGGCAGGCCGCCGTGGAGCTCGGCATCCCCGAGGGCACGGCCAAGACCCGCCTGCGCACGGCGCTGCGCACCTTGGCCGCGTCCCTCGCGGATTCGCCCGACCCACCCGGTCCCGCGTGCGAAAAAGGCGCATGATGGCGAGCAGGGAACTGCGCGAAGGAGGTGTGCGATGACCACGGATCACGAGGCCGTACGGGACCTGCTGGCCGCCTGGGCCTTCGGCGCCCTGGAGCCGGCCGACGAGAGGAAGGTCCCCCGGCACCTGGCCGAGTGCGAGGACTGCGCGGCCGAGGCGGAACGGCTGCGGGAGACGGTACGACTGCTGGACGGGCCGCAGCCGGACGAACCCCCGGCGCGGTCCGCCGCCGACCTGCTCCCGTTCGCCCTGCGCAACCGCCCGATCACATCCGGTGTCGCCCCGCACGTCGCGCCCTACGCCGCCGCCGTCGCCGGGCTCAAGGCGTTGCTGCGCGAGGCGGACGGCCGCTGGGGCACGCCGGTGGTGCACGACTGGGACGTGCACGCGACCGTCGCCCACCTCCTCGCCGCCGACGAGCCTCTCGCCGTCCGGCTGGGCGTCGACGCACGGGTACGGCCTTCGACCACCGACGAGGGCATGTCCTGGGAAGACGCCTGGAACCGGCGCACCGCCGAGGTCATCGCGCACGAGTACCGCCGTACGCCGGAGGAGACCGTCGCCGACTGGGCCGCCCAGGCAAAGGCACTGCTCGCCACGCCCGAGGCGCGCGACCCCGAACGGGCCGCGCTCGCCGTGACGTTGATGGGGCTGCGGCTGCCGGTCGCCGAACACTTCCTGGTGCGGGCCTTCGAGGCGTGGATCCACGCCGACGACATCGGCCGCGCCCTCGGCCTGTCCGTGCCGCCGCCGCCCGAGGCACACCTGTGGCAGCTGGTCCGGCTGGCCGTCCGCGTCCTCGGCCTGGCCCTCGGACCCAGCGCGCCGCCGGTGCTGTTCGCGGTCACCGGCGGCGACGAATGGGTACTGGGCTCCGAGGACGAGCCGGTCCGCGCCGAACTCACCCTGAACCCCGTCGACTTCTGCCTCCTCGTCGGGGGCCGGTACGCACCCGACGAGGTGCCGCGGGGTGCCGACGGCGACGAGGGGGCCGTACGGAACGTGCTGGAGCGGGCGGCGTCACTCGCATGGCTGTGACACCGCCCGCTCCGGCTCGACTCACGTCACCGGAGTCGGCTCACCGGACGGGAGTGAAATCCCTCGCTCCAATGAACTCCGGCCGCCGCACCGGAGCCGCGAACGGCTCGACCGCCTCGTTCTCCACGCTGTTGAACACGATGAAGACGTTGCTGCGCGGGAAGGGCGTGATGTTGTCGCCCGAGCCGTGCATGCAGTTGCAGTCGAACCAGGTCGCCGACCCCGCCTTGCCGGTGAACAGCTTGATGCCGTACTCGCTCGCCATGGCGGTCAGCGCCTCGTCGGACGGCGTGCCCGCGTCCTGCATCTGCAGCGACTTCTTGTAGTTGTCCTTCGGCGTGGCCCCCGCACACCCGAGGAACGTGCGATGCGACCCCGGCATGATCATGAGACCGCCGTTGGTGTCGTAGTTCTCGGTGAGTGCGATCGAGACCGACACCGTCCGCATGTTCGGCAGACCGTCCTCGGCGTGCCAGGTCTCGAAGTCGGAGTGCCAGTAGAAGCCGCTGGCGCCGAAGCCGGGCTTGACGTTGATCCGCGACTGGTGGACGTACACGTCCGAGCCGAGGATCTGCCGGGCCCGGCCGACGACCCGCTCGTCGCGCACGAGGTTCGCGAACACCTCGCTGATTCTGTGCACCTCGAAGACGGACCGGATCTCCTGGGTCCTCGGCTCGACGATGGACCGCTCGTCGGCCCGGATCGCCGGATCCGTGACGAGCCGCTCCAACTCGCGGTGGTAGAGGGGGACCTCGT
This sequence comes from Streptomyces sp. NPDC006602, assembly GCF_042870385.1. Lineage (NCBI taxonomy): Bacteria > Bacillati > Actinomycetota > Actinomycetes > Kitasatosporales > Streptomycetaceae > Streptomyces > Streptomyces sp. NPDC006602. Next base: position 100,984 of record NZ_JBIAHG010000001.1, on the reverse strand, counting down.
CCGGACCGATGAGCTGGTCGATGGCGAGGAAGCCGTCCCGCTCGAACGACTGGAGCTCGGCGCCGGCGATCGGCCCGGGCGTGCCGGGCGCGGACCACACGACCGGGTCCTTGCGCTCGGTGGCCACCTCGGTGGCGCCACGGCTGGGATAGAGATCGGGGATCTTGGTGGCGGTGGTCATGGTGATGTCACACCTCCTCGGGTTCGGTGAGCAACGGGTAGACACCGTTCTCGTCGTGGTCCTCCCGGCCGGTCACGGGCGGGTTGAAGACACAGATGCAGCGGAAGTCCTCCTTGATCCGCATCGTGTGCCGCTCGTGGCCGTCGAGCAGGTACATGGTCCCGGGCGTGATCGAGTACTTCTGCCCGGTCTCGTCGTCGGTGAGCTCGGCCTCGCCCTCGACGCACACGACGGCCTCGATGTGGTTCGCGTACCACATCGACGTCTCCGTGCCCGCGTACAGGATCGTCTCGTGCAGGGAGAAGCCGACCTTCTCCTTGGCGAGGACGATGCGTTTGCTCTCCCAGGTGCCCGACTCGGCCTTCACGTGCCGGTCGGTGCCTTCGATGTCCTTGAACGAACGGACGATCACGGTGCTGCGATGCCTCCTAGGTGGATGTACTGAATGGGTCGGGCGAAGGGGTCAGGCGGTCTCGCGGACGGCGCGGGCCAGGACGCTCAGCCCCGCGTCCAGTTCCTCGGGCGTGATGGTGAGCGCCGGCAGCAGTTTCACGACCTCGCTCTCCGGGCCCGACGTCTCGACGAGCAGCCCGAGTTCGAAGGCGCGCTGGGCGATCTTGCCGGCGCGCTCCTTGTCGTGGAACTCCATGCCCCACACGAGCCCGCGCCCCCGGTACTCCTTCACGTCGGCGAGGTTCTCCTCGGTGATGGAGATGAACGCCTGCTCGACCTGCTCGCCCCGGGCGCGGGTCTGCTTCTCCATCACGGAGCCGTCCGCCCAGTACGCCTCCAGCGTGGCGGTGGCCGTGACGAAGGCGGGGTTGTTGCCGCGGAAGGTGCCGTTGTGCTCGCCCGGCTCCCAGATGTCCAGCTCGGGCTTGAACAGGCACAGCGACATGGGCATGCCGTAGCCGCTGATGGACTTGGACACGGTGACGATGTCCGGGGTGATGCCCGCCTCCTCGAAGGAGAAGAACGCACCGGTCCGCCCGCAGCCCATCTGGATGTCGTCGACGATGAGCAGCATGTCCTGCCGCTCGCACAGCTCGGCGAGCGCGCGCAGCCACTCCGGGCGCGCGACGTTGATGCCGCCCTCGCCCTGCACGGTCTCCACGATCACGGCGGCGGGCTTGTTGAGCCCGGAGCCCTGGTCCTCGAGCAGCCGCTCGAACCAGAGGAAGTCCGGGACCTGCCCGTCGAAGTAGTTGTCGAACGGCATCGGCGTCCCGTGCACGAGCGGAATGCCCGCGCCGGCCCGCTTGAAGGCGTTGCCGGTCACGGCGAGCGAGCCGAGCGACATCCCGTGGAAGGCGTTGGTGAACGACACGATCGCCTCGCGCCCCTTCACCTTCCGCGCCAGCTTCAGCGCGGCCTCCACGGCGTTGGTGCCGGTCGGCCCGGGGAACATGACCTTGTACGGCAGGTCGCGCGGCCGGAGCACCAGGTTCTGGAAGGACTCCAGGAAGGCCCGCTTGGCGGTGGTCGACATGTCGAGCCCGTGCGTGACACCGTCCCGCTCCAGGTAGTCGATCAACGCCCGTTTGAGGACGGGGTTGTTGTGGCCGTAGTTCAGCGAGCCCGCTCCGGCGAAGAAGTCCAGGTACTCGTGGCCGTCCTCGTCGTACATGCGGCTGCCCTGGGCACGGTCGAAGACGGTGGGCCAGCCGCGGCAGTAGCTGCGCACCTCGGACTCGAGGGTCTCGAAGACGCTGAGGTCGGGCTGGGTGATGGTCACGACGAATCGCTCCTCGTTGCGTGGGGGTTGCACGGGGGTGGCGTAGGGGGATTCAGGCGGCGGGCGTGCGGGACAGGGGGCCGATGCGGTACAGGACCTCCGGGTCGTGCGGCCCGTCGGGGAACAGACCCGTGTCGAACAGCACCTCGCGCTCAAGCCGGGCGCCGTGGCGCTCGGCGAACGACGTGAAGAGGCGCTCGGAGGCGGTGTTGCCCGGAGTGATGGTGGTCTCGATCTGCTCCGGGGCGGTCCGGGCGACCAGCCCGTCCAGCAGGGTGGCGGCGAGTCCGCGCCCGCGGTGAGTCTCGTCCACCGCCACCTGCCAGACGAGCAGGGTGCCGGGGCGGTCCGGCCGGACGTAACCGGTGACGAAGCCGACCGGCTCGCCGTGCTCGTCGCGCGCGACGGCCGACGTGGCGGCGAAGTCGCGACACCACAGCAGATAGCTGTAGGACGAGTTCAGGTCGAGGACCTTCGAGTCCCTTGCCATCCGCCACAGCGCGGCTCCGTCCGCCACCGCCGGGCGGTCGATTTGCAGGTCTGCTTGTGCGGCAGTCATGCGGCTTGAATTTACCGAGGGAAATTGAAAAACGCATCGCTGTGCGGGGTTACGCACTGGCGTTGCCTGTGTTATCACGCGGGTGCGTGCGGAGTTATGTACGGTTTTGACCAGAAAATATGGGGCAAAGCAATCGCGATGTGTAACGCGTCACAACCATGTAACCTGCACGAGATCTGCCCGAATTTCACCGTTCGACGTTCGCAGAATCTTTGCGTTTAGGTCGATGAAAAGCGGGCAGAAGAATACGGGAAGCTGCGCTTTAATAGTTTCCCGGAATTATCTCGGAATTATGTTCCGGTTACCCCGTCGGGCCTCAGCCCCGACTACCGCCACGCCCCCTCCGCCGCCCGCAACGCCCCCTCCACATCCACGCCCAACCCCTTCGCAGCCAGCGCGGCGCCGAGCGCCGAAAGACTCGCCCGCACCGCCCCCCGCGTCGCGTCCACCCCGTAGTGGTTGACCCGGATCATCTCCTTCGCCAACGCACCCCCACCCGCCACCAGCGGCACCGTCGGGTCCGACTCCAGCGCCCGGGCCACCAGCTCCGACGCCACCACGCCCGACGGCGCCCTCAGCGTCGTAGCGACCGGCGCGGCCTCGGCATCCTCGTACACATACGGCTCCAGCCCCCCGCCCAGCGCCCGCGCCCCGGCCCGCGTCGCCTCCGCCGCACGCCGATGCCGGTCCATCACGGCATCCAGCCCGACCGTCTCGATCCGCTCGACGCACGCCTCCAGCGCCAGCATCTCCAGCTGTGCCGGGGCGTGCAGCAGCGTCTTCCGCCCGCCGTCGATCCACCGCTCCTTCCAGTCCAGCAAGGAGAGGTACGACCGCCGCGGTGCCCCCGGATTCGCCGCCATCCGCGCCCACGCCCGCTCGCTCACCGACACGGCGGAGACACCGGCGGGCCCGCCCATCGCCTTCTGTGCCCCGATCACGCACAGGTCGACACCCCACGCGTCCGGCAGCACCGGCTCCGCGCCGATGGAGGCGACGGCGTCCAGGTAGAACAGCGCACCGTGCCGCCGTACGACCTCGCCGATCTCCGCGACGGGGTTGGTGTTGCCGGTCGCGGCCTCCGCGTGCACCAGGGACACGAAGTCGATCTCCGGGTGCTCGGCGAAGGCGTCCCGGATCTGCTCGGCGGTGACGGCGGTGTGGAAAGGTACCGCCAGGTCGATCACCCGCGCGCCGCAGTCGCGCAGCCAGTCCCCGAAGGTCTGCCCGTACGGGCCGGTGATGACGTTGAGCGCCGTGGTGCCCGGTCCGGCGGTGGAACGGATCGCACCCTCCAGCGGGAGCAGCGCCTCGCCCTGTGTGATCACGACGTCCTGCGCGGTACTCAGCAGCCGCGCCACGCGGTCCTCGATCGACGCGAACCGCGCGGCGGTCAGCGGGGCCAGGTCCAAAAACGGGTGCGTCACGGCGGTGCTCTCTTCACTCACGGGGTAACGAGCCTCACTCAAGGGGTAGATGTGACGAGGGTAACCGCCGCCCGCCGCCTCATGACTGCCGTCCGTCCCCTCCCCCGACCGATGACTTCTTAGGCCGGGCGATCCCGCAACCATCGGTTTGGTTTGAGAGACTCAAACTTCTCCTTATAATCGGAAGCCACAGTTTCCCCATAGGAAGGCCCGCCGTGAACACGCTCCTCGGGCGCCGGACCCGCGTCCTGGCCGCCACCACCGCGACGGCCGGGCTGGTCCTCGTCGCTGTCTCTGTCTCCGGCTGTACCTCAAGCGACGACGGCGGCAGCGGTACGAAGACCGCAGCCGGCGGGGTCGAACTGGTGAAGGCCGGCCGGCTCACCACGTGCACGCACCTGCCCTACCCGCCCTTCCAGTCGGAGATCGACGGCAAGGTGCAGGGCTTCGACGTCTCGCTGATCGACCTGGTCGCCAAGGACCTGGGCGTGAAGCAGGAGATCCTCGACACCCCGTTCGAGAACTTCAAGACCGGCGCCTTCCTCAACTCCGGCGAGTGCGACCTGGCCGCGGCCGGCATGACCATCACCGAGGAGCGCAAGAAGAACGTCGACTTCTCGGACCCGTACTTCGACGCCACCCAGGCCGTCCTGGTCGACAAGAACTCCGGCGTGAACTCGCTCGCCGACGTGAAGTCCAAGAACGTCAAGCTCGGTGCCCAGGCCCAGACCACCGGCGAGGACTACGTCACGAAGCAGGGCTTCGACCCGGTCTCCTTCGAGTCCTCCGACGCGGTCCTCAACGGCCTGCGCTCCGGCCAGGTCAAGGCCGTCGTCATCGACTACCCGGTCGTCCAGGGCTGGCTGAAGGACAAGGCCAACGCGAACGCCTTCAAGGTGGTCGACAACCTCAACACCGGTGAGCAGTACGGCGTCACGGTGAAGAAGGGCAACACCAAGCTCCTCGCCGCGGTCAACAAGGCCATCAAGGACGCCAAGGCCGACGGTACGTACAAGAAGCTCTACGAGCGGTGGATCGGCCCGTACGACGAATCCGCGGCCTCTCCGTCCGCCTCATGAGTGACGCCACGAAGCTCGAAGCCCCGCCCCGAAAAAAGGTCCTGACCCGGCGTCAGAAGCGCAGTCTGTCGCGCGGCATCCAGTACGCCCTCTTCGTCGCGGCCGTGATCGCCTTCGCGGTCTCGGCGGACTGGGGGCGGCTGAAGAACCAGTTCGCGCAGGCCGACATCGCCGAGCAGATGTTCCCGGACGTCATCACGCTGGCGCTGAAGAACACCGTGCTCTACACGCTGTCCGGCTTCGTCGTCGGCCTGGTGCTCGGCATGGTCATCGCGCTGATGCGGCTGTCGTCGGTCGGGCCGTACCGCTGGTTCGCCGGCGTGTACATCGAGATCTTCCGCGGTCTGCCGGCCCTGCTGATCTTCATCTTCATCGGCGTCGCCGTCCCGCTCGCCTTCCCGGGCACGGAGATCGTCGGCGGCACGTACGGAAAGGTCGCGCTCGCGCTGGGCCTGGTCGCCGCCGCCTACATGGCGGAGACGATCCGCGCGGGCATCCAGGCGGTGCCCAAGGGGCAGATGGAAGCGGCCCGTTCACTGGGCTTCTCGCCCGCTCGCGCGATGATCTCGATCATCATCCCGCAGGCGTTCCGGATCATCCTCCCGCCGCTCACCAACGAGCTGGTGCTCCTCTTCAAGGACTCCTCGCTGGTGCTGTTCCTCGGCGTCACCCTGGAGGAGCGCGAACTGTCCAAGTACGGCCGCGATCTGGCCAGTACGACCGCCAACTCCACGCCGATCCTCGTCGCCGGCCTGTGCTATCTGCTGGTCACGATCCCGCTCGGCTTCGTCGTGCGCCGCATGGAGGCGAAGGCCCAGGAGGCCGTGAAATGAGCGAGAAGACTCTTGGGACGCACCCGGAGATCGAAGTACGCGGCCTGCACAAGTCGTTCGGCGACAACGAGGTGCTGCGCGGCATCGACCTGAAGATCGACCAGGGCGAGGTCGTGTGCGTGATCGGCCCCTCGGGCTCGGGCAAGTCCACGTTGCTCAGGTGCGTGAACCTGCTGACAGAGCCGACCAAGGGCCAGGTCTTCGTCGGCGGAACCGAGTTGACGGACCCCGACGTCGACATCGACGCCGTGCGCCGCCGTATCGGCATGGTCTTCCAGCAGTTCAACCTCTTCCCGCACCTGTCGGTGACGGAGAACCTCACGCTGCCCCAGCGCAGGGTGCTGCGGCGCGGCAAGGCGGAGGCATCCCGGATCGCCGCCCAGAACCTGGAGCGGGTGGGACTGTCCGAGAAGGCGAGCGCATACCCCTCCTCCCTCTCCGGCGGCCAGCAGCAGCGCGTCGCCATCGCCCGCGCCCTGGCCATGGGCCCCGAGGTGATGCTGTTCGACGAACCGACGTCGGCGCTCGACCCGGAACTGGTGGGCGACGTACTCGCGGTCATGCGCAGGCTCGCCCAGGAGGGCATGACGATGATGGTGGTGACCCACGAGATGACCTTCGCCCGCGAGGTCGCCGACCGGGTCGTCTTCATGGACGGCGGGGTGATCGTCGAGGACGGCACCCCCGAGCAGGTCATCGTCAACCCCCGCCACGAACGCACCCGCCACTTCCTCTCCCGCCTCCTCGACCCCGCGATGGCGGAGGTGGAGGAGGAGACGTCGGACCAGGTGGGTGGCAGCGCCTGAAGAGGACATACGTTCCTCTTTCGGTCGGAGCCCGACGACCGTCATCATGCGGGCATGACGACTCTCGACGACGCGGGCGGCTCCGGAGCCGGCGCCGCGCTGCCTTTGCTGCCGGAGAACTGGGAGCGCTGCCTCGTCGTGGCCTCGCACCCGGACGACATCGAATACGGGACGGCGTCCGCCGTGGCCCGGTGGACGGCCCAGGGCAAGCAGGTCGCGTACCTGCTCGCCACGCGGGGCGAGGCAGGCATCGACGGGCTGCACCCGGACGAGGTGGGCCCCCTGCGTGAGGCCGAGGAGCGGGCCGGAGCCCGTGAAGTGGGCGTGGACACGGTCGAGTTCCTCGACCACCCCGACGGGGCCATCGAGTACGGTCCGGCCCTGCGCAGCGACATCGTGCGGGCCATCCGCCGGCACCGGCCCGAGGTGGTGGTCTCGGGCGCGTACACCGTCCGTATGGTCTCCGGGCTGGTCAACCAGGCCGACCACCGCGTGGTGGGCCTCGCCGCGCTCGACGCGGCGCGGGACGCGGGCAACCGGTGGATCTTCCCGGAGCTCGCCGACGAGGGCCTCGAACCCTGGGGCGGGGTCCGCTTCGTCTGCTCGCCGGTGCCGAGCGCCCCACCCACGGCGTGGACGTCTCGGGCGAACCGATGGAGCGGGGCATCGCCTCTCTGTCCGCCCACGCCGAGTACACCAAGGGCCTCGGCGCGATGGCCTTCGACCCCCGCGCCTTCCTGACCTGGGCGGCCCGACAGGCCGGACCGGCGCTCGGCGTCGAGGCCGCGGTCCTCTTCGACCTGTACCAGCTCGGCTTCGAGGGTCCACCGCCCTGGGAGCAGTGAGGCCGGGCTGACTAAGGTGCCGTTCATGAGCGATCGCACGGTGCTGCACGTGAAGGGCCGGATCCTGGTCGGCCCGGACGAGGTCCGGGACGAGCTGTGGGTCGTCGACGGCCGCATCTCCTACGACCGACCCGTCGCCGCCCGTGACGTGCGCAGGGTGTCGGGCTGGGCGCTGCCCGGTCTGGTCGACGCCCACTGCCATGTCGGCCTGGGCCCGCACGGCCCGGTACCGGAGGACGTCGCGGAGAAGCAGGCGCTGACCGACCGCGAGGCGGGCACCCTGCTGATCCGCGACGCGGGTTCCCCCTCCGACACCCGCTGGATCGACGACCGCGAGGACCTGCCGAAGATCATCCGCGCGGGCCGCCACATCGCCCGCACCCGCCGCTACATCCGTAACTTCGCGTGGGAGATCGAGCCGGAGGACCTCGTCGCGTACGTCGCCCAGGAGGCCCGGCGCGGCGACGGCTGGGTGAAGCTGGTGGGCGACTGGATCGACCGTGAGGCGGGCGACCTGACTCCCAGCTGGCCGCGGGAGGCCGCCGAGGCGGCGATCGCGGAGGCGCACCGCCTGGGTGCCCGCGTCACCGCCCACTGCTTCGCCGAGAACTCGTTGCGGGACCTGGTCGAGGCGGGCATCGACTGCATCGAGCACGCGACGGGCCTGACGGAGGACCTGATCCCCCTGTTCGCCTCCCGCGGCGTGGCGATCGTCCCGACCCTGGTCAACATCGCCACCTTCCCGCAGCTGGCCGACGGCGGCGAGTCCAGGTTCCCCCGCTGGTCGGCGCACATGAGGCGCCTGTACGAACGCCGCTACGACACGGTCCGGGGTGCCTACGACGCCGGCATCCCGGTGTTCGTCGGCACGGACGCGGGGGGCACGCTGCCGCACGGTCTGGTCGCAGCGGAGGTGGCGGAGCTGGTGACGGCCGGTATCCCCGCGGTGGAGGCGATCGCGGCGACCTCCTGGGCGGCCCGCGAGTGGCTCGGCCGTCCCGGACTGGAAGAGGGTTGCCCGGCGGACCTGGTGGTGTACGAACGGGACCCCCGCACCGATGTTCGCGTGCTGGGGGCCCCGCTGCGGGTGGTACTGAACGGGCGGGTCGTGGGGTGACGGACCGACCCGCCGTGTCGCCGCCGGGTCAGACGGTCAGGTCATCGAAAGCCCGACGCCATGGGCCATGCCCGTGAAACCCACGGAGGGCCGTTTCGATCACGGCGGGGGAGAACGACTTATGGGGCTTCATTCCGCTTGCCCGCTCCGGGGAAATCGCGACCCCCACGTTTCCGTGGACGTCCTGGACCCGATACTCGCCAGGTGGCTCGACCCAGACCTTGTAGGTGGGAATCGTGATGCTCCGGGAGATGTCCCGATTCCCCACGATCGGCCAGGTGTTGTCCTTGATGCGCAGATCCATGGTCTCCGCGAGGAAGATCGGCTCATCGAGTTCGAGCGACGCCACGTCGCAGGAACCATCGGCGTCCAGAAGCTCCGAGAACACGGCCAGCAGGACGTTCCCACGCAGCTTCTCGATGACCTGAGCCAAGGCGATCCTCCCTTCGGCCACCGGAATGGAGAGCACGTCACCCCTCTTGTATTTCGCTAGCACACGGTCCCTCCGGCGGCCTTGTAGCGGGCGTCGTTCATCTGCACTCGAGTGTTCTCCAGGCCGCTTCCCGGCACCGACTTCTTTCCGCCGCCGGCACGCATCCAGCTTTCCTCGAGGACGTCGAGGTCCTGCCCCGGGTTCGCCCTGCCGAGCACCTCGAAGGTGAACGACTTGCCAGGGTAGTCCCTTGCGTGCTCGCCCTGGCGCTTCAAGTAGCGGCTCCAGCTCTTCGCCTGACCGACGTACTCCTCACCGCTGATCAGGTCGGTCCGCAGGTATACGACACCCGCGGGGGTGGGAGGAGTGGGCGACGTGTTGTGAACGAGGATCGGCGTGTGGTCCGCGAGCACGTAGTACGTGTGCAGACCCTCGACGGTCAGGTTGTGGACCGTCGCCTTCGCCGTGCGGGTCTTGACCGCCGTGACCTGGACCCAGCTGCCGCTGCCCGTGCTCAGCCACTGGCCGGGCTCGAGGTCGACGGCCTCGACCCAGCGCCCCTCGTCGGGCAGCCAGAACGGGTGGCCGTCGGTGGCCGTGATCGTCGAGGACCTGGTCCCGGACCGGCCGTCCGTGTCGACGGTGAGGGTGACCAGGTGCTTGGTGCCCTTGCCGGTGATGGTGCGGGTGACCGTGCGGGACTGGGCGTCGTCGGTCTCCACGTCCGACGCCGCGACCTTGTCACCGATCTCGATGTCCTCGATCGGCTTCGTCGTGCCGTCGGCCATGAGCACCTTGGTGCCCGGGACGAAGCTGTTGCCGATCTTGCAGCTCGCGCCGGTCGACGGCGGTTGCTCGGGAACCTTCGGCTGGGCGGGGGCCGGCGCCGGTTGGGCCGGTGCGGGGGCCGGGTCCTTGGCCGGGGCGGGTGCGGCGGGCGCCGGGTCCGCGGGGGCCGGGTCCTTGGCCGGAGCCGCCGGTGCGTCCGGTGTCTTGCCGGCCGGCGGGATCGCGTTGTCGACCTGCCGGCCGACGTCGCTCGCCGTGTCGATGGCCTCCAGCGCCTCGTCGCCGTACTTCGCGGCCTTGGCCGCCGTCGCCCCGTACCCCGCGAAAGGGATCGCGGAGGCGCAGGACAGGGCGGCGTCCAGGTATTCGCCCTCGGCCGCGTACCAGCCGCAGTTGGCCAGGTCGGCGGCCTCGCCGACCACGGGAATCAGACCGACGACGTCGAGGGCCGCATGACCGATGTCGGACCAGGACAGACCGAACAGGTGGCCGTCGATCTCCACGAACGAAACCGGGTTGCCGCCGGCGAAGGCGTAACGGTTGCCGGTGAACGGGTCGGTGGTCAGGCTCATGTCCGCCAGCGCGCCGCCGTACATGTCGCGGGTGAGGAAGCGGTTGAGCGCCGGGTCGTATGTCCTGAAGCCCATGTCGTAGGTGCCGGACGTGGTGTCGTAGCGCTTGCCGTTGAAGCGGTAGGAGTTGTACGGGTCCTCGGATTCCCCGCCGCCGGCTCCCGGCTTGTCCGCGCCCGTGAACTGGGCGGCGTCGTTCTTGCCGTAGGCCGTGTAGCCGTACGTCGTCTTGGTGTCGCCGTCCTTGTCGGTCAGCGCCTCGACGTCGCCGTGCGGGTGGTAGAGGTACTGGGTCGTCTCGGGAGCCTTGTCCTCCTCGTCCTTGATCTGGGTGAGCTTCTGGCCCCAGGACGAGTACTGGAAGGACGTGACTCCCTCGTCGGTCACCTCCTCCTTCAGGGAGTGCGAGGTGATGCCCAGGTAGGTGAAGAGGGTCGTCTTGGCGTCCTCGCCGCTGCCCACCGCCTCCTTGACCGTGCGGTCGAAGGCGTCGTACGTCAGCCGCGTCGTCTTGGCCGCGTCGCCGCTGCCCGCCGTGATCGACTCCGGGCGGTCAAAGCCGTCGTAGCGGTACTTCTGGATCGTCGCGCCGCCGAAGGAGACCGTGTCCAGGCGGCCCAGCGGGTCGTAGTTGTACGTCGAGGCCGCGCCGTCCGCCGTGGAGGTCAGCAGGCGGTTGCGGTCGTAGCGGTGGGTGGTGGTCGTGTCGTCGACGTTCTGCCAGACCACGTTGCCGGCCGCGTCGTGCCGGTACTCCTCCGTCGCCTCGTCGTCGCCGGTCTTGGCGACCTTGGCGATGCGGTCCTGCGGGTCGTAGGTGTAGGCGTAGGTGTTGTCGATGGTGGAGCCGTGGTCGTCGGCGTCCATGAGCTTCAGGACGTCCTCGACCTTGTGGCCGTTGGCGCTGTACTTCAGGGCGTGTTCGGCGACCAGCGTGCCGTCCGACTGCTTCTCGGTGGTCTTCTTCGTCGAACCGTCGAGGTAGTAGTCGACGGTCAGCACGTTCCCGTTGGGCTTGGTCTGCTTGGCCAGTTCGTCCCGGGCCGTGTACTCGAGTGCCGTGACCTGGCGGTTGCCCGCCGTCGGCGAGTCCGCGTTGGTGATGCGTTCGACCCGGTCCAGGACGTCGTAGTCCAGCTTGCTCCAGGTCAGGTCGTGGGTGGTGGTGAGCGTGTTGCCGTTGGCGTCGTAGGTCAGCGCGGTCGTGTTGCGGACGGCGTCCCCGTCGTGCTCGACGACCTTGCCGAGCTGGTTGAGTTCGTCGTACTCCAGGGTGTAGCGGTTGGTCTGGACGCCGGGGCTGCGGTCGATGATCTCGGTCTGGTTGCCGTTGGCGTCGTACCGGTAGGAGAAGTCCTTCTCCTCGTTGTCGGTGTCCTTGGAGTTGTCGCGGACCAGCCGGACCGCGTCCGCGACCACCGTGCCGGTCGCCTTGTCGGTGAGGGTGACGGTCTGGCCGGTGTCCTCGCCGAAGGCGTACTTGCCCAAGGACCGCCATTCACCGGGGAGTTCGGTCTGGTCGAGGATCTTGGTCCCGGTGCCGTCCTTGTGCTTGATCTCGTAGGTGGCGTCCTTCGCCGCCCCGTCGACCTTCGGGTACCGGACGTAGACCGTGTAGTCGCCCGCCTGGGGGATCGTCAGCTGCCAGACGAAGCGGTCCGCGCCCGAACCGGCCGAGTGGGTCTGCGCGTCGTAGCCGTACGAGCCCTCGGTCGTGGTCTCCTCCCAGGTGCCCTGGGTGGCCGTGTTGTTGACGTCGGAGTTGTCGACCAGCGCGACCTGCAGACCGACCGGGACCCCGTTGTCCGAACGGGACTTGAGGGCGCCGCTCGAGTAGAAGGCGGAGTCGAGGGTGCGGGTGACCGAACCGCCCGCGCTGCTTAGCGTGTTCTGGATCTGCTGGCCGAGATCGTTGTACTTGTAGGTGTTCTCGATGTCGAAGGCGTCGGTGGACGTCTTGATCCAGCCGGTGTCGAAGTAGGTGTACTCCGTCTCGTTGCGGACACTCTGGCCCTCCGAGGGCGGGGCACTGACCTTGGTCACCCGGCTCAGCGAGTCGTAGGCGTAGGTCGTCCGGTCCGGCGTGTTGTAGCGGCCGTCGTCCGGGTCGTAGGGGCTCAGGGCCTCCTTGACCCGGTTCAGCTCGTCGTACACCGTCTCGGCGGCGAAGTCCTTCGGATCGTCGCCGGTCTCCACACCGCGCGGGGTGATGACCCGGGTCTGGTTGCCGACCTCGTCGTACTCGAAGCGGGTGGTGCGTACGATGGTGTCGTCGCCGTCCTTGTCGTGCGGGACGCGTGCCTCGACCAGGGCGGCACGGGCGTCCAGGACCATCTCGGTGCGGTTGCCCTCGGCGTCCGTGGTGGCGACGGTCAGACCGTCCCAGTCGTAGGTGCTGGTCGTCGACTTGCCGGCGGCGTCCGTGGTCTCCAGCACCCGGTGGTCGAGGTCGTAGCGGAGCTTGGTGGTGTAGTCGTCGGGGTCCTCGGTCTCGTTCTTGCGGGCGTCGACGACCTTCACCACGTCACCGACGTCGTTGTAGACGGCGGAGGCGCGTCCGCCCGCCGCGTTGACCGCCTCGATCGGCTGGTAGACCTCGTCGTACTTCGTCGTCGAGGTGAAGTCCCCGGGCTCCTCGGTCAGGTTGCCCTTCGGTTCCGTCGAGGTGAGCTGGTTGCCGACCTTGTCGTAGGTGAAGGTCGATACGCGGGGCGCCGAACCCTCCTCGTCGCCGGGCTGGGTGGACTTCAGCAGCTGGTCGGCGGCGTCGTACTCGCTGGTGCTCGCCACCTGGTTCGGGGCGGTGAAGACGAGGGTGTTGTCGTTCGCGTCGTACTCCGGCGCGGGCGTGACGATGAACTCGCCGGCCTTCTGGTCCTTCGGCCTGCGGTTCTCCAGCGGCCGCCCGAACACGTCGTAGGTCTGCGTGGTCGTCGCCCCGTCGGCCTCCTGGAGCTCGGTGACGTTGCCGCGCAGGTCGTACGTCGTCGCCGTGCGGTTGCCGAGCGCGTCGACGATGACCCTGGGGTAGCCGGACGGGTCGTAGTCCTCGAACTTCGTGGTGTGCTCGTTGGCGTCGGTGGCCGAGGTGAGCCGGCCCCGGGCGTCGTAGGCGTTGGTGGAGGTGTAGTCGCCGGCGGGTTCGCTCGCCACGCCCTTCGGGTCGGTGACCGAGGTCATGTTGCCGCGGGCGTCGTAGCCGAACTGCCAGGTGCGGCCCTCGGGGGAGACCCGGCGCACGAGGTCGGCGATGTAGCCGTTCTCGCCGGTCGCGTAGCTGAGGGTGGCGGCGGGCCGGTCGTTCCTGACGCTCTCGGCGTCCTTCGACTCCAGCGGGTAGCCCGTCTTGGGGTCGTACTTCCAGGTGCGGGCAGCCCCGTTGTTCTCCTCGAGGCGCGTGACGTTGTTGTCCGCGTCCCAACCCAGCTCAGTGGTCCGCTTCTTGGCGTCGGTCAGCTTCACCGGGCGGCCGTAGCCGTCCATCAGATCGGTGGCCGGGTTGCCCTCGGCGTCCGTGACGACGGCCCGGATCGCCTTGCCGTCGTGGTCGTCGGCGTCCTCGTAGCGGTACTTGGTCAGGCCGCCGAGCCGGTCGGTGACCGTCTTGGTGTACCCCAGGTAGTGCAGCTGGTCCTTGTCGTCGTGCGGGCCCACGTAGTCCAGCCCGGTGGCGTTGCCGCGCGGGTCGGTGACCTCGACCAGCTTCACGCCCGGGTGGTCGAACTCCTTGCCGTAGCCGAACCTGAAGACCTTCCGCAGATCCTCGTCCGCGGAGTTCGCGCCGTCCGTGAGCCGCGCGAGCAGGCCCTTCTCGGTGAACGTGAAGTCGATCCGGCGCCCCGACACGTCGGTGACGGACTGGACCCTGTCGATGATGAACGGGTTCAGGAGGTGCTTGCCCTCACGGACCTTGCCGTCCTCGTCGACGTACGTGTACGCCTCGCCCTTCTCCCAGTAGTCGACGGTGAGGGTGCGCCGGCCCTCGGCGTCGGTGACGTACTTCAGCAGCTTGGAGGGGTGTCCGAGCAGCCGCTCCTCGTACGTGAACTCCATCCGGTTGCCGTTCTTGTCCACCTGGGCGCTCGGATAGCCCTGGCAGTCGAAGAGGAACCGGGTGCGGTCCGGGCGCAGGAACTCCCAGGCCTCCCGCTGGTGGGGCTTGAGCAGACAGTCCTTCTCCAGCTGCCTGACCCGGAAGTGGACCCCGGCCGGGGAGTCCCACTCGCCCTTCTTGTTCTTGCTGAAGACATGGCTGGTGCCGTCACCGTCGGTCAGTGTGATCTGCTTGGGCAGCAGCGCTGACGGGTGGAAGTCCAGCGGGGTGCCGAGCCGTACCGGTGACGACGCCTGCAGTGACCAGCCCGGACCGGCCGGAGTGCTCGACGCGTCCTGCGAGTTGTAGGCCAGGCGCAGGAAGGTCGAGAAGCCGAGCGACGGGTTCGAGAAGGCGTTGTACGACCACACCGCGTTGCCGGCGTAAAGGTTGCTCATCAGCGCCGAACCGGCGCCGGTGTTCTTGCCCGCGTACGAGTAGAAGTCCTCCAGACCGAGCTGGTCGGAGGTCGGATACTCGGCGGTGACCTCGTGCTTCGACGGCGGTACTCCGTCCGTCTCGGACAGCCAGTCGCCGGTGGCCTTCTCCCGCAGGTCCCACTCCAGGCCGAAGGTCAGCCGCTTGTCGAGCGGGTCGACCAGCACCGGGGCCTTCAACTGCGCGTCGAAGGTGACGGTCTCGCCGGGTGCCACGTCCTCGGGCAGCCCGGTCGCGTCCTTGTTGAGCAGGTTGGTGATGTCCTTGCCGTCCAGCGTCCAGCGGTACGACAGGACGCGCTCGCCCTTCTTCCACGGCGTGTTCGTGGTGTTGGTGAGCGTCGCCTCGACGGTGGCGGTCTCGCCCGGGATCATCCGCGCGGGCGTGAACGGCAGGAAGTACGTCTCGGCCTCGGGGGCGGCGAGCAGCTTGTTGTTCTGGGTGACCTGGCCGACCGCGGGCAGTTCGACCGCGCGGGCGGGGCCGGTCAGCAGCTTGCCCTGCGTGGTCCGTACGGCGATCCGGTAGTGGTAGGTGCGGCCGTCCCCCTTGAGGGCGGGGGCAGCGGTGCGGTCGGCGAAAGTGCGGGTGCCGCGGTCGACCGGGGCGAGAAGTGTCTCGTCGGTCGGCGTGAAGTCCTTCGACGTCGAGCGGTGGACCTCGTACTCGAGCAGGCCCTTGCCCTCGTATGCCGTCCAGGAGAGGTCGGCGCCGGTGGCGTGCGCGGTGCGGGGCGTGGCGATGCGCACGCCGTCGGCCTCGCCCGCGACGCGCGGGTGGGTGAGGGAGGCGGCGCCGCGGCTGCGGTCGAGGGCGATGCGGGGCGGCTGGTCGTCGCCGTCGTCCCGGTCGTCCTTCGCGTCGTCGCTGCCGAAGAGATCGTCCCAGAAACCGCTGTCGTCCTCGTCGGCGAGCTCGCTGGCGGGCCGCCAGCCTTCGCGGGGGTCGCTCGTGTCGGGTCCGGAGGCGGCCGCGGGTCTCGCCTCGCCCGTGCGGGCCGGGGTCGAGGGAGCGGTGCCGATGATCAACGCCGTGGCCACGGCGCCGACAAGGGCGGCGCGCAGACGGAGACGGCGGGTGTGGCGTAAGCCTGCCATGGAGGGGCTCCTTGTCCCGATAGGCACAGGGATCGCACAGGAATCGCGGGCCCACCTGTGTACCAAGGCTCTCCAAAGGCGTGTCAATGACATGTCAAGTGCAACGGCGAGTTCCGGACTGTGCGCGACTACCTGACGGCGCCATCAACCCCCTTTGTGTGTCAGGGGTGTTGACCGAGCAATGAAAACGTTTTAATTTCCCCTCACGCCGACTTCGAGACGTGAGGGGGACCCGTGGCCGCTGTACTACGGGAACGCGCAGGTACTGAGGAGGTGAGGGCGGCGCGCCGCCGAGCAGATGGTGCGCCGCCGCGACGAAAAGGTTTTCAGAGCAGGGGGTCGCTCGCTCTCGGCCTGCTCATGCTGCCGGGCCTCGCCTACTTCCTGCTGTTCCACTACGGCGCCCTCGTCGGCAACGTCATCGGCTTCAAGGAGTACGTGCCCTTCGACGGACTCTGGGGCAGCCCCTGGGTCGGTCTGGGCAACTTCCAGCGGATGTTCGAGGACAGCGCCTTCTGGGACGCGGTGCTCAACACGGTCTTCATCGCCGTCCTGCAACTGGTCTTCTACTTCCCGGTGCCGCTCGGCCTCGCCCTGCTCCTGCACAGCCTCACCTGGAGCTCGGTGCGCCGCTTCGTGCAGTCGGTGGCCTACCTGCCGCACTTCATCTCGTGGGTGATCGTCGTCGCCCTGTTCCAGCAGCTGCTCGGCGACACCGGACTGCTCAACTCCTCGCTGGACGGCATGGGACTGAGCACCGTCGACATCATCGGCAACCCCGATGCCTTCAAGCCGCTCACCGTCGCCCAGGTCATCTGGAAGGACGCCGGCTGGGGCACGATCATCTTCCTCGCCGCGCTGGCCCAGGTCGACGAGCAGCAGTACGAGGCCGCCGCGATCGACGGCGCCGGGCCCTGGCGGCGCTTCTGGCACGTCACGCTGCCCGCGATCCGCCCGGTCGTCGTGCTGCTGCTCATCATGCGGCTCGGCGACATCCTCTCCGTCGGCTTCGAGCAGATGCTGCTCCAGCGCGACGCGGTCGGCCCGGAGGCCGCCGAGATCATCGACACCTTCGTCTACTACCAGGGCATCGTCGGCGGCGACTACGGATTCGCCGCCGCCGCGGGCCTGTTCAAGGGCGTCGTCGGGGCTCTCCTCGTCTACGCCGCCAACAAGGTCGCCCACCGCCTCGGCGAACAGGGGGTCTACAAGTGAGTGCCCACGTCCGGCCCGGCTGGATGGAGAAGCCGAAGCCGCTCACCCAGGCCGCCAAGGCACTCGCGCTCGTCGCGGTCGTGCTGCTGGTCTGCGTGCCGTTCCTCGTCATCGTCTCGACCTCGCTGGCCTCCACGGACGAGGTGGTCGACAACGGCGGCTGGGTGCTGTGGCCGACCGAGCCGTCGCTCAAGGCGTACCGCGACATCCTCGACGGCGGAATCGTCACCCACGCCCTCGGCGTCAGCGCCGGCGTCACGATCGTCGGCACCCTGCTCAGCCTCGCCTGCACGGTGACCCTCGCCTACGCCCTGTCCCGCCCCGGAGCCTTCGGCGGCAAACCGGTCCTGCTCCTCGTCCTGTTCACGTTCCTCTTCCCGCCCGGCATGATCCCGAGCTTCCTGCTGGTCAAGGAGCTGGGCCTGCTGGACAACTACGCCTCGCTGGTCCTGCCGGTCCTGGTGAACGTGTTCAACCTCGTCGTCCTGCGCGGCTTCTTCCAGGGCATCCCCGAGGAGCTGTACGAGGCCGCACGACTGGACGGCGCGGGGGACTGGCGGGTGCTGTGGTCGGTCGTACTGCCGCTGTCCAAGGCGGCGTTGGCCGTCGTCGGACTGTTCTACGCGGTGGCGTACTGGAACTCCTGGTTCTACGCCTCGCTCTACCTGGAGAGCGGCCACTGGCCCCTCCAACAGGTGCTGCGCACCTATGTGGTGGCCGGTTCCGGACTCACCGACGCGACGACCGGCGAGGGCACGATCAGCGCCCCGCAGACCGTGCAGATGGCGGTGCTGGTGATCGCCACCGTGCCGATCCTGCTCGTCTACCCCTTCCTGCAGAAGTACTTCACCAAGGGCGTGCTCACCGGCGCCATCAAGAGCTGACACGCCATCAAGAGCCGTATGTAGAAAGGTGACCTGCTCATGTCCAGCATGTCCCGACGCACGCTCCTGCGCTCCGTGGCGGTGGGCGGCGCAGCGCTCTCCGCCCCCGCCCTGCTGTCCGCCTGTTCCACCAACTCAGGCGACGGCGACGTCTCCAACGCGGGCAAGAAGCTGGCCCCGTGGCCCGCCTACCGTCCCACCGCCAAGGCGCCCAAGCCCGACCTGGCGCCCTCCGAGGCCGGTGTCCAGGCCGGGTACACCGCCTACCCCGCCGACCTGGCGCAGTCCGTGGCCCGCACCCCGGGCGACGGCTCCACCGTCAAGGTCATGACGGTGTCCTTCGGCGTACCGCCGAAGCCGGCCTCCGCCAACCAGTTCTGGGCGGCCGTCGAGAAGGCCCTCGGCGTGAAGATCGAGTACACGATCGTCTCCCAGGCCGACTACCAGAAGAAGATGGCCACGGTCATGGCCGGCGACGCCGACAGCCTGCCCGACATCATCAACATGTTCTCCGGGTTCGTGCTGCCCCGCGAGGGCCAGTTCGTGCAGCGCCGCGCGGAGGACCTCACACCGTTCCTGTCCGGCGAGGCGATCGCCGACTACCCGAACCTCGCCAACATCCCCACCCACGCCTGGCGCGACATGGGCCGCATCGGCGGCCGTATCCACGGCATCCCGCTGGAGCGCCCGCTGCCCGGCTCCACGCTCTGGATCAACCAGGGCACGTTCACCGACGCGGGCATGAAGGAAGGCTGGACCTCCGACGACTTCGCCGCCGTCGCGAAGCAGGCCACCAGCGGCAGAACGTACGCCCTCGGCGCCGCGCAGGGCTCCGGGTTCTGCAACGGCTTCCACTCCGCCGCCCACAACGCGCCCCAGGGCTGGGCCGTCTCCGAGGACGGCACATTCCTGCCGGGCTACGCCGACGAACGCTACAAGGCGTCCATCGCCTTCCGGGCCCAGTTGCGCAAGGAGGGCTCCTTCTACCCGGACTCGACGTCCGTCTCCCAGATCGACCTGACCACCCTCTACTACAACGGCACCGTCGGCTCCATGCAGGACGGCTTCGGCGCGTACCTGCCCAAGTACCGGGAGGCCCCGGGAGGGATGACGCCGGCCGCCGCGCTGCCGTACAGCGTGGGCGGCACGTCCGGCGGCATCGTCGCCGCCCGCCGCTCCTTCGGCTACACCGTGCTGAAGAAGGCGAAGAAGGAGCGCATCCAGCTCCTCCTGCGCGTCCTCGACTACCTCGCCGCCCCCTTCGGCAGCAAGGAGTGGGAGCTCGTCCACTACGGCGTCGAGGGCACCCACTTCACCCGCGGCAAGGACGGTTCGCCCGAGCCGACCAAGCTCGGCGATGTCGAGAACAACACCAACCTGCCGCTGAAGTACCTCGCCGAGGGCCCGCAGGTGCTGTTCGTGCCTGGCATGCCCGACGCCGTACGGGCCCTGCACGCCTGGCAGCAGAAGGTGGTGCCGCACGCCGTCCGCAACGCCTCCTTCGGTCTGCAGTCCGCCACGAACAACGCCAAGGGCGCGACGCTGCAGGCGCTGCTCGACGACACCGTCACCGGGATCGTCGCGGGACGGATCCCGCTGTCGGAGTGGGACGCGACGGTGAAGAAGTGGCGGGCCAGGGGCGGCGACAGAATGGCCGAGGAGTTCGCGAAGGACTATGCCGCCAACACGTGAATCGCGGCCGGTGGAAGCAGGAGGCGCGGGGGATGGGGAACGACATGGCGGGCAGGGGACGGGTCACGATCCGCGAGGTCGCCGAACGGGCGGGCGTTTCCATCGCTACGGCGTCGCGGGCGCTGAGCGGGAACCACCCGGTGCCGGCTGCCACTCGTTCCCGCGTCCTGCGTGCCGCCCGTGAGCTCGACTACGTCGCCAACGCGCACGCCCGCGCGCTGGTCGGCGGCGGCCGCAAGATGGCCGCCGTCGTGGTCCGCCAGGTCACCAGCCCTTTCTATGCCCAGGTCGCCGAGGGCGTGGAGGCGGAGGCCGCCGACCGGGGGTGGCTGTGCGTGGTCGGGGCGACGGGCGGGGATCCGCAGCGCGAGATGGAGTTCGTGCAGCTGATGCGGGAGGAGGGGGCGCGGCTGGTGATCCTGGTGGGTGGCGTGGTCGAGGACGACGCGTATCGGTCGCGTGTGGCTCACTATGCGCAGGCGCTGGATGCGTCGGGGGCGCGGCTCGTGCTGTGCGGGCGGCCCGCTCCGGACCCCGACATCCCCGCGTTGGTCGTCGAGTTCGACAACGAGGCGGGGGCGCGGGCCGTCACCGGGTACCTGCTGTCGGCCGGTCACCGCCGGATCGTCTTCCTCGGCGGGCTGCCCGGGAACACCGCGCTCGATGCCCGTGTCGCCGGGTACCGGGGGGCGCTTGCCGAGCATGGACTGTCGCCCGGGGCCGCCCACGTTGTCGACTGCGGCCTGGGCCGCGCGGCCGGGCTGCGCGCGATGGCCGAACTCCTCAAGGAAACACGCGAGTTCACGGCGGTCTTCGCCGGAGACGACATGGTCGCCGCGGGTGCGCTGCGCGCGATCGCCGACGCCGGGTTGCGCGTCCCCGACGACATCTCCGTCGTCGGCTACAACGACATTCCACTCGCCGAGGACTTCAATCCGCCGCTCACCACCGTGCGTACGCCTGCGGAAGAACTGGGGCGTGCGGCTGTGCGGATCGCTCTGCGAGATCCCGACAGTGCCGCGGGGAGGCACCATCTGCTGGGCACGCACATCGTTGTGCGCCGGAGCGTTGGGGCTCCGCCGGAAGGGCCGTACTGAATCTGCGGGTGATTCGTGGCTGGTCGCGCCCACGCGGCGGAGCCGCACATCGATGCAGCCCCGCGCCCCTGAAGGGGCGTTATGCCCGCCCCCGACTTCTGGAGGACCGAAACCCGTATGACCGCGCCGCACGTGTCGCTCCCCGGCGACCCGACGCATCTGCTCCCGCCCCCCGACCACCTCTCGTCTCCCGTCACCGGCTGGACCCGCGCCCACTGGGAGGCCGTCGCCGACCGGCTTCTCGACGGGCTGCTGCCGTATGCCTCCCCGGGCTTCGCCCAGTACCGGCTGCCCGGGCCGGCCAGCCACTCCGGGCCCTGGTCGGACGGGCTGGAGGGCTTCGCGCGGTCGTTCCTGCTGGCCGCCTTCCGCATCGCCGGCTCGGACGGCCGCGTCGGCCCCGCGCTCATCGAGCGGTACGCGGCCGGACTCGCCGCCGGCACCGACCCGCACGGCGACGAACGCTGGCCGCCCATCACCGACCGCGCCCAGCCGATGGTCGAGGCCGCGTCGATCGCCATCGCCCTGCACGAGTCCCGCCGGTGGCTGTGGGACCACCTCGACGACGGGGTACGCGGGCAGGTCGCCGACTGGCTGGGCGGTTTCGTCGGCGCCGACGTCAACGACTCCAACTGGCGTCTGTTCCAGGTCATCACGGAGGAGTTCCTGGCCTCCGTCGGCGCCCCGCACAGCCGCGCCGAGATCGACGCAGGGCTCGCCCGCCTCGACGACTGGTACCGGGGCGGCGGCTGGTACACCGACGGCGACGGCCGCAAGTTCGACTACTACAACGCCTGGGCCCTGCACCTGTACCCGGTGCTGTGGGCGCGCATCGCGGGACCGCGCGCGAGCCCGGAGACGGTGGCCAGGCACCGCACCCGCCTCGGTGAGTTCCTCGCCGTCCACCAGCACTTCTTCGGCTCCGACGGCGCCCCGGTCCACCAGGGCCGCTCCCTCACCTACCGCTTCGCCACCGCCGCCCCGCTGTGGGCGGGCGCCCTCGCCGACGCCACCCCGCTGCCGCCGGGCCGTACCCGCCGCCTCGCCTCGGGAGCCCTGAAACACTTCGCCGAGCACGGGGTGCCCGACGAGCGGGGGCTGCTCACCCTCGGCTGGTACCGGCCCTTCGGCCCCGTCACCCAGCGCTACTCGGGCCCCGCCTCCCCGTACTGGGCGAGCAAGGCCTTCCTCGGGCTGCTCCTGCCCGAGAGCCACCCCGTATGGACGGCCACCGAAGAGCCCGGCCCCGTCGACACGGCCGACACCACCCTCGCCCTGCCCGCGCCCGGCTGGCTGCTGCACTCCACCGCGCCCGACGGGATCGTACGGCTCGTCAACCACGGCAGCGACCGGCTCCCGCCCCCACCCGCCACGGCCGACGACAGTCCCCACTACGCCCGGTTCGCCTACTCCAGCGCCGCCGCCCCCGAGACACCCACGGGCCCCGACAACCACCTCGCGCTGCTCGCCGCCGACGGCACGCCCTCCCCGCGCGGACGCATCCATCCGCTGTTCGCCGAGGGCGGGCGGGCCGCGTCCTGGCACCGGGCGCGAGGGCACCGGATCGAGACGGTGAGCGTGGTGCGGGGGCCGTGGGAGGTGCGCGTGCACCACCTCGACGTACCGCCCGGGACTCCGGTTCCTCCGGTGCGCGAAGGCGGCTGGGCCCTCGCGGACGACATTGCGCCCCCGGCCGCCCGGACGGGCCCCGGCTGGGCCACGGCCCGCCGCGCGGACGGCCTGACCAGCGCGATCGTCGGCCTGTACGGCTGGGGCGGCGCCGAGGGCACGGTCGTGCGGGCCGACGGCGCCAACGCCTTCGGCCACCACTCGGCGACGCCCTGCCTCGAACTGGGCGACGGCGCCCCGCTGTTGGTGACTTTGGTGGTGCTCAGCGCCGACCCGGACGTGTCGCTCACCGGGGCGAGCGCATCGGTCACCGCCGACGGAACCGTGGAGATCCGCTTCCCGGACGGCGCCGAGCAGCGGGTGCCCGGCGTCAGCTCCGGGTCAGTGTCACCGCCCGGTCCAGCGCCTGAAGGAAGGAGTTGACCGTCCCCCGGTCCCGCACCGCCAGCCGCAGCCACTTCTCGCCCAGCCCGGGGAACGTGTCCCCGCGTCGCACCGCGAACCCCAGGTCACGCAGATGGCGGCGGACCCGGGCGGCATGCGGCAGCCGTACGAGCACGAAGGACCCCTCGGCCGGCCCGGCCACTCGCAGCCCGTCCGACGCGAACTCCTCCAGCCCCGCCACCAGATGGGCGCGGTCCGCGGCGATGCGGTGGGCCGCGTGGGCCGCCTCCGCCAGGGCCCGCGGGGAGACGCAGGCCTCCGCCGCCGCGAGAGCCGGGGTGGAGACAGGCCACAGGGGCTGGGCCCGCTCCAGGTCGGCGATCGTCTCCGGGGCCGCCAGGACGTACCCGATCCGCAGCCCGGCCAGCCCCCACGTCTTGGTGAGGCTGCGCAGGACCACGAGGCCGGGGACGTCCGTGCGGCCGGCCAGCGCCTCCCGCTCGCCCGGCACGGCGTCCATGAACGCCTCGTCCACGACCAACGTCCGTCCGGGACGCGCGAGTCGGGCGATGGCGACGGCCGGGTGCAGTACCGACGTCGGGTTGGTCGGGTTGCCGATCACCACCAGGTCCGCGTCCTCGGGGACGGCCGCCGCATCCAGCCGGAAGCCGTCCTCCTCGCGCAGCAGCACCCGGTCCACCAAGTGGCCCGCGTCCCGCAGCGCCGCCTCCGGCTCCGTGAACTGCGGGTGCACCACCACCGGCTGACGGACCTTCAACGCACGCGCGAGCAGCACGAAGGCCTCCGCCGCACCCGCCGTCAGCAGCACCCGCTCCACCGGCAGCCCGTGCCGTGCCGCGACCGCGGCACGCGCGGCCCGACCGTCCGGATACGCGGCCAGATCATCGAGCGAGCCGGCGATGTGCTCCCGAAGCCAGGCCGGAGGCGTGTCCGCGCGGACGTTCACCGCGAGGTCGGTCAGCTTCGCGCCGTCGTCCCGCACCTCGGCGTCGCCGTGGTGCCGCAGATCGTGTCCCTCAGTGGGCCTGTCAGTGGGCCTGTCAGTGGGCATGGGAGTGCTCGCCGTGGTGGTGGTGTCCGTGGTGATGGCTGTCGTCGTCGGGGTGGAAGTGCGGCTGCTGCGGCAGCCCCACCTTGTCCTCGAAGCCGGGCAGCGCGATCCGGTACACGCAGGAGTCGCAGTTCATCCGCAGGTCGCCCTTGACGGCCTCCTCGTACCGCTCCATCACCAGGTCGAGCAGCTCCGGCTCCGGGCCGATCACATCCGCGGACCGCACCTCGACCTCGGGGTGCGCGGCCGCCCACCCCTCCGTCTGCTGCCGCACCCGGTCCGGCAGGATGCCGGTGAACAGGAAGTAGGGGAGGACGACGATCCGCCGCGTTCCCAGCTTCACGCACCGGTCGAGCCCGCTGGGCACGTCCGGCGCGGCCAGCGACACGAACGCCGTCTCCACACCCGCGTACCCGCGCCCCTCCCACAGCAGCCGCGCCGCCTTGTGCACCTCGGCGTTCGCGTCCGGGTCCGTCGAGCCGCGCCCGACCAGCAGTACGGTCACGTCGGCCCGGTCCTCGGGCGCGCGGGCCGCGGTGCCGAGGACCTCGTCCAGCCGCCGCTCCAGCACGGCCAGCAGCGACGGGTGCGGGCCCAGCGGACGGCCGTACGTGTACGAGATCCCCGGGTGCCGCTCCTTCTCGCGGGCCAGTGCCGCCGGGATGTCCCCCTTGGCGTGTCCGGCGGACACCAGCATCAGCGGTACGGCGGCGAACCGCCGTACGCCCCGCTCCACCAGCTCGGTGACCGCGTCCCCCAGCGGGGGCGGGGACAGCTCGATGAAGCCGCCCGCGACGGGCACTTCGGGATGGCGGCGCCCCAGCTCCCGGACGAAGTCGCGGAACGCCTCGGCTCCGGCATCGTCCCGGGTGCCATGACCGGCGATGAGCAGGGCGGGCGGCGGGGTGGTCACGATGTCTCCTCGGATTGCGAAGTGGCGTGGTACAGCAGGGCGTTGAGCGCGGCCGCGGCCACCGCCGAACCGCCCTTCTCGGACACGTTGCTCACGGCGGGCAGTCCGCTCTCGCGCAACGCGGCCTTGGACTCGGCCGCCCCGACGAAGCCGACGGGCAGACCGATGACGAGCGCGGGGGAGACGTCCAGGGTCAGCAGCTCCTCCAGCGCGGTGGGAGCGTTGCCGATCACCCACAGGGCGCCGGGGCCGACCTGTTCGTATGCCAGCCGAATCGCGTGGGCCGAACGGGTCAGCCCGGGGCCGGGCTTTGCGTCTCTGAGCCGGCAGACGGTCTCCCGCCGGGTGATCCCCGCGGCGACCATCTCCACGTCGACGACCACCGGCGCTCCGTCGTGCAGCCTGGCGTGCGCCTTCTCCAACACGCCCTCGTCCATGACGAGATCGCTCGCGTACTCCAGATCAGCCGCGGAGTGGATGACCCGCTCCACGACCGCCCTGGTCAGCGGCGGGAAGTGCGAGGTGTCCAGCCGGGCGCGCAGCCGCCGGAAGGACTCCTGCTCGATCGGATGAACCACACGATCCACCTGGGTCACTGGGTGCCCTCCTGCGATTCCTGCCAGCGGTAGCCGCGCGGGGTCACCATGCGCCCGGCGATCCGCCGGGTCGCCGTGTTGCCCACGGTCACGACCGTCATCATGTCGACCGTCGCCGGGTCCAGGTCGGCCAGTGTCGTCAGCCGGCTCGACCCGTCCGGCCGCGACGCGTTGCGAACGACGCCTACCGGCGTCGTCGGCTCCCGGTGCTCCGCGAGGATCGCGAGGGCCTTCGGCAGCTGCCAGTCCCGGCCCCGGCTGCGCGGGTTGTAGAACGTCACGACGATGTCCGCCTCGGCCGCCGCCCGCACCCGCCGCTCGATGACCTCCCAGGGAGTGTGGAGATCGGAGAGGCTGATGGACACGTGGTCGTGGCCCAGCGGCGCACCGAGGATGGCAGCCGCGGCGAGCGCCGCGGTGACGCCGGGCACGCCGATCACGTCGATGTCGTCGGACGCCTCGGCGAGCGCGGGGGAGGCCATGGCGTACACGCCGGCGTCCCCGCTGCCGATCAGCGCGACGGCCTGGCCCTTCCGCGCCTGAGCCACGGCCGTCCGCGCCCGCTCCTCCTCGGCCCCGAGCCCCGACTCCAGGATCCGGGTGCCGGGCCGCAGCAGGTCGCGGATCTGGTCGACGTACTGGTCGAGCCCGACGAGCACGGAAGCGCGCCGCAACTCCGCCTTCGCGCGGGGCGTGAGCAGGTCCCGGGCGCCCGGCCCGAGCCCGACGACCGCGAGCCGGCCGCGCGCGGGCCGCCGTACGACGGCGCAGGTCGCCATGGCGGGCTTGGCGGCCGACTTGCGCTTGGAGACGAGGAGTTCGCCTCCGCGTACGAGTGCGGCGGCCTCCGCGACGGAGGGGGTGCCGACGGCCGCGAGGGGTGCCTCGGAGGGGTTGGGCACGTCCACCTCCGCCAACTCCTCGGCGGAGTAGGTCACCAGAGGCACGCCCAGGCGTTCGGCCGCCTCGACGATCCCCGGTTCCCCGGCCTTGGCATCGACGGTGGCGAGTTCGGCGATGCTACGAGCGGACAGTCCCGCCTCCCGCAGCGCGGCCTCGACCAGCTCCAGAACTTCGTCGACCGGGGCACCCTTGGAGGCGCCGACACCGACGACGAGGGACGGGGGCCGCAGGACGACCTCGTGCTCGGCGGGCTCGACGAGGCGATCCGTCAGGCGGATCGCGTACGAGCCCTCCGAGGTGACCTGGAGTGCCGGGAGGGGCCAGGCGAAGTCCGCCTTCAGCGCGACCGGTTCGCCGTCGAGTACGGCGCGCGAGACGCCCGCGACATCCCCCTCCGCGGGGAACCCCAGGGTGTCGAGCCCCGGCACGCCCACCGCGTCCGTAGCCGTGGTCACCACGGGCTGCGCCCCCAGCAACTCCCCGACCTCGCGGGCGAGTTCATTGGCCCCACCCCCGTGCCCGCCGACCAGCGACACGGCGAACCGCCCGCCCTCGTCGACGCACACCACGCCCGGGTCCAACGCCTTGTCCCCGAGCAACGGCGCGATGAGCCGTACGACCGCTCCCGTCGCCAGAAAACACACGAGCTGCTCGCACTGAGCGAACGCGGTTCGTACGGCGTCCCCGACGGGACCCTCGTACACGCGCGTACGGTCCGGCCACGTCGCGGCCAGCCGGTCCCGCGCAGCCGCCCCCGCTGCGGTGGCGGAAATGAGGCCGATCACTGAGCAACTCCCTGTCTTTCGAGTTCTCTTCCAAGGGCTTGAGGCCGGATGCCCCAGAGCAGGAAAACCGGATTGGTCGCCGCCAGCCGGGTCACATCACCGGGCAGCGGCGCGAGCCGGGACGACTGCAGCAGCACACCGTCGCAGTCGAACCCGGCGCCGGTGAGCGCCGCGCGCACGGCCGGTACCCGGTCGAGCGCGGCCATCGCGACGACGACCGTCCGCCGGGCCCGCCGCGCGCACGCCGTGACGACGGCGGGCAGTTCGCGCCCCCCGCCGCCGACGAACACGGCGTCGGGGTCGTCGAGGTCGGACAGCGCGGCCGGCGCCGTCCCGTGCACGACCCGTACGTCGACCCCGTGCGCGGCGGCGTTCGCGCGGATCCGGTCGACGCCGTCCAGGGTCTTCTCGACCGCGATGACGGCGGCACCGAACCGCGCGCACTCCACGGCCACGGAACCGGAGCCCGCGCCGACGTCCCACACCAGGTCGCCGAGGCGCGGCCCGAGCCGGGCCAGCGCCAGCGCGCGTACCTCGAACTTGGTGATCATCGAGTCCCGGTGCGTGAACTCACCCTCCTCCAGGGCCCATCGGTTCGGCCCGGCGGGCGGCCCGGCGACCGTGCGCACGGCACCGAGCGCCCGCGACTCGTCCAGGCACAGCACCACACTGACCGCCGTACCCCAGTCACGGGCGGCGGCCTCGGCCGGTGACACCCGCTCCAGGCGCTCCTTCGGCGAGCCCAGAGCGGAGGCGACGACCAGGACCCGCGCGTCGGCCCTGAGCGCGGCACCGAGTTCAGCCGGCCCGGCCCCCGGCCCCGTCAGCACGGCGACCTTCGGCCGCGCCCGGCACACATTGACCGCCGTACGCAGATCACGACCGTGCGCGCTGACGACCACCGCGTCGTCCCACGGCAGCCCGACGCGCGCGAAGGCGGCGGCCACGGACGAGACCTCCGGCCGGACATCGAGCACCTCCGCCCCGAACCGCTCGGCCAGCACCCGCACGATCCCGAAGAACCCGGGATCCCCGGAGGCCAGCACGACCACGGGGTCCCCCTTCTCCACATGCCGCTCGACGATGTCCAGCGCGGGCGCCAGCGCACCGAGGACGACCTGCTCGGCGTCCGCCGGAACCGGCGCGGCGGCCAGATGACGGCGGCCGCCGACGACGAGCCGCGCCCCGGCGAGCACCTCGACCGGAAGCGCCGCCCCCGTCCCCGTACCGACCACCGTGATCACGTGCTCGCACCCCGTGCCCGCAGCGCCCTGCGCGCCTGAGGGTCGGCCTTGCGGTAACCGTGGAAGTGACCCGGGTGGTAGAGGTGCGAGCGCGTGCCCGAGGCGTCGAGGGCCGGGCCGACCAGGAAGAGGGTGTGCTTCCAGAGCTTGTGCTCCTTGACCGTCTCCTCCAGCGTCTCGATCGTGCACCGCACGATCAGCTCCTCCGGCCAGGTCGCCTGGTACGCCACCACGACCGGCGTACCGGTCGGGTAGCCGCCCTCCAGCAGCTCCCGCACGAGCTGCCCGCTGCGAGCCGCCGACAGGAAGATCGCCATGGTCGTGCCGTGCTTGGCGAACTCCCGCACCTCCTCACCGGGCGGCATCGGCGTCTTGCCGCCGCCGAGCCGGGTGAGCACCACGGACTGAGCCACCTCCGGGATGGTCAGCTCGCGCTGCGCCAGCGCGGCGACCGCGGAGAAGGCGGAGACACCGGGGACCACCTCGGTGTCGATGCCGATCCGGGCACACCGGTCGAGCTGCTCCTGCGTACCGCCCCACAGGGCCGGGTCGCCGGAGTGGATGCGGGCCACCCGCAGACCCTCCGCCGACGCCCGCTCGTACACGGCCACCACGTCCTCCAGGGACATCGTCGCCGAGTCGAGGATCTCCGCGCCCTCGCGCGCGTGCTCGAGGACCTCCGCCTGAACCAGGCTGGCCGCCCAGATCACGACATCGGCCTCGGCGATGGCACGCGCGGCACGGAACGTCAGCAGATCGGCGGCGCCGGGCCCGGCACCGACGAAGGTCACCTTGCCGGTGGGGGCTTCGGCCATGGGAATCGGTCCTCTCTTCAAAGCATTACGAGTACTGCGGTCGCTGACGTCGGATGTGCGCGACCGGGGTCTGATCGGATACCAAGGGCACATGGCGGTGCTCGTCGCGCTCGGCGCGTTCCTGATGACGCTGGCCGGCGGCTGGACGGCACTGCGCGTGACCGACCGCCGCCATCTCGTCCTGGGCCTGGCCGGCGGCCTGATGCTGGGCGTGGTCGGCCTGGACCTGCTGCCGGAGGCGCTGGAGGCGGCCGGTACCGAGGTGTTCGGCGTACCGGCGGCCCTGCTCCTGTTCGTGGCCGGCTTCCTGATGGCCCATCTGGTGGAACGTCTGCTGGCCGTGCGGCAGGCGGCGCACGGCGCCGAAGAGACCGATGGCCGCGCTCCCGAGGTGGGCCTCACCGCGGCGGCCGCGATGGTCGGCCACAGCGCCATGGACGGCGTGGCGATCGGCGCGGCCTTCCAGGTGGGCGGCGGCATGGGCGCGGCGGTCACACTGGCCGTCGTCGCTCACGACTTCGCGGACGGTTTCAACACGTACACGATCACGAGCCTGTACGGGAACGCCCGCCGCAGGGCGCTCGCCATGCTGTTCGCGGACGCGGCCGCCCCCGTGCTGGGCGCCGCCTCGACGCTTCTGTTCACCCTTCCGGAACCCCTGCTCGGCGGCTACCTCGGCCTCTTCGGCGGCGCGCTCCTCTACCTCGCGGCGGCCGAGATCCTGCCCGAGGCCCACCACGAGCACCCCGCCCGCTCGACCGTGCTGTGCACGATCGCGGGCGCGGCGTTCATCTGGCTGGTGGTGGGCATCGCACAGTGATGCGCGGAGCGATGTTCTGGGGGGTGTCACAGCTTGCCGCCCCGCCCGCCGTCGCGCCGCGCGGGCGCGATGAGCGTCGAGAGATAGGGCAGGGGCTCCCCGTCCAGGTCGGCGGCCGGCCGGATGGACTCCTCCGACAATCCGAGCGCCGACCCCCACACCGCGTCGCCGATCCGCCCGCTCTCCCGCAGCGCCTCGGCCACCTCCCGCGCCTGCCGCCCGAACTTGTAGGCGACGACGGTGCCGGGCCCGTTCAACGCGTCCTTGAGCACGGCGGCCCCGGCGGTGACCGGCACCAGCGTCAACGGCTCGGTCCCCTCCGTCAGAACCGCCCCCGACCGCGCCGCGAGGTCCTGCATCGCGGTGATCCCGGGCACGGTCTCCACGACGACGCCCGGCACCAGCTCGCCGATGGTCTGCGCGAGATAGGTGAAGGTGGAGTACACGTTCGGGTCGCCGATGGTCGCGAAGGCGACGGACCCATGGGCTTCGAGCAGCCGCACGACCCGCTCCCCGGCGGCATCCCAGGCGGCTTCCCGCCGCGCCCGGTCACTGCGTTCGTTGAGCGCGAACACGACCCGTACGACCTTCTCCTCGGGTACGTAGTGCAGCACGGTGGCCTCCGCCCGCCCCCGCTCACCTCCGTCCATGACGGGTACGACGACCACGTCTGCCGCCCGCAGAGCGTTGACGCCCTTGACGGTCACCAGCTCCGGATCCCCGGGCCCGACCCCGACTCCGATCAACCTGCTGCTCATGACGTCCGGCACCTCTCCACGAACCGACGGGCCACACCGGGCTCTGACGCCCAGTGCGTGTGCAGGTAACTCGCGTGCACACCGCGCTCCACAAAACCTTCGACCCGCCGCCGCGGCGTCCGCACACCCCAGGCGGGAGTGGCCCCCGCCCCCGGCTCGACGACCGTCCGATGGAACTCGTGCCCCCGCATCCGCGTCCCCGCGACGGCAAGCACACTGTCACTCACGGCCACCGCGTCCCGATACCCCAGGGTCAGCCGCTCACCCATCCGCGCGTCGGAATCGAGCACCCCGCACATGGGCTGCCCGTCGAGCTCCCGGGCCAGATACAGCAGCCCGGCACACTCGGCGGCGATCGGAGCACCACTCTCTGCGAGCGCGGCAACGGCTTTGCGCAGAGGTTCGTTGGCGGACAGCTCGGAGACATACACCTCGGGGAACCCGCCACCGATGACCAACCCGCGTGTACCGTCCGGAAGTTGCTCGTCCCGGAGGGGATCGAAGGCCACGACTTCGGCACCGGCGGCGGTGAGCAGCTCGCTGTGCTCGGCATAGGAGAAGGTGAAGGCGGCCCCACCAGCGACGGCGATCACGGGTGCTCTCACGCCCTGCCCGGCACCATCCAGCCCGTCTGCGGGTCCCCCCTCTGGGGGAGTTTGAGGACGAGACCCTTCGGGCCGAAAGCGCGGGTCCGGGGGCGCGGCCCCCAGAGACGGGACGGGAAGGGGCGGCGGGGGCGAAGAACCCAGGACCCCAACCGCATCCCAAGCCGCACCCGACAACGCACCAGCCCCCCGCGCCAGCGCAACCAACGCCTCCAGATCGCACCCCACCCGAACCTGCTCCGCCATCGCGGCAACGGCCTCCACAGCCGCCCCCCGCCGCTCCGCAACCGGCACCAACCCCAAATGCCGCGAGGGCGTCGACACCTGATCCACCCGCCGCAGCACCCCAAGCACAGGCACCCCCGCCGACTCCAACGCCTCCCGCAACAAAGCCTCGTGCCGATCCGACCCGACCTTGTTGAGAATCACGCCCCCGACCCGAACCCCCGGATCCCACGACGCGAACCCGTGCACCAGCGCCGCCACCGACCGCGACTGCGACGAGGCGTCGACCACCAGCACCACCGGCGCCCGCAGCAACTTCGCCACATGGGCGGTGGACGCGAGTTCCCCCTCTCCGGCGGCCCCGTCGTACAGCCCCATCACACCCTCGACGACGGCGATGTCACACCCTCGCGCGCCATGCGCGAACAACGGCCCGATCAACTCCGGCCCGCACAGATACGCGTCGAGATTCCGCCCCACCCGCCCGGTGGCGAGCGTGTGGTACCCGGGGTCGATGTAGTCCGGCCCGACCTTGTGCGCAGACACGGCGAGCCCCC
Source organism: Streptomyces sp. NPDC006602 (assembly GCF_042870385.1). NCBI lineage: Bacteria > Bacillati > Actinomycetota > Actinomycetes > Kitasatosporales > Streptomycetaceae > Streptomyces > Streptomyces sp. NPDC006602. The sequence goes on along the minus strand of NZ_JBIAHG010000001.1, from coordinate 68,786 downwards.
GCGCGGCGAACGCGGCCATCAACCCCGTGGCAACGGTGGTCTTGCCGCTGCCCGAAGAGGGCGCGGCAATGACCAGCCGAGGGACGGAAGAAGTCACCACTCGATGCCCCTCTGCCCCTTCTGCCCGGCGTCCATCGGGTGCTTGACCTTGGACATGTCGGTGACGAGATCGGCGAACTCGACGAGCTTCTCGGGAGCGTTGCGCCCGGTGATCACGACATGCTGGGTCCCGGGCCGGTCCCGCAACACGGAGACGACCTCATCGGTGTCGATCCAGCCCCAGTGCATCGGGTAGGCGAACTCGTCCAGCACATACAGCCGATACGTCTCGGCCGCCAGGTCCCGCTTGACCTGCTCCCAGCCCTCCCGCGCCTTCTCCTCGTTGTCCATCTGATCGTCGCGCTGCACCCACGACCACCCCTCGCCCATCTTGTGCCAGTCGACGGTCCCGCCCTCGCCGGACGCCCCCAGCACCCGCAGCGCGTTCTCCTCACCGACCTTCCACTTCGCCGACTTGACGAACTGGAACACCCCGATGGGCCACCCCTGGTTCCAGGCCCTGAGCGCCAGCCCGAAGGCAGCGGTGGACTTGCCCTTCCCGATCCCCGTGTGCACGACGACAAGCGGCCGATTACGACGCTGACGAGTCGTCAGACCGTCCTCGGGTACGACACTCGGCTGTCCCTGCGGCATTACGCGGCCCTCCTCGAATTCCCCTGAACGTCTCTGACCAGCCCGGCGATGGAGTCCGCCCGCAGCTCGTCCAGCGTCACGGCCGTACCGCCCAGCTCACCCGCGAGCTGCCCGGCAAGACCCAGCCGCACCGGCCCCGACTCGCAGTCCACGACAACCGACGCGACCCCCTCGGCCGCGAACAGACGGGCCGCCCGCCCGGCCAGCGCAACCGGCTCCGGCCCACCCGTGGCACGCCCGTCCGTCACGACCACGACGAGCGCCCGCCGCGCGGGATCCCGCAGCCGCTCCACCCGCAGCACCTCGTGCGCCCGCAGCAGGCCCGCCGCGAGCGGCGTCCGCCCACCGGTGGGCAGCGACTCCAGCCGAACCGCCGCGGCGTCGACCGAGGAGGTCGGCGGCAGCGCGACCTCGGCGTCCGACCCCCGGAAGGTCACCAACCCCACCTTGTCCCGCCGCTGATAGGCATCGAGCAGCAGCGACAGCACAGCGCCCTTCACCGCACTCATCCGCTGCCGGGCAGCCATCGACCCGGAAGCATCGACGACGAACAGCACGAGATTGCCCTCGCGCCCCTCCCGCGTAGCCTGCCGCAGATCATCACGGCGTACGACGAGACCGCGCCCCGACCGCCCCCGCGCCCGCTGATGCGGAGCGGCCGCCTGCACGGTCGCCGCCAGGTGCAGCTTGGTCAGCGCCCCCTGAGGCCGCCGCGCACCCGTCGTCCGCCCGTGCTCGGTCCGCGCCCGCGAACGCCGCCCCGCGGCACCCTCACCGAGTCCGGGCACGCTCAGCATCTTGGTACGGAAGGGTTCCGAGGCCCGCGCCGGCTGCTGTTCAGCCGAGCCGCCACCGGAAGACCGAGGCTCGCCGCCCTCCTCCCCGGCCTCCGGCCGCGCACCGGTGTCGCCCCCTTCGTCGGGCCCCTCGTCGGGCCCCCCGGAAGGCGGTTGCCCGCCGCCCCCACCGGGCCCGTCCGGATCGGGATCCGGATCCTCGTCCTCGGACCCGCCCCCGAACTCCTCGAGGGTCTCGTCGAGCTTGTCCTCGTCAAGTCCCGGCGCGTCAAAGGGATTACGCCGCCTGCGGTGCGGCAGCGCGAGCAGCGCGGCCTGCCGTACATCCTCCGCGAGCACCTCGGTCCGCCCGGCCCACGCCGCCAGCGCACTCGCCGTCCGGGCCATCACGATGTCGGCCCGCATACCGTCCACCTCGAAGGCGGCACAGGTCGCCGCGATCTGCCGGAGCGCCCCGTCGCCCAGCAGGACCGACGGCAGCAGCTTCCGCGCCGCCACGATCCGCGCCCGTACGGCACTCTCCTCGTGCGCCCACCGCGCGGTGAAACCGGCCGGGTCGTCGTCGTACGCGAGGCGCCGCCGTACGACCTCCACCCGCTGGTCGGGCTCCCGCGAGGCCGCGACCTCGACGGTCAGCCCGAACCGGTCCAGCAACTGCGGCCGCAGCTCGCCCTCTTCGGGGTTCATGGTCCCGACCAGCAGGAACTTCGACGCATGCCGTACGGAGACACCCTCGCGTTCGACGTACGACGCACCCATCGCCGCCGCGTCGAGGAGCAGGTCGACCAGGTGGTCGTGGAGGAGGTTGACCTCGTCGACGTAGAGGATGCCGCGGTGCGCGTCGGCCAGCAGTCCTGGCTCGAAGGCCTTCACGCCCTCCGAGAGCGCCCGCTCGATGTCGAGGGCGCCCACGAGCCGGTCCTCGGAGGCGCCGACGGGGAGTTCGACCATGCGGGCCGGGCGCGCGGTGCCGTTGCCGGGCTCATGCGGCCCGTCCGGGCACGCCGGGTCCGGCCCCGCGGGGTCGCACGAGAAACGGCATCCGGAGACGACGGACACCTCCGGCAGCAGCGCCGAAAGAGCCCGCACCGCCGTGCTCTTCGCGGTGCCCTTCTCGCCGCGCACCAGCACACCGCCGACCGCCGGGGACACGGCGTTCAGCAGCAGCGCGAGGCGCAGATCGTCCTGGCCGACGACGGCCGTGAACGGGAACGGGGTACTCACTTGTCGTCGCCCTCCAAGTCGCCTTCCAGCTCCAGGTAGGTAGCCCGCAGCCGCTCGATCGTGTCGGCGTCCGGCTCGGCCCACAGCCCGCGGTCGGCGGCCTCCAGGAGCCGTTCCGTGATGCCGCGCAGCGCCCAGGGGTTGGACTTCTTCATGAAGTCCCGGTTCTCCTGGTCGAAGACGTACTCCGCGCTGAGCTTCTCGTACATCCAGTCGTCCACGACCCCGGCCGTGGCGTCGTACCCGAAGAGGTAGTCGACGGTCGCCGCCATCTCGAAGGCACCCTTGTAGCCGTGCCGCCGCATCGCCGCCATCCAGCGCGGGTTGACCACCCGGGCGCGGAAGACGCGGTGTGTCTCCTCGCCGAGCGTGCGGGTCTTCACCTGGTCCGGGGTGGCCGAGTCACCGACGTACGCCTCGGGGGAGGCACCTGTCAGGTGCCGGACCATGGCGACCATGCCGCCGTGGTACTGGAAGTAGTCGTCGGCGTCGACGAGGTCGTGCTCACGCGTGTCGACGTTCTTCGCGGCCACGGCGATGCGCTTGAACGCCGTCTCCATGTCCCCGCGCGCCGCCCGCCCGCCGAGCCCGCGCCCGTAGGCGTAGCCGCCCCACACCGCGTACACCTCGGCCAGGTCGGCGTCCGAGCGCCAGTTGCGCGCGTCGATGAGCGGCAGCAACCCCGCCCCGTACGCACCCGGCTTGGAGCCGAAGATACGGGCCGTCGCGCGCCGCCGGTCGCCGTGCTCGGCGGTGTCCTCGTCGGCATGCGCCTTCACGAAGTTCTTGTCGGCCGGCTCGTCCAGCTCGGCCACCGCGCGCACGGCGTCGTCGATCAGCCCGACGACGTGCGGGAACGCGTCCCGGAAGAAGCCGGAGATGCGGACCGTGACGTCGATGCGGGGACGCCCGAGTTCGGCCAGGGGCACGACCTCGAAGCCGGTCACCCGGCGCGAGGCGTCGTCCCAGACGGGGCGGCAACCCAGCAGCGCCAGGATCTCGGCGATGTCGTCGCCCTGGGTGCGCATCGCGGAGGTGCCCCACACCGTCAGGCCGACGGACTTCGGGTACTCGCCGGTGTCCTGGAGGTACCGCTGCACGAGCGAGTCCGCGAGAGCCTGACCGACCTCCCAACTCAGCCTGGACGGAATGGCCTTGGGGTCGACGGAGTAGAAGTTGCGGCCGGTCGGCAGGACGTTGACCAGGCCACGCGTCGGCGAACCGGACGGGCCCGCCGGGACGTAACCGCCGTCCAGGGCCTTGAGGATGTGCCCGATCTCGTCGGTGGTCTTCGCCAGCCGAGGCACGACCTCGGTGCAGGCGAACTCCACCACGGCGACGGCGTCCGGGAGTTCCACGCCCAGGACGCCCCTGACCAGAGGAGCGGCCTCGGCCACCGCCCACCCCCGCGCCTCCATGCCCTCCGCGATCCGCCGGCACAACTGCTCCAGCAGGTCGATCGCGTCGGCGGCCGAGCGGGCGGGACCCTCGACGAGGTCCGTCAGCTCCACCGGGGCCTTGACCGGCGCCCCGGGCTCGGCGAGCAACTCCTTTTCGCCGAGGCCGAAATGGGCGGCCAGTGAAGCCCTCAGGCCCGGCAGCGCGTTCGCCTGCCCGCCCCACACCTGCGAGGCCCGCAGCACCGCGAGCACGAGGTTCACACGCGGCTCGCCGACCGGACCGCCGCCGAGGATGTGCAGCCCGTCCCGGATCTGCACGTCCTTGATCTCGCACAGATAGCCGTCGATGTGCATGACGAACTCGTCGAACGCCTCGTCGTCCGGCTGGTCGTCGACGTGCAGGTCGTGGTGCAGTTCGGCCGCCTTCACCAGCGTCCAGATCTGCGCCCGCACGGCCGGCGCCTTCGTCGGGTCCAGGTCGGAGACGAGCGCGTACTCGTCGAGCAGCTGCTCCAGTTTGGCCAGGTCGCCGTATGTGTCCGCGCGCGCCATGGGCGGTACGAGGTGGTCGACGACGGTGGCGTGCCCGCGGCGCTTGGCCTGGGTGCCCTCGCCGGGGTCGTTGACGATGAACGGGTAGACGAGCGGCAGCTCCCCGAGGACGGCGTCCGGAGCGCACCCCCCGCTGAGCCCGAGGCCCTTGCCCGGCAGCCACTCCATCGTGCCGTGCTTGCCCATGTGCACGATGGCGTCGGCGCCGAAGCTGTTCTCCAGCCAGCGGTAGGCCGCCATGTAGTGGTGCGAGGGCGGCATGTCCGGGTCGTGGTAGATCGCGATCGGGTTCTCGCCGAAGCCGCGCGGCGGCTGGATCATCACGACGACGTTCCCGAACTGGAGCGAGGCGAGCACGATGTCGTCCCCGTCCACGTAGAGGCTGCCCGGCGGCTCGCCCCACGCCTCCAGCATGCGCTCCCGCAGCTTCGGGTCGAGCTTGTCGAACCAGGCCCGGTAGTCGGCGAGCGGCACCCGCGCGGGCGCGGCGGCGAGCTGCTCCTCGGTGAGCCATTCGACGTCGTGCCCACCGGCGTTGATCAGCCGGTGGATCAACTCGTCGCCGTTGTCGGGGTGCCCTTCGACGACGTAACCGGCGTCCCGGAGCGCGTCCAGGACGCGGATCGCCGAAGCGGGCGTGTCCAGTCCCACGGCGTTGCCGACCCGCGAGTGCTTGGTCGGATAGGCGGTGAAGACGAGGGCGAGCTTCTTGTCCGGGTTCGGCTTGTGCTTCAGTACCGCGTGCCGTACGGCGATCCCGGCGACCCGTGCGGCCCGCTCAGGGTCGGCGACGTACACGGGAACGTCGTCCGGCCCCTGCTCCTTGAAGGAGAAGGGGACCGTGATCAGCCGCCCGTCGAACTCCGGGATCGCGACCTGCATCGCCGCGTCCATGGGGGAGAGGGCGGCATCGGACTCGGACCATGCCTGCTTGGAGGAGGTGAGGCAAAGTCCCTGCAGCACGGGCACGTTCAGGTCGGCGAGTGCCCCGATGTCCCAGGCCTCCTCGTCACCGCCGGCCGACGCCTGCGAGGCGTGCGCGCCGCCGGCGGCGAGGACGGTGGCGACGAGGGCGTCCGAGGTCCCGAGGATCTCGTACAGCCCGGCATCCGCGTCGCGGAGTGAACCGCAGTACACGGGAAGGGCGTTGGCGCCCTTCGCCTCGATCGCGTCGCACAGGGTGTCCACGAAGGCGGTGTTGCCGCTGAGTTCGTGGGCGCGGTAGAAGAGCACGCCGATGGTGGGGCGACCCCCGACGAAGGCACGCTCCCCGTGGACGCCGTACTCCGGCATCTTCTGCGGCTCGAGGAACCCCTCACCCGTCAGCAGCACGGTGTCGGAGAGAAACCGCGCGAGCTCGGTGAGGTTGGCGGGCCCGCCCTCGACGAGATACCGCAGCGCCTCGGCCACCACACCGGCGGGCACCGACGACTCGGCCATGAGCTCCGCGTCGGGCACGGTCTCCCCGCCGAGCAGGACGGTCGGGATCCCCGAGGCCTTGAGGGCGGCGAGCCCGTCCTCCCAGGCACGCTTGCCGCCGAGTAGTCGTACGACGGCGATGTCCGCGCCCTCGACAAGCCCCGGAAGTTCCTCCGCGACATCCACCCGGGTGGGATTGCCGATCCGGTACGAGGCATCGGAAGCGGCCCGGGCCGCCAGCAGATCCGTGTCGGCGGTCGACAACAACAACACTGTGCTCATGCGGGCGCTCCCGGTGGAATGAAAGGCAGTCCTTGCGGCGCGCCGGACTCGATGAGCCGCCACAGCGCGTCCGTGTCCGCGTGCTGTTCGATCAGGTCGCCGAGCCGGTCGAGCTGCTCCTCGCGCAGCGCGGCGAACGAGGTGTCGGCGGCCGGCACGAAACGACGGCCCGCGGCGGCCGCCACCTCACGCAGGAAGGCCCGCCGGAACCCGTCCGACTCCAGCGAGCCGTGCCAGTGCGTGCCCCAGGTGCCGCCGACCCGGCAGCCGTCCAAGAAGGGTTCACCGCCGTTGATCTCGGCGACCCCGTGATGGATCTCGTACCCCTCGACGTGTTCCCCGAGGGCCTCGCCGACGGGCCGGGTGAGGGTCTTCTCGCGGGCGAACCGCACGCGGACGGGAAGGATCCCGAGCCCTTCGACATGACCTCGCCGGCTCTCGACCTCGTCCTCGATGTGCTCGCCCAGGACCTGGAAACCGCCGCAGACACCGAGGATCGGCCGTCCCTGAGCTGCCCTCCTCGTGATCGCCTCGGCCAGCCCCCGCTCCCGCAGCCACTCCAGCGCCCTGACCGTCCCCCGGGTCCCCGGAATGACGACCAGATCGGCGTCGGCCAGCTCCTCCGGCCGGTCCACGAACCGCACGACGACACCCGGCTCGGCGGCCAGCGCGTCGACGTCGGTGAAGTTGGACATCAGCGGGATCGCACAGACGGCGACCCTGAGCACGTCCTCCCCGACGGGCGGGGCGACGACCGACTCCCTGACCGTCCCCCGCAGGGAGACCCGAAGCCCGTCCTCTTCATCTATCCCGAGCCCGTGTCGGAAGGGCAGGACGCCGTACGTGCGCCGCCCGGTGAGCCCGTGGAGCATGTCGAGCCCGGGTTCCAGCAGGGACACGTCCCCCCGGAACTTGTTGACGAGGAACCCGGCGACGAGCGCCTGGTCCTCGGGCGAGAGCAGCGCGACCGTCCCGAAGAAGGAGGCGAAGACACCGCCACGATCGATGTCACCGACCACGAGCACAGGCAGCCCGGCATTCCGGGCGATCCCCATGTTCACGATGTCCGTCCGCCGCAGGTTGATCTCGGCCGGGCTGCCGGCCCCCTCACAGATCACCGCGTCATACGTGCCCCGCAACTCGGCGAGACACTCGAGAACGGTCCCGAGAAGCTTCTGCTGCCGCCCCCCGTGATACCCCCGCGCACTGAGCTCACCGACCGGCTTCCCGAGCAGCACGACCTGACTGCTCTGCTCACCGCCCGGCTTCAGCAGCACCGGATTCATCAGCGCGGTCGGCTCGACCCGGCAGGCCTGCGCCTGCATGGCCTGAGCCCGCCCGATCTCGGCCCCTTCTCGTGTCACGAACGAATTCAGGGACATGTTCTGCGCCTTGAACGGCGCGACCTTGACCCCCTGCCGCACCAGCCACCGACAGATCCCCGCGGTGACGACACTCTTGCCGGCGTCGGAGGTGGTGCCGGCGACGAGAAGACCACCGCTCATGACGTACGCCCCTTCACCAGGAGCCGTGCGGCGACACTGACGCCGAGCGCGAGCCGACCGACGCGCTGCGAGAGTCGTACGGCCCGTTCGACATCGTGTGTGGCGACGGCCCGTCCGTCCCCATTGAGCACGGGCCGATGCTCGATCCGTCCTCCGTACGACAAGGTCCCGCCGAGCCGCACCCCGAGCGCCCCCGCGAACGACGCCTCCACGGGCCCGGCGTTGGGACTCGGATGCATCGCGGCGTCGGCACGCCAGGCACGTACGGCCCCCCGCGGGTCGGGACCGGCCACCGCGGCCAGTACGGCCGTCAGACGTGCCCCCGGCCACCCCGCGAGATCGTCGAGCCGGGCCGAAGCCCACCCGAACCGCCGGTATCTGGGCGACTTGTGCCCGACCATGGCGTCGAGGGTGTTGACGGCCCGGAACCCGAGAAGCCCGGGCACACCCCCGATGGCCCCCCACACCAGTGCCCCCACGACCGCGTCGGACGTGTTCTCGGCGACGGACTCGACCACGGCCCGGGCGATCCCGTCGGCGTCGAGGGCCTGCGGATCACGCCCGCACAGATGCGGCAGCCGAGCCCGCGCGGCGTCGACGTCCCCCGCTTCCAGCGCCCGCCCGATGACCCGAGCCTCGCGCGCGAGCGAAGTCCCCCCGACCACGGCCCAGGTGGCCGCGCCGGTCAGCGCGACGGAAGCGGCAGGAGACGGACCAACGACACGAGCGGCCACGGCTCCCAGGGCGACAGCACCCCCGGCACACACGACGGCGTGCAGCGCGCCCCACCCCCGGTGGTCCCGCCACAACACCCGTTCCACGGCACCCGAGGCCCGCCCGAACGCGGCGACCGGGTGTCCTCGGCGGGGATCGCCGAGGAGCAGGTCGCCGAGAAGGCCGGCGGCGGCGCCGTACGCGAAAACGCGATCGGCACGCATGGACTCAGCCGACCGCTGTCACAGACAGGGCGCTGGTGTTGAACCTCAAACGGTAGCCGCGCATGGCGATGTGTCCTCACTCAGGGTGTCCGCGCCCTGGTTCGACGAGATCGGCGGTGAGAGTTCCTGGCTCCCGGGGCTTCCTACCCCGGTGACAGTGGCGGGACCGCGCCGGACTCACACCGGCTTCCTCTCCTGCCGCCGTACATGGCTCCGGCAGTCCACCACGGGGCCGGAAGGGCCGTCAACTTGCTGTTGACCTGCGGGAGCGTAGTGTGCAGAAGCCCACATCGCAGGGGGCGCCCGTGCCCGTGACGTGCGGTGGAACGGCGACCGGGCGGGTACGGGACACAAGGTCCCGTACCCGCCCGGCAGATGTGACGTCAGGCCATGATCAGGTAGATCCCGTACCCCACCGCCGCGGCGCAAGCCGAGAAGCACACGTACGCCCCCGTCACCGCCAGCCCCGCGGATCCGCCCTGCGCCGCCGCCCGTTCCTGGCGCGACAGCCCGACGATGCCGAGGGTGAACAGGGTCACGAGACCCACGGTGATGACGAGACTGACGCCGAAGACGGAGCCGAGAGCCGCCCAGTCGATCTTCATGCTGGTTCTTCCTTCATGCCGGTTGGTGCCCGGGTGGCGGGGCTCAGACGGTGGTCGCGGCCGGCGGGGCCGCGGGGTCGGCGGCGGTGGCCGCAGCCGCAGCGGGGGCCGGGATCGTGGCCGTGAGGTCCTCGGTCACGGTGCCCGCCGGGGGCGGCGTCACGGCGGCGATGGCCGTGGTGACCACACCGGCCGGCTCCTCGGCGTCGTTGACGTTCGTGTGGTCGACGACCTCGCGGCGGGAGAGCTTCCAGATCGCGACGCTGGAGGCGATGAGGAAGACGGCGACGAGGGCGGTGCCCCAGGCGCCGAACCCGGTCACGTACTCCGCGAGCGCGCCCACCAGGGCCGCGGCGGGCAGGGTCAGACCCCACGCCACGAACATGCGGGTCGCCGTCGACCAGCGGACCACGCCGCCCTTGCGGCCAAGGCCCGCACCCATCACCGAGCCGGAGACGGAGTGGGTGGTGGAGAGGGAGAAGCCGAGGTGGGAGGAGGCCAGGATGACCGTGGCCGCGCTGGTCTGGGCGGCGAAGCCCTGCTGCGGCTGGAGTTCGGTCAGGCCCTTGCCCATGGTGCGGATGATGCGCCAGCCGCCGAGGTAGGTGCCGAGCGCGATGGCGAGGCCCGCGGAGAGGATGACCCAGGTGGGCGGGTCCGAGTCGGGGGCGACGACGCCGCCGGCGACCAGGGCGAGGGTGATGATGCCCATCGTCTTCTGGGCGTCGTTGGTGCCGTGGGCCAGGGAGACCAGGCCGGCGGAGGCGATCTGGCCGCTGCGGTATCCCTTCACGGCGGCCTTGCCGTCGGCCTTCTTGCCGAGGGAGTAGGACAGGCGGGTGGCGAGCATCGCGGCCAGGCCCGCCACGATCGGAGCCGCGATCGCCGGGATCAGGACCTTGGTGACCAGGACGTCACCGTGCACCGCGCCGAAACCGGCCGAGGCGATGGTGGCGCCGATGAGGCCGCCCATGAGGGCGTGGGAGGAGCTGGAGGGGAGTCCCACCAGCCAGGTCAGCAGGTTCCAGAGGATCGCGCCGACCAGGGCGGCGAAGATGACCTCGGGACGGATGCCGGTCTCGTCGACGAGACCCTTGGAGATCGTGTTGGCGACCTCCACGGAGAGAAAAGCGCCCACAAGGTTGAGCACGGCGGACATGGCCACCGCGACCTTGGGCTTGAGCGCACCGGTCGAGATGGTGGTGGCCATCGCGTTGGCGGTGTCGTGGAAACCGTTCGTGAAATCGAACGCAAGTGCGGTTACCACCACAATCGCGAGGATCAGCGAGAAGTTTTCCATTTACCCAGGCAATCGTTCGAGGTCATTGGCCGGACGAACGTAGGTAACCTGAATGAACGGAAGGTGAACTGAGCAGGGCCGCACGGTGTCCGGAGTCGATGGTTCTGGTACCGCCGCACCCCGCCCGCTCCGCGCGGCCCAGGCGCCGCACGGCTAGCTGCCTCTGGCGAACTTCCTCAGCTGGCTCAGGGACCCGTTGAAGAGATTCTGATCACCCGGCAGACTGCCGCCGTTGTCGTACTGCCAGATCGTCCAGAACGACCAGCCGCCCGGCAGCGCTCCCGCGTCCGCCGAGTTGTAACGGGCCACCCACAGGGCGTGGTTCGAGGCGAAGGCGCGGCTGCCGCCGGTGCACGTGTTCCACCAGTGCGCGGTGGTGTAGATCACCGGTCGGCGATCGGTGAGCCGCTTGACCTCGTCGCTGAACGACTTGATCCAGCTGATCGTCTTGGCCTTGGTCAGGCCGTAGCACTTGTGCTTCTTGTCGTACGGGTTGTACTCGATGTCGAGCGCGGGCGGGAGCGTCCAGCCGTCCGCGCTCCATCTGCCGCCGTTGCGCACGAAGTGTGCCGCCTGCGCCCTGCCGGACGACTTGTCCGGCAGGGCGAAGTGGTACGCCCCGCGGATGATGCCCGCGTTGCGCGCGCCGTTGTACTGCTGGCCGAAATACGGGTTGCGGTAGGTGGTGGACTCGGTCGCCTTGACGTAGACGAACTTGGCGCCCTTCGTGCCGGCCTTCTGCCAGTCGACGTTCTTCTGGTGGGAAGAGACGTCGTGCCCCTTCGGCAGACTGGCCGCCGAGGCGGGCGTCTCGGCGAGGGCCGTCCCCCCGACGGTGAGTGCCGCCACGGACACCGCCAAGATGCGGGCGTGGCGGCAGGACGGATTGCGATCACGGGCCATATGTCCCCCCGAATGGCGACGTGCACGACAAATCTCCCAGAGAGTACTGGGAGATCATCGAATCTCCGGTGATCTCCGGCCAATCGATCGAAGAAGACCATGTATGCCCATATGCGATCTTTCGGAGGGGGCCGGTCCGGCCTAAAGTGCCCTCGCCCGGCGGCGGGTTGACGCCATGCCTGGCAGGATCGCCGCATGGCTGAGGAGCGGCGGGATCCAGGGGGCGTGCGGGGCGTTCGGGAAGATGCACAGGATGTGCGGGAGCCGCGGGGGAGGAGTGTGCGCCCCGAGGAGGCGCATGCCTGGGAGGTGCTCGTCGCGACGGCCCGCCGGACGGTGTCCGACGGACTGGTCGTCGGCACCTCCGGCAACGTCTCGGTGCGCGTCGAGGACACCGTCCTGGTCACACCGTCGGGCGTCCCCTACGATCGGCTCGCGCCGGACGACGTCACCGGCGTCGACCTCGACGGCCGGCAGGTCCTCGGCACTCTCGTCCCCACCAGCGAACTGCCCATGCACCTCGCCGTCTACCGCACCACCGACGCCCGCGCCGTCGTGCACACCCACGCCGTGCACGCCACGGCCGTCTCGACGCTCGTCCCCGAGCTCCCCGCGATCCACTACATGACCGGCGCGCTCGGCGGCCCCGTCCGAGTTGCCCCGTATGCCACATACGGCACCGACGAGTTGGCCGAGAACGTGCTCCACGCCCTCGAGGACCGCTCCGCCTGCCTCCTCCAGAACCACGGCACCCTCACCTACGGCACCACCCTCGACCAGGCCTACAACCGCACGGCCCAACTGGAATGGATGTGCCGCCTGTGGCTGACGGCGTCCTCGGTGCCGGGGCTGTCGCCGACCCTGCTGTCCGAGGCGCAACTGGCGGCGGCGGCGGAACGCCTACAGGGGTACGGACAGCGAGGCTGAGCCGCCGACCGCCGTACGACTCCCCCCATCCACCGAGGAGTCAGCCCGCACCGCCCTCCCACTGGCCGTCGGCGAGGTCCGCCCGGACACTGGACGGGTGCGCACTGTCACCGCAACGGCCGCCGCCCTCACCGCAGCCCTGGCTGCCGGCGCCGCCGGCATCGCCGCCGGCCGGCTCGCCAGCGACGCCGCGCTCAAGGCGCCCCCGGGCCGCCCCCTGCCCACCGAACCCCGGCTCACCGTGCACGCGACAGCGGCCGGCCGGATCGCGCTCACCCGCGACCTGGCCGCCCTGCGCCCCGGCACGTACGGCCTCGTCGGCGACCGCTCGCACGCGGTCGTCGGCCCCGTCCTCCGCACGGAATCCCACTCCGCCGACACCGTCGTACGCCGCCTGGAACGCGTCACGCACGGCACCCTGAGGCCCGGCGACAAGGTCTGGCTCACCCCGAACGTCTACATCGGCGACCCCGGCACCGCCCTCGGCCTGGACCACGACGACGTGGACGTCCCCGGCGAACTCGGCACCCTGCCCGCCTGGTTCGTGCCCGGCGTACGCGGCACCTGGGTGATCGCGGTGCACGGCCTCGGCACCACCCGCGAACACTCCATGAACGTGATGGAGTTCCTGCACCGCCACCGCTTCCCGGTGCTCGCCCTCGCCTACCGCGGCGACCTCGGCGGCCCCCGCCCGCCGGACGGCCTGAACCACCTCGGCGAGACCGAGTGGCGCGACCTGGACGCGGCGATCCACCACGCCGTCCGCAACGGCGCCCGGCAGGTCGTCCTGCACGGCTGGTCCACCGGCGCCACGATGGCGCTGCGCGCCGCCGCTCACTCCGGTCTGCGTGAGCGGATCTCGGGACTCGTCCTCGACTCCCCGGTCCTCAGCTGGGAGGCGACCCTGCGCGCCCTCGCCTCGGCCCGCCGCACACCCGGCGCCCTCCTGCCGCTCGCGGTACGCGCCGCGCAGGGCCGCACCGGCCTGTACGGCGACCGTGTCGACGCCACCGCGGCCCCCGAGCGGTTCGACCAGCCGCCGACCCTGCTCTTCCACGGCCCGGACGACATGGTGGCTCCCTGGGACCACTCCCGCCGCCTCGCCGCGACCCGCTCCGACCGGGTCGCCCTCCACACGGTTCGCCAGGCGCCCCACGCGGCCATGTGGAACGCCGACCCCAGGGCCTACGAAGAGGCCATGCGCCGCTTCCTCACGCCCTTGATGTGACACGACGGCTCATCCCACCCGCCCCGCACCACCCCCGTGAGTTCCCGGTCCCGCAGCTTCCGTTTAACGCCGTACCACTGGCCTGATCTCGGCCTCCGGCCCCCCGCGAGGGCCCGGCATCGACCGTCTCTGTCGCCCGCGGTGACATTCCGTTTGGGTTTTCGGACCGTCAACCGGAAGACTGCACCCGTGACGTCCCGTATCCCGCGCGACTCCAGGCTTCGACTCGTCCGCCCGCGACCCCTGGCCGCCGCCCCCCGAGCCGTGAACCAGCGGCGCCCGCGCCGCCCCGCACCCCGCCCTCCGGAGGGCACACCGGCCCCCGCGGAGCTGGCCAGAATGGCGCGCTCCGGCCTGGCCGCGGCGGCCCGCGTCGCCCACTGGGCGGACGCCGCGCTGCGCCCCGGCCGGAACGGCGCGAATCCCGACATCAAGGGCACTCTCTCCGACGAGACCGCCGAACGGGCCGCCGCCGACCTGTGTCTGACGGTGACTCAGGTCCGCGCGGACTGGGACACCGCCCGTCTCGCCGGTCTCGTCGAGGTGCACGGCGACAGCGCCCGCCCCGGCTGGCGACTGCGCGCCTGGGACCGCGACGACAGCGCCGTACTGCGCGGCTGGGTCGCCCTCTTCGACGCCTGGTCGCTCGCCTGCCCGGAACCCGCCGACCACGAGCCGGCCGCCGTCGCCGAGGTCGTCTCGGCGATGCCCCAAGTGCTCTCCTTCCTCCAGCTGTCCGCCGGCCCCGTTCCCATGGAGCAGCTCCTCGACCTCCTCGAGCAGCGGGTCACCGAACTGCGCACCGAGCGCTGCGAGATCCCGTACGGCCCGCAGCCGGTACCGGCGCCGGCGCCGGTACCGCCGCCGGAGCTCGCCGACGCATCGCTCTCCCCCCTGCTCGACTGGGCCCTGCGCGCCCTCGCCTCCGTCGGCGCGCTCACCTACGGCGACGGACAGGCCACGCTCACCCCGCTCGGCAACTGGGCGGTCTGGGTCAAGCTGGAGCAGATCTGCGTCGCCGCCCAGAGCCCCGCCGGAAACATCGAGCAGGCGGCCGAGGACATGCTCCGCGGCTGCGCCCAGCTGCGCCCCAACGCGGCCCGCGCCGAGTACCGCGCCTGGCTCGCCGCCCGCCCCGTCGGCAGCGCCGTCACCGAGCTGCTCGGTGCCGCCCGCGGCGAGGACGCCCTGCTGCGCGGCCTCGCCTTCGAGGCGCTGCGGGTCGTCGGCGCCCCCGCCGAGCCCGACGTCCGCTCCGTGGCCGAGGAGCCCACGCTGCGGCCGTACGCCCTGCTGTGGCTGGCCGAGCACGACGGGATCGACCCGGAGGACGCCCATGAGGTCCTCACCCGGGAAGAGGCCACCTGGCTGTGGGTCGACACCGCCGCCGCCGTCGCCGACCACGGCGAGGCCCCGATGCTGGTGCGGCACCTGGAGTCCGCGGTGCAGCCGACCGTCCCCATGCTGCTCGACGAGGTGCGTGCCGTCGGTCACCCCCGCACCGTGCAGGTCCTGGTCGCGCTCGCCGCCGCGCACCCCGACCCGGCGCTGGCGAAGGCGGTACGCCGGGCGGCCTTCCAGGTGCACACCGGAGGAAGCTGACGCGGGACTGTCAGCGCTCCGGCTGCCCTCAGTCCTCCATCTCTGGGGCGTACGTGCCGAAACTCCAGATGTTGCCCTCGGCGTCCCGGGCCATGTAGTCCCGCGAGCCGTAGTCCTGGTCCGTCGGGGGCATCAGGATCTCCGTGCCGTGGTCCACGGCCCGCCGGTGATGCGCGTCGACGTCGTCCACGACGACGTACACCCCGCAGGGGCCCGCGCCCTTCATCGCCGTGTCGAACACCCCGCCACGGCCCTTGGAGCCGATCATCAGCCCGCCGTTGCCCTGTACCAGCTCGGCGTGCAGCACCGAGCCGTCCTCACCCTCGTACACCGACAGTTCCGTGAAGCCCAGGGCCTCCGTGAGCTGCCGGATCGCCGCCTTGGCGTTCGCGTACAGCAGGGTCGGACAGATGCTGGGCCGCCCTCCGTTCGGTCCTGCCATGCCGATCACTCCCCCGTGATCCACGCCGGAAATGTCACCTGCTGCCCAGTGTGGCAGCGACCACTGACAACGCCCCACGAGCAGCGCCCGCCGCCGCCCCGGCCCCGGCGGACGCGGCCCGAACACCCGCACGCAGAAAAAGTGGTTGCACGGCCCCGTTAGAATGACCCCATGGCCATTCTCCTCGCGCATTAGACGGCGGGAACGTCCTCAGCCGCCCTTCCCGTCACCCCATCCGCCCTGGAGTCTGTCCGTGATCTCCGCCTCCGGTATCGAGCTGCGCGCCGGTTCCCGCATCCTCATCGAGTCCGCCACCTTCCGCATCGCCAAGGGCGACCGCATCGGCCTGGTCGGTCGCAACGGCGCCGGCAAGACCACGCTCACCAAGGTCCTCGCAGGTCAGGGCATCCCCGCCGCGGGCACCGTCACCCGCTCCGGTGAGGTCGGCTACCTCCCGCAGGACCCCCGCACCGGCGACCTCGACACACTCGCCGGTGACCGCATCCTCTCCGCGCGCGGCCTGGACACCCTGATCCGCAAGATGCGGGAGAACGAGCAGCGCATCGCGAACGGCTCGGGCGCCACCCGCGAGAAGGCGCTGCGGCAGTACGAGCGCCAGGAGACCGAGTTCCTCACCAAGGGCGGGTACTCCGCCGAGGCCGAGGCCGCCACCATCGCCGCCGCGCTCAACCTGCCCGACCGCGTGCTCGGTCAGCCCCTCCATACGCTCTCCGGCGGTCAGCGCCGCCGTATCGAGCTGGCCCGCATCCTGTTCTCCGACGCGGACACCCTGCTCCTCGACGAGCCGACGAACCACCTCGACGCCGACTCGATCGTCTGGCTGCGCGACTACCTGAAGACCTACCGCGGCGGCTTCATCGTGATCTCCCACGACGTCGACCTGGTCGAGACGGTCGTCAACAAGGTCTTCTACCTGGACGCCAACCGCGCCCAGATCGACGTCTACAACATGGGCTGGAAGCTCTACCAGCAGCAGCGCGAGGCCGACGAGAAGCGCCGCAAGCGCGAGCGGCAGAACGCGGAGAAGAAGGCCTCCGCGCTGCACTCACAGGCCGACAAGATGCGCGCCAAGGCCACCAAGACCGTCGCCGCGCAGAACATGGCCCGGCGCGCCGACAAGCTGCTCGCCGGACTCGAGGCCGAGCGGAAGTCGGACAAGGTAGCCAAGCTCCGTTTCCCGGAGCCCGCGCCCTGCGGCAAGACCCCGCTGATGGCCGAGGGCCTGTCCAAGTCGTACGGATCGCTGGAGATCTTCACCGACGTCGACCTGGCCATCGACAAAGGCTCGCGCGTGGTCATCCTGGGCCTGAACGGCGCCGGCAAGACGACCCTCCTGCGGCTGCTCGGTGGTGCCGAGAAGCCCGACACCGGCCAGGTCATCGAGGGCCACGGCCTCAAGCTCGGCTACTACGCGCAGGAGCACGAGACCCTCGACCCGGAGCGCTCGGTCCTGGAGAACATGCGCTCCGCCAACCCCGACCTGGACCTGGTCGAGGTCCGCAAGACGCTCGGCTCCTTCCTGTTCTCCGGCGACGACGTCGACAAGCCCGCCGGTGTCCTCTCCGGCGGCGAGAAGACCCGCCTGGCGCTCGCGACCCTGGTCGTGTCGTCGGCGAACGTGCTGCTCCTGGACGAGCCGACCAACAACCTCGACCCTGCCAGCCGCGAGGAGATCCTCGGCGCGCTGCGCACCTACAAGGGCGCGGTCGTTCTCGTCACCCACGACGAGGGCGCCGTCGAGGCGCTTCAGCCGGAGCGGATCATCCTGCTGCCCGACGGCGTCGAGGACCTGTGGGGCGCGGACTACGCGGACCTCGTGGCCCTCGCCTGAGCTCCCGCCCGGCCCCCCGTCCAAACCCTCGCCCGCGGACCGTGACGGGTCGGGAACGCTTGATCGAAGACGTGATCCACTGCGTCTGGATCATTCGGCCCATCGGTGATCCATCATCTGTGTGAGATCTCCTCGTACCGAGGTGTGTCCTACATCGATTTCTCGGCCGAGCCCTTTATCGACAAGGGCTCGGCCGTCGTACGTCCCTGACCTGGTACTTCACGAAAGAACCCGTTCGGCGGTACGAACGCCATCGTGCGGAATATCGGATTCCGCTTGTGGGGACGCGCTCCTGTCGTCAAAACCGTGTCTCACGGACCTTGCCGAATGGGTGGCCATGACGGCCCGGAGGGGTGATCATGAGGAGACCAGAGCGCACTTCCCATGAGGAGGCACGGGTGGCCGAGACTCTGAAGAAGGGCAGCCGGGTAACCGGCGCCGCGCGCGACAAGCTCGCGGCAGACCTGAAGAAAAAGTACGACTCCGGTGCGAGCATTCGAGCGCTGGCCGAGGAAACCGGCCGCTCGTATGGCTTCGTGCATCGGATGCTCAGCGAGTCGGGTGTCACGCTTCGTGGGCGTGGCGGGGCGACGCGGGGCAAGAAGGCCGCCTCGTCCTGAACCCGGCGGATCATCGGCTTCGATGGTGACCACCCGGTCGGTCGTCCTCCTGGGTCCTTGAGGGGCCCGGGGGGAACCTCAGATCGGCCGGGTGGTTACTGTGCAGTCACTTAGCATCGCTCTGCTGACCGCACTCATCGGAGGCGCCCCATGGCTTCGCCCGACCACGAACTCGTTCCCCTGCTCGACAAGGACGGCGTACGGCTCGCCGTGGACGACGCGCTCGCCACGGTGACGCTGACCAACCCGACCAAACGCAACGCCCAAAATCCCGCTCTGTGGCGGGCGTTGGCCGAGGCCGGGAGGTTGCTGCCGGGCTCCGTCCGAGTGGTCGTGCTGCGCGGTGAGGGCAAGTCCTTCTCCGCCGGCCTCGACCGGCAGATGTTCACGCCCGAGGGGATCGAGGGCGAGCCCTCCTTCATCGATCTCGCGCGCAGTGGCGACGCCGAACTCGACGGCGCCATCGCCGAGTTCCAGGAGGGCTTCACCTGGTGGCGGCGCAACGACATCGTGTCCATCGCCGCCGTCCAGGGCCACGCCATCGGCGCGGGCTTCCAGCTCGCGCTCGCCTGTGACCTGCGCGTCGTCGCCGACGACGTGCAGTTCGCCATGCGCGAGACCAGCCTGGGCCTGGTCCCGGACCTGACCGGTACGCACCCGCTCGTGAACCTGCTCGGCTATGCCCGGGCGTTGGAGATCTGCGCGACCGGACGGTTCGTGCACGCCGAGGAGGCCGTGAGTACCGGCCTGGCGAACGTCGCCGTGCCCTTGGACCAGCTCGACGGCGCGGTGCGCGACCTGGCGGCGGCACTGCTGGCCGCGCCCCGCGACGCGGTCATCGAGACCAAGGCGCTGCTGCACGGCGCCCAGGACCGGGACTACGAAGCCCAGCGCGCCGCCGAACGGGCCGCCCAGGCACGTCGGCTGCGGGACCTGGCCGGCGTCGGTGAATGACCCCTCAGCCGACCGCGGTCACCAGCACCGCCACCGTCGGATGATCCGGTAGCGCCTGCTCCGCCTGCACGCGAACCTCCCGGGCCACGTCCAGAGCCCGGCGGTCCGCGCGCAGCGCCAGTTCGACCCGGACATGGCGGCGTGGGAGGGCGATCTCGCCCTGCCCTTCCTCGACGCGCACCGGCCGCCCCAGCAGGTCCGTCAGCCGGGCCACGCCCGGGACCGCCAGTACGGCGGCAGCCACGCGGCCTTCGTCACCGCCCCCTGCCTCCGCGGGACGCGCCGCATCGGACCGCCGTACCGGAGAGGGTTCGGTCTCCTCGTCCAGCAGGTCCGTCACCCGCAGGTCCACCTCCGCCACCGCCAGGCCGAGCCCCTCCGCCGCGGCCGCCAGAAGCGCGCGCAGGCGGTCCGCCGTCGTCGGCAGCGGCTCGGACGCCGTGGCCGCGAACTCCGCCGCGACCCGCAGCGGGCCGGGCGGCAGAGCGCTCGGTGGCGGCGGTACGGCGGGCTCGTGCGCGTCCTGCGGGTCGGCGAGCCCGATCCGCAGCGGGCCCAGAAGTACGCCGGGCAGCTCCTGAGCCGCGAGCAGGAGCACCGCTTCCACCGCCTCCTCCGAGATCCACGCGCCGTCGCGCGGGCCGCCCAGGGGCAGGAGTCTGCCCAGCCGTAGTCGCTGTCGTACCGCCTGTGTCAACCGGTCCGCCGTCATTACTCCAGCCTGCCGCATCCCTGGCGCGCGATCCCGCAACCCGGCTTACCGTGGTCGAAGAGCTACGACCGGAAGGGACGTACGGCGATGAGCGAGATGACGGAGCGGAACCGGACACGGAGCCCCGAGGGCGAGATCGAGCCGCCGGTGCAGACCCGCAAGGCCGTCAAGCGCGGCGGCGGGGACCCGGCCACCCGGGGGCGGACCACCATTGCCGACGGAGTCGTGGAGAAGATCGCCGGCATGGCCGCCCGGGACGTGGTCGGCGTACATGCGATGGGCAGTGGGCTGAGCCGCACCTTCGGGGCCGTGCGGGACCGGGTGCCCGGCGGGACCAAGGCCGTGACGCGCGGGGTCAAGGTGGAGGTCGGCGAGGTGCAGACCGCGCTCGACCTGGAGATCGTCGTCGAGTACGGCGTGGCGATCGTCGATGTGGCCCAGGCGGTGCGGGAGAACGTGATCGCGGCGGTGGAGAGGATGACCGGCCTCGAAGTCGTCGAGGTCAACATCGCGGTGAGCGACGTGAAGCTGCCGGACGAAGAGGACGAGGAGCCGGAGTCGCGGCTCCAGTGACGGACCGGGACCCGGCAACCGAACGGAGGCACCATGAGCATGGCCGTGGTCGGCATGATCGCCGGCATGGCGCTGGGCTTCGCCGGGTACTTCGGCGGGTTCGGTGCCTTCCTGCTGGTGGCGGCCCTCGGAGCCGTTGGCTTCGTCGTGGGCCGGTTCCTCGACGGGGACATGGATCTCGCCGACTTCTTCCGCACCCGTGACCGGCGTGACGGGCGGCGGTGACGTCCGTGAGCGGCGGGGCCGCAGAGCTCCGCAGACCCCCGACCGTCGTCCCGCTGGGCGAGCGCGGCGCGACCAGGATCGCTGACCGGGTCGTCGCCAAGGTCGCCGGGCAGGCGGCCCGGGAGGCGCTGGGCGAGCTGGCCGAGGACGCCTCGCCGCCGCACGCCACCGTGGTCGTCCGCCACGGTTCCGCCCGGATCCGCGTGCACCTCGAACTCGCCTACCCCTGCGACATCGGCGCCCGCTGCGGTCGGGTGCGTCGTCGTGTCGTGGAGCGGGTAAGCGCGTTGGTGGGCATGGAGGTGCCGGAGGTCGCCGTCCAGGTGGAACGGCTGCATCCGGTGACGGCGTACGGCGCGGCACAGGGGAGGACGCGATGAGCGAGCCCCAGGGCTCCGAAGGCACCACACAACGACTGCCGGTCATGGAGAAGGCGGCCGACACGGGCGGGGAGTACGAGGCTCCACCCGTGCCGGCCGGCGAACGGGACGAGGCAGGTGGCAGCGGCCGGTTCTGGTCGGCGCGCCGGGTGCCGGCCGGCATCGTGGCGCTGCTGCTCCTGGTCGTCGCGGGTGCCTTCCTGTACGACGTGGCCGCCGTGCGGGCCGACCGGGACGCCCTGGCCTGGCGCCGGGAACTGGCCCGGCAGCTCGCCGCACGGCCCCTCGACGACACCTGGGTGCTCGTCGGCGCGGGCGTCGCCGCCGCCGTCGGCCTGTGGCTGATCGTCATGGCGGTGACGCCCGGCCTGCGCGCGGTGCTGCCGATGCGGCGCACGCACGCCGACGTACGCGCCGGACTGCACCGGGAGGCGGCGGCCATGGTGCTGCGCGACCGGGCCATGGAGGTCTCCGGGGTGCAGTCGGTCCGGGTGCGGATGCGCCGCGCCCGCGCCGACGTCCGCGCGGTCTCCCACTTCCGCGAACCGGACGACGTACACGCGGACTTGGAGGCCACGCTCACCGAAGCCGTGCGGGGGCTGGGGCTGAGCAGGCCCCCCACGTTGTCGGTGCACGTGGCGCGGCCCGGAAGGAAGGGGTGAGTACGGTGCTCAGGACCGTCAACCGGGTACTGCTCGGCGTCGTCGGCCTCGTCCTGGTCGTCGTCGGGGGTTCCGTGCTCGCCGTCGGACTGGGCGCCCCGGCACCCTCCTGGTGGATCCACGACAGCCGGCACGACGTACTGCTCAGTGACGCCGAGCGCACCCGGTGGCGGGACGCCGACTGGTGGTGGCCGACCGTCCTGGCCGTGCTCGCCGTCCTGGTCCTGCTCGGCCTGTGGTGGCTGACCGCGGTCCTGCGCAGGCACCGGCTCAGCGAGGTCCTCGTCGACACCGGCGACGGCGAGGGCGCGCTGCTGCGGGGACGCGCCCTGGAGGGCGTACTGGCAGGCCATGCGGGCGAGCTGGACGGCGTCGCCGACGCCCACGTCCTGCTCACGGGCCGCCCCAGCGCCCCGGAGACCCGCGTACGCCTCCGGCTGGAACCGCATGTGGACCCGGGGGCGGCCCTCGACGACCTCACATCAGGGGCGTTGGCTCGCGCCCGCGACTCGGCGGGACTGGCGTCACTCCCGGCCGAGGTAAGGCTGAAAGGGGTCAAGCACCGTGCGGAAAGGGTCAGTTGAGCGGCTCAGAACCCGTGCCGCATCCCCCCGTCCACCGGCACCATGACCCCCGTCAGATAGGACGCGGCGGGCGAGAGCAAAAACGCGGCCGTACGCCCGAACTCCTCCGGCCTCCCGTACCGCCGCAACGGAATCCGCGACTCGTTCGCCGCCCGCGTCGCCTCGGGGTCGGCGGACAGACCGTCCAGCTCGCGCACGCGATCCGTGTCGATGCGCGCGGGAAGCAACCCCACCACCCGAATGCCCCGCGGCCCCAGCTCATCGGCGAGGGACTTGGCGAACCCGGCCAGCCCCGGCCGCAGCCCGTTCGAGATCGTCAGCCCCGGAATCGGCTCGTGCACGGACCCGGACAGCACGAACCCGATGACGCCGCCCGCATCCAGCTCACCCGCCGCCGCCCGCGCGAGCCGCACCGCGCCGAGGAACACCGACTCGAACGCCGACTGCCACTGCTCGTCCGTGTTGTCGGCGACGAACCCCGGCGCCGGCCCCCCGACGCTGACGAGGATGCCGTCGAAGCCGCCGAAGTGCTCGCGCGCGGCGGCGATCAGCCGTGCGGCCGCCTCCGGCTCGGCGTTGTCCGCGGCCACCCCGACCGCGTTCGGCCCCAGGGAGGACGTCGCGTCGGCGACGCTCTTCTCGTTCCGGCCGGTGATGACCACCTTCGCGCCGTCGGCGACCAGCTCGCGCGCGGCGGCGTTGCCGAGGCCGCGGGTGGCCCCGGTGACTACGTACACCCGGTCCTTCAGTCCAAGATCCATGGCCCCTATCCTGCCCGCTCGTCCCCGAACAGGGCGAGTGCCGTGTTCACCAGACCGATGTGACTGAACGCCTGCGGGAAGTTGCCGAGCTGCATATCCGCCACCGGGTCGTACTCCTCGGACAGCAGCCCCACGTCGTTGGCGAGACCCACCAGCCGTTCGAACAGCTCCCGCGCCTCCTTCGTACGGCCCGTCATGTGCAGCGCGTCCGCGAGCCAGAAGGAGCACGCCAGGAAGGTGCCCTCGCCGCCAGGCAGCCCGTCGACGGGCGACCCCTCGGCGCTGTAGCGGTGTACGAGCCCGCCGTGGCCCAGTTCGTCGCGGACCGCGTCGATGGTGCCGACCACGCGCGGGTCGTCGGGCGGCAGGAAGCCCACGCGCGGGATGAGCAGCAGCGCGGCGTCGAGTTCGCGCGAGCCGTAGAACTGCGTGAAGGTGTTCCGCTCGGGGTCGTAGCCCTTCTCGCACACCTGGCGGTGCACCTCGTCGCGCAGCGCGCGCCAGCCGTCCAGGTCGCCGCGCAGCTTCGGGAAGTACTCCATGGCGCGCACGGCGCGGTCGGCGGCCACCCACACCATCACCTTCGAGTGCACGAAGTGGCGGCGGCCGCCGCGCACCTCCCACAGCCCCTCGTCCGGCTGCCGCCACGACGACCGGAGGAACTCCAGCAGGACGCTCTGCATGGACCACATGTGCGGCTTCGCGGGCAGACCCGCCCGTCGTGCCAGCGACAGCGTGTCCATGACCTCGCCGTACACATCCAGCTGAAGCTGCTTCACGGCCTCGTTGCCGATCCGTACGGGCCTCGAGCCGGCGAAACCGGACAACCAGGGCAGCTCGAACTCGGGCAGCCGACGCTCGCCCGCGAGGCCGTACATGATCTGGAGGTCCGCCGGGTCGCCGGCGACCGCGCGCAGCAGCCAGTCCCGCCAGGCCTCGGCCTCGTTCTGGTAGCCGCAGGCCAGCAGGGCGCTCAGGGTGAGGGTGGAGTCGCGCAGCCAGCAGTAGCGGTAGTCCCAGTTGCGCACCCCGCCCAACTCCTCCGGCAGCGAGGTCGTGGCCGCGGCCACGATGCCGCCGGTCGGCCCGTAGGTGAGCGCCTTGAGGGTGATCAGGGAGCGGACCACGGCGTCCCGGTACGGTCCCTCGTAACGGCAGCGGGCAGCCCACGCCTGCCAGTCGGCGACGCTGGACTCCAGTGCCTCGTACGGGTCGACCAGCGGCGGGCGCGGCTCGTGCGACGGGTGCCAGGTGAGGACGAACGCGACCTTCTCGCCCTCCCCGACGGAGAACTCCGAGTGCGTACCGAAGTCCTCGCCCCAGGTGCGCACCGCGGGCTCGCTGCGCAGCCACGTCGAGTCCGGTCCCGCGACGGCCACCCGATGCCCGTCGGCCCGGCGCATCCACGGCACGATCGAGCCGTAGTCGAAGCGCAGCCGCAGTGTGCTGCGCACGGTGACCCGGCCGCCGAGGCCCTCCACCACGCGTACGAGGTCGGGGGCGTGGTGGCGCTGCGGCATCAGGTCGGTGACGCGCACGCTGCCCTCGTCGGTATCCCACTCGGTGTCGAGGACGAGGGTGCCGGGACGGTAGGCGCGCCGCGTGCACCGGTCCGCGCCCTTGGGCGCGATCCGCCAGTGGCCGTTGTCCTCGTCGCCCAGGAGCTTGGCGAAGCAGGCGGCCGAGTCGAAGCGGGGCAGGCACAGCCAGTCGACGGAGCCGTCCAGACCGACCAGAGCGGCGGTCTGTTCGTCGCCGATGAGGGCGTAGTCCTCGATACGGGGGTGCACTCAGTGCGGGTTCCCGGCGCCCCGGGGTGGCAATCCGGGGCGGGGGCCGGGTGGGTGAAGCGGGGCGGTACCGGTGGGGCGGTACCGGTGGGGCGGCTACACCGGCGCCGGTTCCGACTCCGCCGCGGCCTGCTCGGCCTCCGCCTCCCGCCGTTCGCGCAGTTCCCGTCGGACCAGGACGACCCAGCCGATCGGCACGCCCGCGGAGAACAGCCACCACTGGATGGCGTACGCGTAGTTCAGGGCCGCGTCCTCGTCACCGGGCCGGCCGATCAGCTCCGGGGTGTCGCCCTTCGGCTCGGGCGCCGTCTGGGCGATGTAGCCGCCGAGCACCTGGGCGTCGAGGCGCTGGGCCTCCTGCTCGCTGTTGATGAGCATGATCTGCCGGTCCGGCAGCCCCTTGAGGTTTTTGATCCCGCTCGCCGCGGTCGTCTCGTCGGGCATCAGCCGTCCGGTGACGGTGACCTGGCCGCCGGGCGGGGCGGGGATCTTGGGGAACGCGGTCTGGCTCGGTTCGTTCGCGGGGATCCAGCCGCGGTTGACGAGCATCACCTTGCCGTCCGTGAGGACGAACGGGGTCAGGACGTGGTAGCCGACCTCGTCGTCCGAGTTGGTGCGGCGGCGGACGACGACCTCTTCGTCGGTGTCGAAGCGGCCCTTCGCGGTCACGCGCCGGTACCGCTCGTCGGTGGTGACGGTGTGTCCGGGGGAGGTCAGCCGCTCCACGGGCACCGGGTCGGCGTTGAGCGCGTTGGAGACCAGCTGGTTCCGGGCGGTGCGCTCCTCGTAACGGTGCATCTGCCAGATACCCAGCCTGATCATCGTGGGGATCAGCAGGAGGGCGACCAGCGTGAGGATCGCCCACTGCCGGGACAACAGGAAGCGGTACACCCCACGACCGTACAACTCGGTCGTGGGGTGTCTCGAGGCGGGTACCGGAAGCAGGGCTTCCGAGGGCGGCTTCAGACCTTGTCGACGATGCCCACCTTCCCCTCCGCACGGGCGCAGTGGGCGCCGCAGAACCAGTGGCCCTCGACCTCGACGCCCTGGCCGATGATCTGCACCCGGCAGTGCTCGCAGATGGGTGCCATACGGTGGATCGCACAGGAGAAGCAGTCGAAGACATGCACGGCGCCCTGCGCGTGCACCTCGAAGGTCATCCCGTAGTTATTGCCGCAAACTTCGCAAGTCGCCATGCGCCACAGGGTGAGCGCTCGGCGCGGCCCGGGCGAGCCGGCACCGGGCGAGTCGCACGGCAATCACCCGTCCGTACGGTCGCTGCGGGGTGGCCGCGCGGTCGGCGAGGCGGCTTCCGGGGGCGGCGCCCAGGGGTCCGTACGGTCATCCCTCCGACGCCGGTTCGACGTCCCCGAGGAGTTGCCCGAACGCGGCCTCGTCCACCACCGGCGTCCCGAACTGCTTGGCCTTGACCACCTTGGACGTGCCCGAGTCCGGGTCGTTGGTGACGAGCAGGCTGGTCAGCCGGGACAGGCTGGTCGCGACATGCAGCCCGGCCTCGGTCGCGCGGTCCTCCAGCAGGTCGCGCTCGATCGAGGTGTCCCCGGAGAAGGCGATCCGCATGCCCTGCTTGAGCCTCTTGCCCTCTTCGAACCGACCCGGGTTGGGATAGGGGCATGCGGGCCTCTTGCGGGCGGGGCGCCAACTGGTCTGCCGGTAGCCGCCGTAGCCCGCCGCCTGCTGCCGGGGCACGGCCCGGTCCGTCCATTCGGTCAGCGGCCGGCACTCGTGCAGCGGCAGCCGTACGCCGCCCGCCGCCGCGGCCCTCAGGCTCGGCCGGAACGCCTCCGCAAGGACGCGCGCGTCGTCCAGCGCGTGGTGCGCGCGCTGCTGTACGACACCGAAGTGCGCCGCCAGGGCTTCCAGCTTGTAGTTGGGCAGCGGCAGGCCCAGCTCCTTGGAGAGGGCGATGGTGCACAGCCGCTGCCGCACCGGCGCCTCGCGCTCCGCGCGCGCGTACTCCCGCGCGATCATCTGCCAGTCGAAGACCGCGTTGTGCGCGACGAGCACCCGGCCGTCCAGGCGGGTCGAGAACTCCTCGGCGATCTCCTGGAAGAGGGGCGCGCTCTCCAGCACGTCGCTCGTCAGACCGTGGATCCACACCGGGCCCGGGTCCCGCTCCGGATTGACCAGCGTGTACCAGTGGTCCTCGACCTCGCCGCGCGCGTCCAGACGGTAGACGCCCGCGGAGATTATCCGGTCGTCCCGGGCCAGGCCGGTGGTCTCCACGTCAACAACCGCGTATCCCTTCGGATACGCGGCCGGCCAGGCTTTGGGGGAGGACGCTGCCCTCATGCGGTCTTCGAGCATGGTCCCTGAGGATACGGGTCGCGACTGACACTTCCCTTCCTCAGGTGCGTCGTTGGGTCCGACTGTTCGACCGCGGTTTGTCCGTGCGGCGGGTCCGGGCGCCGGGCCGTGCCGAAGTTCCCGTCCCGGCGGGCGGTTTGACCTTCGGCCGGTCCTTTGCCGGTCTCCGGTCCTCTGCCGGTTATCGGGGTCGGTACGCCGCCTGAGGCGCCCGAAGTGCGCCGCGAGGCCGCCGTCCGGCTGACGGAACGCGACGACCTGAGGACGCACGCGCGCGTGGAGCTCGGTATCGACCCCGACGAGCTGACCAACCCCTGGCACGCGGCCGCCGCGAGCTTCCTGGCCTTCACGGTGGGGGCGCTGCTGCCGCTGCTGGCGATCGTGCTGCCACCGGCGGACTGGCGGCTGGGTGTGACGGTGGGGTCGGTGCTGGTCGCGCTGGCGTTCACCGGCTGGAGCAGCGCGCGACTGGGCGCCGCGCGACCGGGCCGCGCGGTCCTGCGGAACGTGGCGGGCGGGGCGCTGGCCATGGGGGTTACGTATGCGGCGGGGGCCTTGTTGGGAGCGGCAGGGATTTGAGGACGGCGGGTCCCTTGGCGGAGATCGCCAAGAAGCAAGCGCGTACCGTCGGTAATACTTGTCAGTAACAACGTCTAGCCGCGGCCGACCAGCGGTTCTACCGTGCCCACATGCCGAACCTGCCCGATGTCGTGCTGTGGTCGATACCCGCCTTCGTACTGCTCACCGTGGTCGAGATGATCAGCGTCCGCCTCCATCCCGACGAGGACGCGGCCGGTTACGAGGCCAAGGACGCGGCCACCAGCGTCGGCATGGGGCTCGGGAGCCTGGCCTTCGACCTCCTGTGGAAGATCCCGATCGTCGCCGTCTACACGGCGGTCCACGAACTCACCCCGCTGCGGGTGCCCGTGTTGTGGTGGACCGTCCCCCTGATGCTGCTCGCGCAGGACTTCTTCTACTACTGGTCCCACCGCGGCCACCACGTCATCCGCATCCTGTGGGCCTGCCACGTCGTCCACCACTCCAGCCGCAGGTTCAACCTCACCACCGCACTGCGTCAGCCCTGGACCTCGCTGACCGTCTGGCCGTTCTACGTCCCCCTCGTGGCCGCCGGCGTGCACCCGGCCGCCCTCGCGTTCTGCTCCTCCGCGAACCTCGTCTACCAGTTCTGGATCCACACCGAGCGGATCGACAGGATGCCCCGCTGGTTCGAGTACGTCTTCAACACGCCGTCGCACCACCGGGTCCATCACGCCTCCCAGGGCGGCTATCTGGACCGCAACTTCGGCGGCATCCTCATCGTCTGGGACCGGCTCTTCGGATCATTCGTTGCCGAGACCGTGCGGCCCGTCTACGGGTTGACCAAGAACATCAACACGTTCAACCCCATCAAGGTGGCCACTCATGAGTACGTCGCCATCGTCAAGGACGTGAGGGCGGCGGCCGGTTGGCGCGAGCGCGCGGGGCGGGTGTTCGGAGGGCCCGGGTGGCAGCCGACGCCCGGACCCGCGCCGGAAGCGGCCGAGGAGACCGTGGTCGCGTGAGCGTCCGCCGCGTCCGCCGCCTCTTCCTCGCCGCTTTCGCCCTGGTCGCCACCACGGACCTCGTCTGCCTCGCCGTGGGGTCCGGCACCGGGCACACCGTCAGCAAGCCGCTCCTGATGCCCCTCCTGGCCGCGTACGCGGCATTGCGCGGCGCCCCCCGCGTTCTGCTCGCCGCCCTCCTCTTCGGCTGGGGCGGCGACACACTGCTCCTCCCCGACGCCGAGTCGGCCTTCCTCGCCGGCATGGCTTCCTTCGCGGCCGGCCACATCTGCTATCTAGTCCTGTTCAAGGCGTACGGCTACAGGGCCTACGGTGACGCACGCGCGCGTGGCGGTCTCCTCGTCCCCGTCTACGCCACCGCCCTGCTCGCCACCGTGGCCTCGCTCTGGCCGGACCTGCCCGCCGACCTCCGCGTCCCCGTCGCCGGCTACAGCCTCCTGCTCACGGCCATGGCCTATGCGGCCGCGACCCGGCTCGGCCTCGTCGCCGGCCTGGGCGGCGCGCTCTTCCTGCTGTCCGACACCCTGATCGCGACCGGCGTGGCCGACTGGCCCCAGCCGCCGCGACCCGAGCTCTGGATCATGATCACTTACATGGCCGCGCAGTTCCTGCTGGTCGCCGGCGCACTCGGTGTCCTTGACCACCGCCCGGCGCCGGCGACGTCGTACGGAGGTGTGCGCTCGATCATCCCCTGAGTGAACCTCACCAGCGGATCGGCACCGGCAGCGCCGTCAGCAGCCCCGACACCGCGACCACCACGCCCAGCGCGACGACCTCCGCGCGCGCGGGCGAACAGGCGGTCAGTGGGTCGGCGGCCCGGGCGAGCCGGATCCTGGCCCACAGGGCGAGCACGGCGACCGCGGCCACGAGGAGCACCTTGGCCAGCAGGACGCGCCCGTACGCCGTCGTCGTGAGCTGTTCCAGGATCGTGTCCGACGGCATCCGGCGCAGCGAACTCCACACGCCCGTCGCGGTGATGGCGGCGAGCAGAACGGCCGCCACGCGCGCGTAGAGCCCCAGTAGTGCCACGCCCGCATCCGAGGGACCCCACGTCCGCAGCGTCCGCATGGCGTACAGCAGGCCGCCCGTCCACAGCGCCGCGCACGTCAGATGCACCAGCGTCAGCCCGGAGCCGACCAGCGGACCCTGTTCGGTCGTGGGATGCGCGCGCAGGGCCTCCGCCACGATCACCGCGGCCAGCGGCCACATCTGCGTCGCGGGCCGCGCCGCGAGGGCGCACAGCCCCACCGCGAGGAACGCGTTGACCTCGATCAGCGCGAGCTTGCCGTCGCGGGACTCGTAGAGGCCGCCGACGTCGATCTCGGCGATGCCGTCGGGCACCAGGTTCCCCGTCGCCACGACCGACGCGAGCCCCAGCGCGGCGACGAAACCGGCGGCTGCCGCGTACGGCGCCCAACTGCGGGGCGCGGCCTCGGGAGCGCCGGGCAGGAAACGGACCAGCCGGCGCACGAACAACTCGCCCACCGGCACGCACAGCGCCGCGAACAGCGCCGTACGCAGCAGGGCGACTCCTCCGGCGCCGGGCGCGGCGGCCTCCCCGGTGTCCTGCAGCGCCGCGGACGGCCCGAGCAGCGGTATCAGGGCGGCCAGCACCACCAGGAGCAGCACGGCGACGGCCCGGCCGGTGCCGGTACGCCATACGGGCTCGCTCGCGTCGGACACCCCGGACGTGGGTCTTGTCAACGTCACCTCGAAATCCTCACCGGCCGTCACAGAACCGGGCAAGTCAAGGAAAGCAACTGGGGCTACGGCATTGCGCCCATCGGTACGTTTGCGGCCGGACCGTGACTCAGTTCCAGCGCGGCGCGTCCGCCCCCCACGGCCCCGGCGGCCGCGCCCAGTCCACCGGGCCGCCCTCGAAGGAGGCGGGCGACAGTGCGTACCGCAACCGCCCGAGTCCACTGTCCGTCTCCGCCAGCCAGGCGCGGGGCCCGTCGTACGGGGCACCCTGGACGCCACTCGTCGCGCTCCCGCTCCCGCCCCCGTCCGTCAGCCACCGGGCAGTCCGGGCCAGCGCCAGCCGTACGACCCGACTTCCGCCCTCGTGGGACTGCTCGGTCAGCGCCCGCAGCACGGCCGCCGCCATCAGGTATCCCGTCCCGTGGTCCAGGGCCTGTGCCGGCAGCGCGCCAGGCTCCTCCACCGAGCCCTCGACCGCGGCGATCCCCGTGGCCACCTGGACCAGGCTGTCGAATCCGCGCCGCCCGCCCCACGGCCCGTAGGCGCCCCACGCCGACAACTGCGCCACGATCATCCCGGGCCGCCGCTCGGCCAGTGCCTGAGCCGACAGGCCGAACCGGTCCAGTGCACCCGGCCGGTACCCGGTGACGACCACGTCCGCCGCCTCGAGCAGCTCCTCGAAGGCGCGCCGGTCGGTCACGAGGTCGAGGGTCGCCGACCGCTTCCCGAAGCCCGTGTCCGTGTGCTGGTCGCGGAGTTCCGGAAGCCGCGGGGCGTCGACGCGCAGTACGTCAGCACCCAGCAGGGCGAGCGTGCGGGTGGCGACCGGGCCCGCGATGACCCGGGTCAGGTCGAGGACACGCAGTCCGGCGGCGGGAAGCAGGGGAGGGGGAGTCGTGCCGATCGGGGCGAGCACGCGCGCGTGCGCGCAGTCCAGCCGCTCGCGCTCGATCAGCGGCCGTCCGGCCACCGCGACACCCTGTGGGTGCGCGGCCCACTCCTCGGGAGTGCGCAAGGCGACAGCGAGGCCGCCGGCCGCGTACACGGCCTCCTCGACCTCCGGGGCCGACCGCTCGGCGAACGCCGCCGCCACGGCCGCCACGTTCTCCGGCACCCCCAACGCGCCGAGCAGCCGCGCTCGATGGTGAGGGTAGTTCGCGTGCGTGCGCACCCATCCGTCCGCCGTCCGCCAGAACCGTGACAGCGGTGCGAAGGTGACCGGCGCCCGCCCGTCGACCAGCAGATGCCGCTCACTGACGAACGCCGTCGCCACGGCCCCGTCGTCCACCCGCACACCGGGCACCTGCGAGAGCCCGGCCCGCCGCGCCCCGAGCTCGGCGGCGGCCAGCGCGCACGCGCCCACGCAGGCCCGCGCCAACTCCCGTACGGGAAGGCGCCCTTGAAGAGCGCCTTCCCGCACCACGGTCGACACACGCGGGAGAAGGGCGGGATCGCCACCCAGCGCGGACCAGGCGGACTCGATGTCAGTCATGACCGCACTATGCAGTATTGACCGAGTCAACAGATTGACCTGGTCGACCCGCTACTTGAACGGTCGGCCTACTTGGTCACCGCGTCCAGCGCGTCCGCGGTACCCCACCCGTAGAAGCCGTTGTAGTTCTTCGTCCCCTCGCACACCGCGTCGATCTTTCCGTCGCTGTTGATGTCGTACGGGTCCGTGCACGGCGTGGCGTCGGCCTCGGCGTACAGGAGCGCCTTCACCAGGGCCGGCGAGGCGTGCGGGTGCGTCGACTTGATCAGGGCGGCGACGGCCGCGACGTGCGGGCTCGCCATCGACGTACCGGCCATGTAGCCCCACTTGCCGCCGGGCAGCGTGCCCAGGATCAGACCGCTGGTCGCGGGAGCCTCCGGCTTCTGGTAGGCCGTCGAGTCGCCGCCGGGCGCGGCGATGTCGATGACGCCCAGACCGTGGTTGGAGAAGGACGACTTGATGCCCTTGGCACCGGTCGCAGCGACCGTCACGACACCCGGCAGCTGGGTCGGTATGTCAAGGCACTTCGACGGGTCGATCACCCGGTCAGAGGCAGTGGCGTCGTTCGGCGAGACCGGGTCGGTGATCTCGTCGGCCGCGAGGTCGTAGTTCTCGTTGCCGGCCGCGGCGACGTTGACCGTGCCCTTCTTCTCCGCATACCGCGAGGCCCGGCCGACCGCGTCGACGAGCGCCTTCTGGTCCGGGTCGTTCGTGCAGTTGAAGTACCAGGGGTCGGTGTAATAGCTGTTGTTGGTCACGTCGACGTCGTGCGTGGCCGCCCACATGAAGCCGCACACCACGGCCTCGGTGTAGAAGTAGCCGGCCGTGGTCGACACCTTGATGCCGGCGACCTTCACGCCGGGCGCGACGCCCGTCATGCCGACGTCGTTCTTGGCGGCCGCGATCTCACCGGCCACATGCGTGCCGTGCGGGCTCTCCGACGCGCTCGGCCGCCACGCCCCGTCGGCGGTGTCGGGCTTGCCCGTCACGCAGTTGACCGACGCGGCACGGTCGAAGTTCGGCGCGATGTCGGGGTGCGTGTCGTCGACGCCGGTGTCGATCACGGCGACGGTCACCTTGCTGCTGCCCAGGGACTTCTCGTGCGCCTTGTCCGCCTTGATGGCGGGCAGGTCCCACTGCAGGGGCTCCAGCGGGTCCTGCCCGGCGGCGGCCTTGGCCTCGGCGGCGGCGACCTCTGTCGCGCTGAGCGTCTTCGGCGTGCCCAGGTCGGTCGTCGACTGGGCGGGCAGCGGGGCGTTGCGGGTGTTGCCGGCCGACTCGACGCCCTTCACCTTGCGGATGGTCCTGGCGAAGTCGGCGTTCGACGAGTGGACGACGATCACGCCGATCTGGTCGTACGACGTCACGATCGTGCCGCCGGCCTCGGAGATGGCCTTCTTGAGGTGCGCGGAAGGGCCGTGCCCGGGGCGGACGTTGACCACGTAGCTGAGGGCGGTGGCGTCGTCCGTGGCCGCGGAGGCGAGGACGTCGTTCACCGCGCCGGTGACGCCGGCCACGGTGCCAGGTATGTCGGCCGCGGACGCCGTGGCGCCCGGCAGGAACGCCAGAGCCGTCGTCAGGGCCATGCCGAGGGGTATGGCGACCGCGCGGCGGTAGCGCGGGTGAGGCGCTGTCATGTGTCAGTGTCTCCAGTTCATTCGCGGATGAGACGGACCGTGCGGGGAGTCCGGAGGGGCGAGGTGCCCCAGGGGGTGGGTGTTACTTCACCGCGCGCAGGGCGTTGACGATGCCGTACCCGTAGAAGCCGTTGACGTACGTGCCGCCCTTGCACACCGCGTCCTGCGTGCCGTTGCCGTCCTGGTCGTACGACTCCGGGCAGGCGGTGGCGGTCGCCTGCGCCTTGAGCAGCACCTGGAGCTGGGCCGATGTCGCCTGCGGGTGCGTCGACTTCAGCAGCGCGGCCACGCCCGCGGCGTGCGGGGAAGCCATCGACGTGCCCTGGAGGAAGGCGTACTGGCCGTTCGGCATGGTGGACAGGATGCGGCCGTTCTTCGACGGCGTGTCGGGTATCTGGTAGAGCCGGTCGCCGCCCGGCGCGGCGACGTCGATGACACCCTTGCCGTACGAGGAGTAGTACGACTTGAGGTTCTGCACGCCCGTCGCGCTGACCGTGACGACACCCGGCAGCTGCGTCGGCACGTCGAAGCACTCGTGCGGGTCGATGGTCCGCTCGACCGGCGTGGAGTCGTCGGGGCTGGAGTCGTCGACGATCGCGTCGGAGTCCAGATCGTGGTTGGAGTTGCCCGCCGACGCGAGGTTGAGCAGACCCTTGTGCTGTGCGTACAGCTGCGCCCTGTTGACCGCATCGACGATGGCCCGCTGGTCGGGGTCGTCCATGCAGTTGTACAGCCACGGGTCGACGTAGTAGCTGTTGTTCGTGATCTCGACGCCGTGGTCGGCGGCGAACACGAAGGCGCACACGACGCTCTCCGGGTAGAAGAGGCCGTTGTCGGGGTCGCTCACCTTGATGCCGGAGACCTTGACGCCCGGAGCCACACCGGCGACGCCGATGCCGTTGCGGGCCGCGGCTATCTCCCCCGCCACGTGCGTGCCGTGGTAGTCCTCCGCGGTGTACGGACGCCAGGCGCCCTCGCTGGTGTCCGCGACACCGCCGACGCAGTTGGCCGACTGGGACGCGGAGAAGTTCGGAGCGAGGTCCGGGTGGGTGTCGTCGACGCCGGTGTCGATCACGGCGACGGTCACCTTGCTGCTGCCCGGATTGATCTTCGCGGCCTTGTCGGCGCCGATCGCGCGGAGGTCCCACTGGTCGGCTTCAAGTGGCTCGCTGTCGGGCGTCGCCGCGGACGCGCGCTCGACCTTCGCGACCTGATCCTTCGACAGGAACTGCGCAGAGCCCTCGTCCGTCGTGCCCGCGGCGGTCAGCGGCGTGGTGCGGGTGGCACCCGCCGACTGCGCCCCGCGTACCGCGCGTATCTTCTTGCCGAAGTCCGGGTTCGACGAGTGGGCGACGATCACGCCGATCTTCTCGTACGTGATCACGACGGTGCCGCCGGCCGCGGTCACCGCCTTCTTCACCGCCTCGATGGTGCGGTGGTCCAGCTTGGTGTTGACGACGTACGCCAGGTTGGGCGCGTCCACCGCCTGAGCGGAGGTCTCCGCCTGCGGGGCGGCCGTTGCGGCCGCCGTGGGCAGAAAGCCCAGCGAGGCAGTCAACGACAGTACGACGGGCACGGCAAGGGCGAGGCGGCGTCTGGAACGCAGATGAGGCATGGGGTCTCCACATCATCCGGAAACGAAACCGGCCCGAGGCACAGGTGGTGCTCGGGCAGGTACATGACGGGTGTACAGGCCCGAAGCTATCTTCCGAAGTCGCTGGCCAGCAATGACTTGTGGGAGGTGACTTCGGAAAGAAGGCCTCGTTGTTGAACCGGTCCTTGCGCGCCGCCGTGACCTTGGGCAGGGACCGCGAGGACACTCGCCCCCGATCCCCGTCACAACCGCATCCGCAACGCGAGGAGACTCCGTGGCCACCGACGCACCGCCCCCCTCGAAACAGCAACACAAACTCCCCTCACCGGAGGAGTTCAACGAGGTGGCTCAGAGCGCGGAGTTCGGTGAACTGCGCCGCTCCTACCGCTCCTTCGCCTTTCCGCTGACCATCGGCTTCATCGCCTGGTACCTGCTGTACGTCCTCCTGTCGAACTACGCGGGCGACTTCATGGGCACCAAGCTGTTCGGCAACATCAACGTCGCCTTCGTCTTCGGCATCGCCCAGTTCCTCACGACGTT
This sequence comes from Streptomyces sp. NPDC006602, assembly GCF_042870385.1. Taxonomy (NCBI): domain Bacteria; kingdom Bacillati; phylum Actinomycetota; class Actinomycetes; order Kitasatosporales; family Streptomycetaceae; genus Streptomyces; species Streptomyces sp. NPDC006602. The sequence goes on along the minus strand of NZ_JBIAHG010000001.1, from coordinate 33,002 downwards.
CCTCATCGCCTGGTGGTACTCGCGGCACGCCGCCGCGAAGCTCGACCCCAAGGCCGAGGCCATCAAGTCCCGAATGGAGGGCGGCGCATGAGCCCCGCGATCACCCTGGCAGCCGGCGAGGCCAGCGAGCACCGGCCACTGATCATCTCCCTGTTCGCGGTGTTCGTCCTCGCGACCCTCGTCATCACCGTCTGGGCGGGCCGGCAGACCAAGGACGCCGCCGACTTCTACGCCGGCGGACGCCAGTTCAGCGCCTTCCAGAACGGCCTCGCGGTCTCCGGCGACTACATGTCGGCCGCCTCGTTCCTCGGCATCGCGGGCGCCATCGCCCTGTTCGGCTACGACGGCTTCCTGTACTCCATCGGCTTCCTGGTCGCCTGGCTGGTCGCACTGCTCCTGGTGGCGGAGCCCCTGCGCAACTCCGGCCGCTACACCATGGGTGACGTCCTGGCGTACCGCATGCGCCAGCGCCCGGTCCGTACGGCGGCCGGCACCTCCACGATCGTCGTCTCGATCTTCTACCTGCTGGCGCAGATGGCGGGCGCGGGCGTCCTCGTCTCGCTGCTGCTCGGCATCACCTCCGACACCGGCAAGGTCCTCATCGTCGCCCTCGTCGGCGTCCTGATGATCGTGTACGTCTCCATCGGCGGCATGAAGGGCACTACCTGGGTGCAGATGGTCAAGGCCGTGCTGCTCATCAGCGGCACCATCCTGATCACCTTCCTGGTGCTGCTGAAGTTCAACTTCAACATCTCCGACCTGCTCGGCACGGCCGCCGAGAACAGCGGCAAGGGCAGTGCCTTCCTGGAGCCCGGACTCCAGTACGGCGCGACCGGCACCACCAAGCTGGACTTCATCTCCCTCGGCATCGCCCTGGTGCTCGGCACCGCCGGGCTGCCGCACATCCTGATCCGCTTCTACACGGTGCCCAATGCCAAGGCCGCCCGGAAGTCCGTGAACTGGGCGATCGGCATCATCGGCGGCTTCTACCTGATGACCATCGCGCTCGGCTTCGGCGCCGCGGCGCTGATCTCCCAGGACGAGATCATCGCCTCCAACCCGTCCGGCAACACGGCGGCACCCCTGCTCGCCCTCCACCTCGGCGGCGTCGACTCCGCCTGGGGAGCGATCCTGCTCGCCACGATCTCGGCGGTGGCCTTCGCGACGATCCTCGCCGTGGTCGCCGGCCTCACCCTGGCCTCGTCCTCTTCGTTCGCCCACGACATCTACGCGAACGTCATCAAGAAGGGCAAAGCCACCGAGAAGCAGGAGATGAGGGCGGCCCGGCTGGCGACCATCGGCATCGGTGCCGCCTCCATCCTCCTGGGCGCCCTCGCCCGCGACCTGAACGTGGCCGGCCTTGTCGCCCTCGCCTTCGCGGTCGCCGCCTCCGCCAACCTGCCCACGATCCTCTACAGCCTGTTCTGGAAGCGGTTCACCACCCAAGGCGCCCTGTGGTCGATCTACGGCGGTCTCGTCGTCGCCGTCGGCCTGGTGCTGTTCTCGCCCGTGGTCTCCGGCGACCCCAAGGCGATGTTCCCCGACGTCGACTTCGCCTGGTTCCCGCTGAAGAACCCCGGCATCATCTCGATCCCGTTCGGCTTCGTGATGGGCTGGCTCGGCACGGTCCTGTCCAAGGAGGAGCCGGACACCGCCAAGTTCGCCGAACTGGAGGTCCGGTCCATGACCGGTACCGGCGCGCACTGAGTCCCACCCGCGTTCGCCCCCTGAGCGGCCGCGTCGTAGATCCCTACGACGCGGCCGCGTCCTACGTCGTGGGATCGGGCCCTGTCGTTGTCAGTGGGGTCGCGTAGGCTCGCAGGTGTCGGAAACTTTGTGATCCGCGAGGGAGGGGGCCCACGTGCTCATCGACACCTACGGCCGGGTGGCCACCGACTTGAGGGTCTCGCTGACCGACCGGTGCAATCTGCGCTGCACCTACTGCATGCCCGAGGAAGGCCTGCAGTGGCTCGCCAAGCCCGACCTGCTCACGGACGACGAGATCGTCCGGCTCATCGACATCGCCGTCACCTCCCTCGGCATCAGGGAAGTCCGCTTCACCGGCGGTGAACCCCTGCTGCGCCCCGGACTGGTCGGCATCGTCGAGCGCGTCGCCGCCATCGAGCCGCGCCCCCAGATGTCCCTCACCACCAACGGCATCGGCCTCAAGCGCACCGCGGCGGCCCTGAAGGCGGCGGGCTTGGACCGGGTCAACGTCTCCCTGGACACCCTGCGCCCCGAGGTCTTCAAGACCCTCACCCGACGGGACCGCCACAAGGACGTCATCGAGGGCCTGCACGCCGCCCGCGACGCGGACCTGACCCCCGTCAAGGTCAACTCGGTCCTGATGCCGGGGCTGAACGAGGACGAGGCCCCGGACCTGCTGGCCTGGGCGGTGGAGCACGACTACGAACTGCGCTTCATAGAGCAGATGCCCCTGGACGCCCAGCACGGCTGGAAGCGCGACGGCATGATCACGGCGGGAGACATCCTGGCGTCCCTCCGCACCCGCTTCGAGCTCACCGAAGAGGGCTCCGACGAGCGCGGCTCGGCCCCCGCCGAACGCTGGCTCGTCAACGGCGGACCGCACCGCGTCGGCGTCATCGCCTCCGTCACCCGCCCGTTCTGCGCGGCCTGCGACCGCACCCGCCTGACGGCCGACGGCCAGATACGCACCTGCCTGTTCGCCACGGAGGAGACCGACCTGCGCGCCGCCCTGCGCTCCGACGCCCCCGACGAGGAGATCGCCCGCATCTGGCGCCTGGCCATGTGGGGCAAGAAGGCGGGCGCGGGCCTGGATGATCCGTCGTTCATCCAGCCGGACCGGCCGATGTCGGCGATCGGCGGCTAGGGCCCAGCCGGCCTTCCTGCGGACATGGTCAAGAGGCCGCGCTGGGGGCTGCTAAGAGGCTTCGGAGGACTCCCACTCCGACAGCAGGACCACGTCCTGCAAAAACCCCCGGACCCCGAGAAACTGTGACAGGTGCTCCCGGTGCTCCTCGCACGCGAGCCACGTCTTGCGCCGCTCCGGCGTATGGATCTTCGGGTTGTTCCACGCCAGCACCCACACGGCGTCGGCACGGCAGGCCTTGGCGGAACAGATCGGGGTTTCGTCACTCACCGGTTCGTCTCACAGATGGATCAAAAAGGCGACGCCGAGCAGCCACGGGGGGAGCTGCCCGGCGTCGGTCCGTCGCTCCGACGGGGGATGCGGAGCGCCTACGAAGTATGTCACGGGTAACCCGTCGCCCGGCACCGGAACAACATGATTGATCTGAGCTTTTCTTGAGCTTGGCGAGGGCCTGACTTCGGGTTGTGGCCCACCCGCCGACGCCGCGTCACGCACCCTCGGCGACACGTATGATCAGGCACGTTCGTGCGGCTCGTTCCGTGCGGCCGACCCCGGATCGGCCACCACGTCCTCCGGGACGGGTTCCGTGAAACCGTCCTCCGCACCAGGCGGAGTGATCATCGGCCGGGTGGGCGCGGCCACGAACGTCGACGGGGGCGACGGCGCGTTCTCCCGCCCCGCGTTGGCGATCACCACGGCGATATACGGGAGGATCGCCCCGAGTACCAGGGCGACGATCGCGACGTGCCGTTCGACGTTCCACAGCGACACCGCGAGGATCACCGACAGCGTACGGACCGTCATCGAGATGACGTACCGGCGCTGCCGTCCGCGCACATCGTCCTGGAGGCTCGCCCGGGCGCCGGTGATCCGGAACACCTGGACGTTGCCGCCACCATGCTGCTTCCGCATCACGTTCCACCATCCGCCCGCATCCGACTTTTCCCGCCCCGTACCGGTCCGCCCCCGGTCGGGGAACGGCACCCGGACAGCACCCACGTTACGCCGGGCCTGCGCCGCCTACGAGACCGGGTCACCGCCAACCTGGACGAACGCCTTCGGCCGCAGCGCGTACGGCGTCCTCGGCCGCGACGCGTACGGCCGTACCCGGCATGCGCCGTACCGCGACCGGACCGACACTGGGCGTAATGCTCAGTCGAGCCGTACGAGGAGGCAGCCATGGGCTGGTTGTGGGCCATCATCGTGGGATTCGTACTGGGTCTGATCGCGAAGGCGATCATCCCGGGCAAGCAGCACAGCCCTCTCTGGCTGACCACGATCTTCGGCATCCTCGGCGCGATCGTCGGCAACGCCGTCGCCCGCGCGGCCGGCGTCGACGCCACCTCCGGCGTCGACTGGATGCGGCACCTGTTCCAGGTCATCGCCGCGGTCGTCATCGTCTCCCTGGGCGACATGGCCTACCTGGCGACGCTCGGCCGCGACAAACAGCGAACCTGAGGACAGGCACGTCGAAGGGGGCGGTCTCCCGCACGGGAAGCCGCCCCCTTCGGTCTGTCCAGGAACCGCGGTCTGTCTAGGAGCCCGTGACCTCGACCGCCGCCAGGTTCTTCTTGCCCCGGCGCAGCACCAGCCAGCGCCCGTGCAGCAGGTCCTCCTTGGCGGGGACGGCGTCCTCCGCGGCGACCTTCGCGTTGTTCACGTAGGCGCCGCCCTCCTTGACCGTGCGGCGCGCGGCCGACTTGCTGGCCACGAGACCGACCTCGGCGAACAGATCGACCACCGGGCCGAGCTCGGCGACCTGGGTGTGCGGCACCTCGGACAGGGCCGCGGCCAGCGTCTTCTCGTCGAGGTCCGCCAGCTCCCCTTGGCCGAAGAGGGCCTTGGACGCGGCGATCACGGCGGCCGTCTGCTCGGCGCCGTGCACCAGCGTCGTCAGCTCCTCGGCGAGCGCACGCTGCGCGGCACGCGCCTGCGGACGCTCCTCGGTCTGCCGCTCCAGCTCCTCGATCTCCGCACGGGAGCGGAAGCTGAAGATCCGCAAGAACTTGGAGAGATCCCGGTCGTCCGCGTTCAGCCAGAACTGGTAGAAGGCGTACGGCGTGGTCATCTCGGGGTCGAGCCAGACCGTGCCGGACTCCGTCTTGCCGAACTTGGTGCCGTCCGCCTTGGTGATCAGAGGCGTGCCCACGGCGTGCACCACGGCGTCGGGCTCGACCCGGTGGATCAGGTCGGTGCCGGAGGTGAGGTTGCCCCACTGGTCGCTGCCGCCGGTCTGCAGCGTGCAGCCGTACCTCCGGTACAGCTCCAGGAAGTCCATGCCCTGCAGGATCTGGTAGCTGAACTCGGTGTAGCTGATGCCCTCCTGGGACTCCAGACGCCGGGCGACGGCCTCCTTGGCGATCATCTTGTTGACCCGGAAGTGCTTGCCGATGTCCCGCAGGAACTCGATGGCCGACAGGCCCTGGGTCCAGTCCAGGTTGTTGACCATGACCGCCGCGTTCGGCCCTTCGAAGTCGAGCAGGGGCTCGATCTGCGCGCGCAGCCGCTCGACCCACTGGGCCACGACCTCGGGTGCGTTCAGCGTGCGCTCCGAGTTCGGCTTCGGGTCGCCGATCAGGCCCGTGGCGCCCCCGACCAGGCCCAGCGGACGGTTGCCCGCCTGCTGGATCCGGCGCATCGTGAGGATCTGCACGAGGTTGCCGAGGTGCAGGCTGGGCGCGGTCGGGTCGAAGCCGCAATAGAACGTGACGGGACCGTCCGCGAACGCCTTGCGCAATGCGTCCTCGTCAGTGGAGAGGGCGATAAGCCCGCGCCACTTCAGTTCGTCGACGATGTCCGTCACGGTTCTCGTATCTCCTAAGATGATCTTCGGGCAGCCGAACGACTACCGGCTACGAGGTTATACGCCCCGACTGACAGAGCTCATATTGAAGTCCGGCACCCTCAGGGCCGGCATCGCAGCCCTAGTGAACCAGTCGCTCCACTCCCTCGGCAGCGTCTTTTCCGTGCGCCCGGCCTCGACGGCCCGGCCCAGCAGGCCGACCGGCGACTCGTTGAACCGGAAGTTGTTGACCTCGCCGCTCACCTCGCCGTTCTCGACGAGGTAGACGCCGTCCCGGGTCAGACCGGTCAGCAGCAGCGTCGCCGGATCGACCTCGCGGATGTACCACAGGCAGGTCAGCAGCAGCCCGCGCTCGGTGCTCGCGACCATCTCCTCCAGGGACTTGTCCTCGCCCCCGTCGAGGATCAGGTTGTCGATGCCCGGCGCGACCGGCAGCCCGGTCAGCTCGGCGCTGTGCCGGCTGGTGAGCAGGTTGCTCAGCTCGCCCCGGCGCACCCACTCGGTGGAGGTCAGCGGCAGCCCGTTGTCGAACACCGACGAGTCGCCCCCGGAGGAGTGCGCCAGCACGAACGGCGCCGACTCCAGACCCGGCTCGTTCGGATCGCTGCGCAGTGTCAGTGGCAGGTCGGTGAGCTTCTCGCCCACGCGCGTGCCGCCGCCCGGCTTGGAGAACACCGTGCGGCCCTCCGCCGCGTCCCGGCCCGACGCCGACCACATCTGGTAGATCAGCAGGTCCGCCACGGCGGTCGGCGGCAGCAGCGTCTCGTACCGCCCGGCGGGCAGGTCGATCCGGCGCTCCGCCCACCCGAGGCGTACGGCCAGCTCGGCGTCCAGCGCCGCCGGGTCGACGTCCTTGAAGTCCCGCGTCGAGCGGCCCGCCCAGGCCGAGCGCGTACGGTCCGGCGACTTGGCGTTCAGCTCCAGCGTCCCGTTGGGCTGGTCGTGGCGCAGCCGCAGCCCCGTCGACGTACCGAGGTAGCTGGAGACCAGCTCGTGGTTGGCGAAGCCGTACAGCTCGCGTCCGCCCCCGCGCGCGCGTGCGAACGCCTCACCGAGCGCCGGAGCGAAGTCGGCGAACACGGCGGAGGAGGTCTCGGCGGGCGCGTCCGTGAAGTCGGGCGACTCGGGCACGCCGGTGACCAGCGGCCGGGCGTCCTCGGCGGGCTGGGCGCCGCGCGCGGCGGCCTCGGCGGCCCGCACCAGGGGCTCCAGCTCGTCCGGGGTCACGGCAGACCGCGAGACGACACCGGAGGCCGTGCCCTCCTTGCCGTCGACGGTCGCGATGACGGTGAGCGTACGGCCCCGGGTGACGCCGTTCGTGGTGAGGGCGTTGCCCGCCCAGCGCAGGTTGGCGGTCGACTGTTCGTCGGCGATGACCACACAGCCGTCGGCCCGGGACAGCGCGAGGGCCCGCTCGACGATCTCGTGCGGCTTGTTCGTACGAGGACTCATCGACCGGCCTCCTGCGTGGTGTCGAAACTGTGCTTTCCCGGGGACTGAGGCCTCAGCGGCTGCCGCCGCGGGCCCCCGGACCCCCGGCCGATTCCGGACCTGACGCTCATCGACCGGCCTCCTGGGTCGTATTGAGGATGTTGACGCCCCTGAAGAGAGCCGACGGGCAGCCGTGGGAGACGGCCGCGACCTGGCCGGGTTGGGCCTTGCCGCAGTTGAACGCACCGCCGAGGACGTACGTCTGCGGACCGCCCACCGCGGCCATGGAGCCCCAGAAGTCGGTGGTCGTGGCCTGGTAGGCGACGTCCCGCAGCTGTCCGGCGATCCGTCCGTTCTCGATTCTGAAGAACCGCTGCCCGGTGAACTGGAAGTTGTAGCGCTGCATGTCGATCGACCAGGAGCGGTCGCCCACGACGTAGATCCCGCGCTCCACCCCGCCGATCAGATCCTCGGTGGACATCCCGGCCGGGTCCGGCTGCAGGGACACGTTCGCCATGCGCTGCACGGGCACGTGCCCGGGGGAGTCGGCGAAGGCGCACCCGTTGGACCGCTCGAACCCGGTCAGCCGCGCGATGCGCCGGTCCAGCTGGTAGCCGACCAGCGTGCCGTTGCCGACCAGGTCCCAGGACTGTGCCTCGACGCCCTCGTCGTCGTACCCGACGGTCGCCAGGCCGTGCTCGGCGGTGCGGTCACCCGTGACGTTCATCAGCTCGGAGCCGTACCTCAGCTTCCCCAACTGGTCGAAGGTGGCGAAGGAGGTGCCGGCGTAGGCGGCCTCGTAGCCGAGCGCCCGGTCCAGCTCGGTGGCGTGCCCGATGGACTCGTGGATGGTCAGCCACAGGTTGGAGGGATCGACGACCAGGTCGTAGACGCCAGACTCGACGCTGGGCGCCCGCATCTTCTCGGCCAGCAGTTCCGGGATCCGCTCCAGCTCCGCGTCCCAGTCCCAGCCGGTGCCGGTGAGGTACTCCCAGCCGCGCCCGACGGGCGGCGCGATGGTCCGCATGGAGTCGAACTCGCCGCTCGACTCGTCGACGGACACGGCGGTCAGCTGCGGGTGCAGCCGTACCCGCTGCTGCGTGGTGACGGTCCCGGCCGTGTCGGCGTAGAACTTGTTCTCATGGACGGTGAGCAGCGAGGCGTCCACGTGATTCACGCCGTCCGCGGCCAGCAGCCGCGCGCTCCACTCCGCCAGCAGCACCGACTTCTCCTCGTCGGGCACGGCGAACGGATCGATCTCGTACGACGAGATCCACGTCTTCTCGGCGTGGACGGGCTCGTCCGCCAGCTCCACCCGCTCGTCCGACCCGGCCGCCTTGATCACCTGGGCGGACAACTTCGCCATCTGCACCGCCTGCGAGGCGACCTTGGCGGCGGCGTCCAGCGTCAGATCCACACCCGACGCGAACCCCCACGTCCCGCCGTGCACGACCCGCACCGCGTATCCGAGATCGGTGGTGTCCGACGTCCCGGAGGGCTTCGCGTCCCGCAGCCGCCAGGACGCGCTGCGCACCCGCTCGAACCGGAAGTCCGCGTGCTCCGCGCCCAGCGCACGCGCGCGTGCCAACGCGGCATCGGCCAGGGGGCGTAGGGGAAGCGCCGTGAAGGCTTCGTCGATCGTATGAGGCACGGGGGTCTCCCTGGTGTCGTGGCCTGTCGGCTCCGATCATGTCGCGCGGGCGGGGCCGCGGACCATACGTTTCCGGCGGAGTTCCGCAACTTTCTGTAGGGACCCGACAGTGCGTGCCGTAAGCCACTGTGGGTGCCCGATTGTCCGCGGGCGGTCCGGGACCGATAGGTTTTCGAGGAAGCCGCCTGTCATCCAGGTGTTCGGGCGGGTGTCTCAGACCGCTATCGAAAGGGTGATCCGTTGAGCCGCTCGGTTCTCGTCACCGGAGGCAACCGGGGCATCGGCCTCGCCATCGCCCGCGCGTTCGCCGACGCCGGCGACAAGGTTGCCATCACGTACCGCTCGGGCGAGCCGCCGGCCGGCTTCCTTGCCGTCAAGTGCGACATCACCGACACCGAGCAGGTGGAGCAGGCCTACAAGGAGATCGAGGCCGAGCACGGCCCGGTCGAGGTGCTGATCGCCAACGCCGGCATCACCAAGGACCAGCTCCTGATGCGCATGTCCGAGGACGACTTCACCTCGGTCATCGACACCAACCTCACCGGCACCTTCCGGGTCGTCAAGCGCGCCAACCGCGGCATGCTGCGCGCCAAGAAGGGCCGCGTCGTACTGATCTCGTCGGTCGTCGGGCTGTACGGCGGCCCCGGTCAGGCGAACTACGCCGCCTCGAAGGCCGCCCTGGTCGGCTTCGCGCGCTCGCTCGCCCGCGAGCTGGGTTCGCGCAACATCACGTTCAACGTCGTGGCGCCCGGGTTCGTGGACACCGACATGACCAAGGTGCTCACCGACGAGCAGCGCGAGGGCATCGTGAAGCAGGTGCCCCTCGGCCGGTACGCGCAGCCCGAGGAGATCGCCGCGACGGTGCGGTTCCTCGCCTCGGACGACGCCTCGTACATCACTGGAGCCGTCATCCCCGTTGACGGCGGACTGGGAATGGGTCACTGATCACCATGAGCGGAATTCTCGAGGGCAAGCGCGTCCTGATCACCGGTGTGCTGACGGAGGCCTCCATCGCCTTCCACGCCGCGAAGCTGGCCCAGGAGCAGGGCGCCGAGATCATCCTCACCGCGTTCCCGCGGCCCACGCTCACCGAGCGCATCGCCAAGAAGCTCCCCAAGCCCACCAAGGTCATCGAGCTCGACGTCACCAACGACGAGCACCTCGGGCGCCTGGCCGACATCGTCGGCGAGGAGCTCGGCGGCCTGGACGGCGTCGTCCACTCCATCGGCTTCGCCCCGCAGGACGCCCTCGGCGGCAACTTCCTCAACACGCCGTTCGAGTCGGTCGCCACGGCCATGCACGTCTCGGCGTACTCCCTGAAGTCGCTCACCATGGCCTGCCTGCCGCTGATGCAGAACGGCGGCTCGGTCGTCGGTCTCACCTTCGACGCCCAGTACGCTTGGCCGCAGTACGACTGGATGGGCCCGGCCAAGGCCGCCCTGGAGGCGACCAGCCGCTACATGGCCCGTGACCTGGGCAAGCAGAACATCCGCTGCAACCTCATCTCGGCGGGCCCGCTCGGTTCCATGGCCGCCAAGTCCATCCCGGGCTTCGGCGAGCTGGCCTCCGTGTGGGACACCCGGGCCCCCCTGGAGTGGGACCTCAAGGACCCGGAGCCGGCCGGCAAGGGTGTCGTCGCACTGCTGAGCGACTGGTTCCCGAAGACCACGGGCGAGATCATCCACGTGGACGGCGGTCTGCACGCCATCGGTGCGTGACCCTGCTGCTGTGGTTCCAGTGATGGGTGTGGGCCCGCGTCCCTTCTGAGGCGGGCCCACACCCATCACTCGTTCGGCCTACCCGGCCGGGCGGCCGAGGACCGCAACTGCGCACCCTGGATTACGCGTTCACTTCACGCGTCCCTCCCCAGCACGGCCGAGGAGGTCCCTTTGTGCGCCTGTCCCGCAGCCTGGCCTCAACGACCGTAGCCCTCTGCCTCGTGCTGTCCCTGTCGTACGACGCGAAGCCGCACGCGCGCGTGGAGGTACCGCAGTCCGCCGCGCCGGAGCCGTTCGGGGCCGCGTGCCGCAGCAAAGTCATCGGATCCCATGTGATCGCTTACTGCCACAACCCCTATCCGCGGACCGACAGCGTCAGCCTGCACATCGAGTGCGACCGCTGGTGGGACCTCGACAGCGACGGCACCCCCATCGAGGCCGGGCCCGCGCAGACCGTGCGCCTGACCGGGCGCTGCTGGAAAGAGGTCCGCTCGGTGTGGATCAGCCACCGGAAGGGGCGTTGAACCGCCCCGGGCGGCACAGGAACGGATAGCTCGCGGCCTCCTGCGCGGCTGCCGCCGTGTCGCCCGTACGGATCGCGTCGACGAGCCGCGCGTGGTCCATGTGCGTCTCCGGCGTCAGTTCCTCGCCGACGTCCTCGCGCAGCCAGTCCCGCAGCACCTCGCCCAGGTCGGCGTACATCGCGGTCATCACGTCGTTGTGCGAGGCGGCCACCACCGCCAGGTGAAAGGTCGCGTCCGCCGTCACGAACGCCTCGGCGTCGCCCGACTCCCACGCCTCCTCACGGCGTACGAGGAGCGCGTCCAGCTGCTTGAGGTCCTTCTCCGTGCGCCGCTCGGCGGCGAGGCTCGCGGCGGCCGACTCCAGCGTGGAGCGCAGCTCCGCGATGTGCCGCGGGTCCGCGTCGGCGAAACGGCGGTGCATCACGCCGGCCAGTTCGCTCGTCGCCACGACGTACGTGCCGGAGCCCTGGCGGATGTCCAGCAGACCGTTGTGCGCGAGCGCGCGAACGGCCTCACGGACGGTGTTGCGGGCGACGCCGAGCTGCTCGACCAGCTCGGGCTCCGTCGGGATCCGGGCGCCGACCGGCCACTCGCCCGAGGTGATCTGGTTGCGCAGAGCGGCGATGACCTGCTCGGACAGTGCCGACCGACGGGGATGGCTCAGAGGCATGGCACACCTTCGCACGGGCGGGGCCGGAGCGGGCGACCCGGGGATGGACAACCAATCATCCTATGATTCTATGATGGATCTCATGTCACGTGAGGAAACCCGGACGACGAAGTCCACGACCGTACGCAGTTCCGCCGCGCCCGACCCCCAGGCAGCCGATGGGTCCACCGCAGCCGCCACGCGCGCGTGGGCGACGCGTCTGGTCGTCGTCGGCATCGTGCTGTCCGCCCTCAACCTCCGCCCCGCCATCACCAGCCTCGGCGCCCTCCTCGAAGAGGTCCGCGACGGCCTCGGCATGAGCGGCAGCGTGGCCGGGCTCCTCACCTCCGTGCCGCCGCTCTGTTTCGCCGTCTTCGGCGTCATGGCCCCCAGGCTCGCCCGCCGCTTCGGGCCGGGCGCGGTGGTGTGCGCGGGCATGGTCGCCATCACCGCGGGCCTGCTCATACGGCCGTACGCGGGCGACGCGGTGGGGACCGTCGGCTTCCTGGCCGGCACCGCCCTCGCCCTCATGGGCATCGCGGTCAGCAACGTCCTGATGCCGGTCATCGTCAAGCGCTGGTTCCCCGACCGGGTCGGTTCCATGACCGGCCTCTACTCGATGGCCCTCGCCCTCGGCACGTCGGCCGCCGCGGCGGTGACCGTACCGATGACGGAGGCGCTGGGCGGGAGCTGGCAGGCCGGGCTCGCGGTGTGGGCGGGTCTGGCGGCGGCGGCCGTGGTCCCGTGGATTCCGCTCGTACGGGACCGGGGGACCGCGTCGGCCGTGCGGGCCCCCGCGCGCGGGGAGCCGTCGGCCCCGCTGCGGATCACCCGGAGCCGTACCGCCTGGGCGCTCGCTGTGTTCTTCGGGCTCCAGGCCACCGCCGCCTACATCACCATGGGCTGGATGGCGCAGATCTTCCGGGACGCGGGCGTGACCGCGGGCACGGCAGGGCTGCTGCTCGCCGTCACGATGGTGATGGGCGTGCCGCTGGCCTTCGTCATCCCGCGCGTCGCCACCCAGCTGCCGCACCAGGGGCCGATCGTGATCGCCCTGGGCCTCTGCGGCCTCGTCGGATACGCCGGCCTGTACTTCGCGCCGGCCGGCGGCGCCTGGGCCTGGGCCGTCCTGCTCGGCGTCTCCAACTGCGCCTTTCCGCTGGCCCTCACCATGGTCGGGATGCGGGCCAGGACCGGCGCGGGCGTCGCCCAGCTGTCGGCCTTCGCGCAGAGCACCGGTTACCTGATCTCCATCCCGGGACCGCTCCTGGTCGGCGTGCTCTACCAGCACAGCGGCGGCTGGGGTGCGCCGATCGCCCTCATGACCGGCCTGATGATCCCGCAGATGGTGGTGGGCGTCCTGGCCGGGCGCGACCGCACGGTGGAGGACGAGGCGGCGCGCTGATCCGTGCGCAGGCCCGAGGGCTCACCCCGGGGGAGTCGTGGCGGCCGACGGGTGCGAGACTTGCCGTATGCCAGTGCTCGATCCGAACCCCCAGAACGGCCAGAAGAAGATGCTCCTCGTCTTCGGCTCGTTCTTCGCCATCTTCGTGATCATCGCCATCATCGCGACCATCGCCTCGCCGTGACCCTGCCCGCGTGATCGTGGCCCCGAGTGATCGTCCGGCCGGCCGATGGTGGGGCTAACCCCCCTGTCCCCTAGGGGGCAAGTGTCAGGGTCAACTGGGTGGATCACCGGATGGGTCGAACGCCGGAGATTCCGTAGCTTCGAGATGTGACCGCGAAAGGCGGGCACGGACCACTCGAAGACGGCGGAGGCACCCATGTCGGCTCCTACGCATACCAGGCCCCACCCGGCGACCCGCGGCGGCGTCGACAGCCGGCTGCCCTGGTGGGCCGTGGCACTGCCGACGCTCGCGTTCATCGTGCTCCTGGCGCTGATCTTGAACCCGACGGACGCGCAGGCGGCGTCCAGCGACCCCGCCGTCACCCATCTCGTCGAGCGAGTGCAGCAGCTGATAGCGCGCTGAACACGGCCGGAGCCGCTGGTCAACTCCCTGCGCCCCATGGCCTGTTTCATGCGAAGCTGGATCCCATGAGCGTCGCAGAACCCCGCAGGATTGTCCTCTTCCGGCATGCGAAAGCCGACTGGCCACAGGTGACCGACCACGAGCGGCCGCTCGCTGAACGGGGTCGCATGGACGCCGCAGTCGCCGGACGCAAGCTGGCCGACACCGGCTTCCCCTTCGACCTGGCCCTCTGCTCCACCGCGACCCGGGCCCGCGAGACCTGGAAGCTCGCCGTCCATGAATTCCCGCACCGGCCGAAAACGGTCTACGAGGAGCGGATCTACGAAGCCTCGCCCGGCGAGCTGATCGCCCTGCTCAACGAGATTCCCGACGACGCGCAGGACGTCCTGCTCATCGGCCACAACCCGGGCATCCAGGGCCTGGCCGACATCCTGGCCGGCTCGGCCGAGGGCGACGCCCGCGAGCGGATGAACAGCCGCGGCTTCCCGGCCGCCGCCTTCGCCGTCCTGTCCTTCGACGGCTCCTGGAAGTCCCTGGAGCCGGGCGTGGCCACGCTGGTCGACTACTGGGCGCCGACCGACTGAACCGTTCTCCGAGCTGAGTGGCCCGGGACCGCGGCGGTACCGGGCCCCTCACAGCTCCGCGTGCGGGGACGGGCTCAGATCTCCTCGTGCATGTCCGCGGCCTCGACCTCTTCGCGGGTGACGCCCAGCAGGTACAGGACCGTGTCGAGGAACGGCACGTTCACCGCGGTGTGCGCGGCCTCCCGCACCACCGGCTTGGCGTTGAAGGCGACCCCGAGGCCGGCCGCGTTGAGCATGTCCAGGTCGTTGGCGCCGTCGCCGATCGCCACGGTCTGCGCCAGCGGTACGCCCGCCTCCGCGGCGAACCGGCGCAGCAGCCGCGCCTTGCCCGCCCGGTCCACGATCTCTCCGGTGACCCTGCCCGTCAGTTTTCCGTCGACGATCTCCAGCGTGTTGGCCTGGGCGAAGTCGAGCCCGAGCCGCTCCCTCAAATCGTCCGTGACCTGGGTGAATCCGCCCGAGACGACACCCACTTGGTAGCCGAGGCGCTTGAGCGTACGGATCAGCGTGCGCGCGCCCGGCGTCAGCCGCACCTCGCTGCGCACCTTGTCCACCACCGAGGCGTCCAGCCCCTCCAGAAGCGCGACGCGCGCGTGCAGCGACTGCTCGAAGTCCAGCTCCCCGCGCATCGCGGCCGCCGTCACCTCGGCGACCTCATCCTCACAGCCGGCGTGCGCGGCGAAGAGCTCGATCACCTCGTCCTGGATCAGCGTCGAGTCCACGTCCATGACGATCAGGCGCTGGGCGCGGCGGTGCAGTCCGGCCGCGACGACCGCGACATCGACGCCGAGCGCCGCCGCGTCGGTCACCAGAGCGGTGCGCAGCGGCTCGGTCTCCACGCCGGACACCGCGAATTCGACCGCCGTCACCGGGTACTTGGCCAGCCGGAAGATACGGTCGATGTTGCCGCCGACCTTCGTGATCTTCGCCGCGACCGCCGCCGTCGCCTCCGCGGTGAGCGGATGCCCGAGCACGGTGACCAAGGACCGCCCCAGCCCGCGCGGACGGTTGTCGCCGAGGCCGGAGATGATCTCGGCCTGCATCTTGATCGACTCCGCCCAGCTGTGGACGGTCGCCCGCAGATCCCCCTCCAGGCCGCTGGGCGGCGCGGTCACGAGCGCGCACAGCACCATCCGGCCCCGGGTGACGACCTGCTCGATGTCGACCACGTCGACGGAGTAGGCGGCGAGGGTGTCGAAGAGTCCGGCTGTGATCCCCGGCCTGTCCTTCCCGAAGATCTTGACGAGAAGGGTGGGGACGTCAGAGGACGAGGTCTGCGAAGCGCTCATGGTGTTCCCACCGTATCCGGCACCCAGTGCCTTCCGCGCCTGAGGTCCGCCTGACGGACACGGAACAATGGGTGGCGGACCGGTGTCGCCGACCTTACGCGCCGGCCACATCCTCGCCGCACACGACCCTGCCGCCCCGGTGGGTCACCGGCGCCCCTTCGGCCGCCCCGGAGGCGGTGGCGGGGGTGGTGGCGGGGGTGGGGGAGGTGGCGGCGGTGGCCCCTTGTCCGAGGCGGACGACGGCCGCTCCCCGGACCGCGCTCCGGGCGGCTTGCGGGGCCACCGCGGCGGCGGCTCGATCGGCCGGGCCACCGTGGGCGCGCCGTACACGTCGTCGCCGGACGACCGCGGACCATCCGGTCCAGGGGGCTCGTCTTCGTCCGCCGGACGTGCGTCCTCCGGTTCCCGTGGTGCGTCCGGCATCCGCAGATAGGGATTGGTCGCCGGGTTCGGCGGCCGGTACGACGCGCCGGGAACGTACGGCCCGGACTCGCCCGCGTAAGGATCCCTCCGCTGTTCCTCATGAGGATCACGGGCCTCACCTGCGTACGGCCCCGTGGGTTGCCCTGCGTACGGAGCACGCCCGGCGCCCTCGACCGTCGGAGCACGCCAGGCGCCCTCGACCGTCGAAGAAGGCCCGGTACCCCCGGCTGCGGCCCCCCTCCGCCCGTAACCCAGTGCCAGCGGCGCCGCCCGTTGCCCCGCCGCCCTGGTCGCCCGGGCGAGCAGCGCCCCGGCGGCCCCCGCGCCCGCCCCCCACACGGCGCCCAGGAGCAGCGCCATGCCAAGGTTGCCGCGCAAGGTGATTCCCGCGCCGAACGCGTCGAAGCCGAGCACGGACAGCGAGGCGTCCACGGACACCTCCGTCAACCAGGCGAGCAGCGGCAGGGTCAGCGCCGTGGCGATGCCCAGCCGCAGCGCACACCGCCCGGCGAAACCGAGGGCACCCGGACCCCGTACGACTGGGTCCCGGAGGACCGGATCCCGTCCGTCTGGATCCCGTACCGCCGCCGAACCGCCGCCCCCGACAGCCACCGGCGTCCGCACCGCCGTCAGCACCCCCGCGAGCAGCATCATCAGCGCCGCCGCGACGCCCAGCAGCCACACCCGCCCGTCGAGGTCCGCCAGCCGCCCCAGGGTCACGGACTGGTCGGACTCGGAGTTCAGCAGCTCGTCCAGCGGGTCCGGCAGGAAATTCGTCAGCACCCCGGTCGCCCTGCCGTCGAACGGTACGGACAGGCCGATCGGGATGCCCAGCCACACACCGTTCGGCGCGCCCAGCAGCGCCGCGCCGGCGATCCGCTTCGGATGGTCGTCACTGATCGCGGCGTACCCCGCCGCCGCGACCCCGGCCGCCACCGCCACCAGCAGGACCGTGACCAGGGCCGACGCGGCCGGCCGTACGACTCGGTGCACGGCCTCCCAGCCGCGCGGCAGCGGTGTGCGGCGCGAGGCGAGCAGGGCGACCAGCAGGATCCCGGCCGACCAGCCGAGCCCGCCGAGCAGTGTCGGAGCGGCGTCGACCGTGAAGCCGACGGCCGCCTTCGCGTCGATGAGGTCGCCGATCTGGTCGGGCAGCAGCCCCCCGATGTCCCCGACGTCGCCTACTCCGGGGATCTCGATGCCGCCGCCCCCGCCACCGCCGGGCAGGTCGTCGAGCCCCAGTGCGCTTCCGTCGATCGTGATGACATCGTGCCCCGCCCAGGCCAGCCCGCCCAGCATCGCCACGAACAGCGCGACCACCGAGCCCGCGCGCGCCAGGAGTTCGGAGGGCGCGATCACAACTCCGGCCCCGCGCAAAGACCGGAGGAAGAACCACGACAACAGCAGCGCGCCGACCAGGCTCACGCCCAGTGGCGTGATCTCGATGGCGGTCGCCGCTTCCGCGCCCGACAGGCCGAACGCGGACACATCGCCGGACGGTGTGACCGAACCACCCGCCCCAAGAGCCACCACCGCCGCGGTCATCGGTCCGAGCGAACCCGCCGTATCGGCTTCGAGCAGATGCAGACCGAGCGCCGCCGTGCCCGCCATCCCGATCAACGCCCAGCTCACGGAGGCGATCGCGGACAGCAGGATGTCCCCCCAGGGCAGCCTGTCAGTGGGCTTCCTGGTCTCGACGCTCATGGACGCACTCATGGCAGACCCCCCGATCCGCGGCGCGGCCGAGTCGCCGCGCATGTCCCCCTCGCGTGGATTACCACTCTCCGGGCCGGTTTCAACCCCGTCAACGGAAACGGCCGAAGCGGGCGTACGCCTCCTTCGCAAGGCCCGACTTTCGGTCAGGGGGCCGAGCCTGAAATAGTTCCCGACGATGTTCGACATCCCTAGACTCCCTGTGTTGGGGGTACATCGGGGGACTACTCAGGTGGGGCATGGAGTGCCGGAACTCGTACTGGAATTGAATGGACGGACCTGGACGCTCGATCCGTCCCGGTCATACATCCTCGGACGTGATCCGCAGGGGGACGTGGTGCTCGACGATGCCAGGGTGTCCTGGCGTCACGCCACGATCAGCTGGAACGGCCGTAGTTGGGTCATCGAAGACCACGGCAGCACCAACGGCACGTTCGTGCAGGGGCAGCGGATCCACCAGCTGGAGATCGGCCCGGGCGCGGCCGTGCACCTGGGCAACGCGACCGACGGTCCGCGGATCGCCCTCTCCGGAACCACGGCAGCCGTTGCCTCGCCGCAGGCACAGCCCCAGCAGCAGCCGTACGCTGCCCAGGGTGCGAGCCCCGGCTGGGCGGCGCCGCCGCAGGCTCCGCAGCAGCAGGCCCCGCAGGCCGGCTGGCAGCAGCCGCAGCAGGTCGCGCCGCAGATCCCGCAGCAGCAGGGCCCCGGTGGTGGCGCGGGGGCGCCGCCGGTCTACGGCGACCGCAGCCCGACCACGTTCCACCAGTTCTCACTCGGCCGCGTCATGCGCATCGGCCGCGCCCTGGAGAACGACCTGGTGGTCTCCGACCTCCAGGTCTCCCGCAACCACGCGGAGTTCCACGCCACACCGGACGGCCGCTTCGAGATCCGCGACCTGGGCTCGCACAACGGCACGTACGTCAACGGCCAGCCGATCGCCAAGGGCGGCACGCAGCTGCTGGGCCCGAACGACATCGTCGGCGTCGGCCACTCGACGTTCCGGCTGGTCGGCGACCACCTCGAGGAGTTCGTCGACACCGGCGAGATCTCCTTCTCGGCCCGCCACCTGACCGTCACGGTCGACGGCGGCAAGCAGATCCTGAAGGACGTCTCCTTCGGCGTCCCGGAGAAGTCGCTGATCGCGGTCATCGGCCCGTCCGGCTCCGGCAAGTCGACGCTCCTGAAGGCGCTCACGGGCTACCGCCCCGCCAACCAGGGCGACGTCCTCTACGACAACCGGAACCTGTACAAGCAGTTCGCCGAGTTGCGCCAGCGCATCGGTCTGGTCCCGCAGGACGACATCCTGCACAAGGAGCTGACCGTCAAGAAGGCCCTCAAGTACGCCGCCAAGCTGCGCTTTCCCGCGGACACCACGGGGAAGGAGCGCGAGGCGCGCATAGACGAGGTGCTGCGCGAGCTGAAGCTGGACATCCACAAGGAGAAGAAGGTCACCTCCCTCTCCGGCGGCCAGCGCAAGCGCGTCTCGGTGGCCCTGGAGCTGCTGACCAAGCCGTCGCTGATCTTCCTGGACGAGCCGACCTCCGGCCTCGACCCGGGCATGGACCGCGACGTCATGCAGCTGCTGCGCGGCCTCGCCGACGACGGCCGTACGGTCCTCGTCGTCACGCACTCCGTCGCCGAACTGGCCATCTGCGACAAGCTGCTCGTGATGGCCCCCGGCGGCAGCGTCGCCTACTTCGGCCCGCCCGAGGAGGCGCTGAACTTCTTCGGCTACGACACCTGGGCCGATGTCTTCTCCGCCTTCGAGAACTACCGCGACTACGACTGGGCTGGACGCTGGAGGGGCTCGCAGCACTACCAGATGTACGCCGCGGACATCGACGCCGTTGCGCCGCAGTCCGTACAGATGCCGCCGATGCAGGCGATGAAACCGCCGAAGCCGCAGGGCTGGATGTCCCAGTTCCTCACGCTGGTGCGCCGCTACACCTCGGTGATCGCCTCGGACAAGGGCTTCCTGGCGCTGATGGTGATCCTGCCGGCGGTCCTGGGCGCGGTGAGCCTGCTCATCGACTCGGGCAACAGCCTGCTGCCCAACCCGGCCAACCCGAAGACCGGCCGGATCATCCCGAACGGCACGGCCACCACGGTTCTGCTGATCCTCGCGGTCGGCGCCTGCTTCGCGGGTGCCGCGAACTCCGTCCGTGAGCTGATCAAGGAACGGGTCATCTACGAGCGGGAGCGCGCCACCGGCCTGTCCCGCTCCGCGTACCTGATGTCCAAGGTGTTCGTGCTCGGCGTGATCACCGTGCTGCAGGGCCTGCTGGTGGGCGTCATCGGCTTCGCCAGCCGGGAGATCCCGGAGCAGGGCCTGATCCTCGGCAGCGCCACCATGGTCGAACTCTCCATCCCGATCATGGCGCTGGGCTTCTCCTCGATGATGTTCGGCCTGATCATCTCCTCGCTCGTGAAGACGGCCGAGAAGACCATGCCGCTGCTGGTCATGTTCGCGATCATCCAGGTCGTTTTCACCGGCTGCCTGTTCACCCTGAACGGCGCGGTCGGCGTCAACGAGTTCTCGTACCTGATGCCGTCCCGCTGGGCGGTCGGCGCCGCGGGCGCCACGCTGGACTTCAACAAGATCAGCCCGCCCAAGGAGGGCGGCGACACCGACCCGCTGTGGGAGCACACCGTCGGCGCCTGGGGCATGGACATGGCCGCACTGATCGTCCTCGGCGTGATCTGCGGCTTCTTCGTGGCCCGCTTCCTGCGCCGCCACGAGCCCGAGGTCATGCGCAAGTGATCATTGTCGTACCACGCGACGCTCTTGTACGACGGTGAAGGGCGGCACCCCGGTCGGGGTGCCGCCCTTCGGCGTGAAGAGGTCCGCGCGGCCTCAGTACGCGCTGTTGACGTTGTCCATCGAGCCGTACCTGTCGGCCGCGTAGTTCGCGGCGGCGGTGATGTTGGCGACCGGGTCGTAGATGTTCCAGGACGTGCCCGGGACGTGGTACGTCTTGAAGGTCGGCGGGATGACCTGGAGCAGTCCCTTCGACGGGATGCCGTTGATGGCGTTGATGTCCCAGTTGTTGATCGCGTTCGGGTTGCCCGAGGACTCCCGGATGATGTTGCGATACAGACCGTTGTACGAACCGGGGATGCCCTTGGCCTTCATGATGTCCAGGGAGTGCTTGATCCAGCCGTCGAGGTTGTTGGTGTAGCTCTTCGTCGCGGCGGCCTTGATCTTGGCGCGCTTGGCGGACCGGCTCGCGGCCTCCTTCGCCTTGCGCTGCTGCTCGGCCTTCTTCTTGGCGGCGGCCGTCTTCTTCGCGGCTGCCTCGGCGGCGGCCGTCCTCTTGGCGGCTGCCTCGGCGGCGGCCTTCTTCTTGGCGGCCGCTGCCGCCTCGGCCTTGGTTTCCGCCTCGGCCTTCTTCTTGGCGGCGACCTTGCCCTGCAGGCTGTCACCGGCGAGCTGCTTGGTGACACCCGACTGCAGGCCCTTGAGCTGCTCGGACTTGTAGGCCACCGGAGCCGAGACGGCGGCCGCCTCGGACGTGGTCGTCTGCCCGCCGGGAACCGCGGTGAACGCCACGGCGGCGGCACCGAGTGTGGCGACACCGGTGATCGCGATCTTGTGCGTCCGGGTCAGGGCACGACTGCGAGTCTTGATGTTCTTGAAGTTCATGGGCATGCGGTTGGACCTCTTCGAATAGCGCGGAGGTCGCTCGGCGTCCGGTGTCGGACCGGGGTGCTTCCGGCACAAACGCCGCGGGCAGGACCCACGGCGCTGAGCGACGAGTGCCATTCTTAGCGGCCGCAAAATGCCCAGGCAAAGGTGTGACGTACGAAGCCGGGTAGTGGATCAGGGAGGGGCAAAACGGGACAGACCAGAACGTCTGCCCCGTTCACAAGGGAGGGGTTTGTCTCCTATTTCACCTAGTACGTGATCTGCGCCCTATGTGCGGGCTCACATCGGCGATGCGGCGGTATCACCAACAGTTGCGGGCGCAATGCTCTGCGTGAGGCCCCTCCTCCGGGAGGACGAGGTGCACGTCCCCGAACTCGTGCCACAGATAGAGCCCGCGCAGCGCCTCCTCGTAACCGCGGTCGACAGCCGCCCGCCCCGCGACCGCCTCCAGCATCAGCAAATGCGACGCCTCGGGCTCGTGCAGCCCCGTCAGCAGCCCGTCCACCACCCGCACCCCGCGCTCCGGGGTCACCACGAGGCCGGTCCACCCCGCACGCGCGCGTACGAGCCCGTCCGACCCGGCGGCCGACTCCACGGCCCGCACGGCGGTCGTCCCCACGGCCACGACCCTGCCGTCCCCCGCCTTCACCGCGTTGATCAGCCGCGCCGACGCCTCCGGCACCGCGAACCGCTCCGGATACGGCGGCTCGTGCGCCTCAGCCGAAGCCACCCCGGTGTGCAGCGTGACCGGCGCGAACTGCACCCCCCGGCTCACCAGCTCCGCCACCAGCCGCGCGGTGAAGGGCCGCGCCGCACTCGGCATCTCCGCACTGCCCGCCCCGTCGGGCGACGGCAGCGCGAACACCGTCTGGTACACGGACAGCGGCTGGTCCCGCTCCGTATAGGAGTAGCGAATGGGCCGCCCGTGCTCCCGCAGCAAACCGAGGATCTCCGCCCCTGCCACCCGCGCCCACCACAACCGCTCGCTGTGCGCGCTCAGCGGCTCCTCCAGGACCAGCCGCCCGCCTCCGGGCAGCCGCACCTCCGTCCCCGCCGGCCCGCCCGCACGCGCGCGTGTGGTGCCCTTCTCGTCGGGATCCCGCACCTCGACCGCCCACCGCCCGTCGTCCCCGCGGGTGGAGACGTGCACCACCACGCGCGCGTGCCCGATCCGCCCGTCGACGGCGGCGGCCAGTGTGGGCGAGGTGTTCACGACGAGCAGGTCCCCGGCCCGCAGCAGCCGGGGCAGCTCCACGAACGCGTGGTGCGACACCTCGATGCCGCGCGACACGAGCAGCCGTACGGCATCCCGGTCGAGCCCGGGCCCCCGCTGCTCGACCGGCACCCGGGCCGACAGCTCCTCCGGGACGTGCACCGCCAGGGTCATCGCGCCTCCAGCAGAGCGGCAGCCCCGTAGCGCCCGCTCACGGGCCGCTCGTCCAGCAACCGCAGGAACGCCGGCACCACACCGACCGGCTCCGGCCGTGGATCCTTGTCGTCCGGTACGGCGGCCGCGTACAGGTCCGTCGCCATGTCGCCCGGGTCGACCGCCCACACCCGCAGTTCCGGCTCCTCCTCGCTCAATACCGCCGCGAGATGGTCCAGAGCCGCCTTGGACGCCCCGTAGCCGCCCCACGTCTCGTACGCCTCGGCGGCCGCGTCCGAGCTGACCACGATCACCGTGCCCGCCTCGGACGCCCGCAACAGCGGCAGCGCCTCCTGGACGAGCCCCAGCGCGGCCACCACATTCACCTCCAACGCCCGCCGCAGCCCCTCCAGGGGCAGCTTCTCCAGCCGTACCAGCGGCTCGGCGCCCAGCGCGCTCGCGTTGTTCACCAGCAGGTCCACCCCGCCCAGCTTCCACGCGGCTGCCACCAGCTCGCTCCGGTGCCCGGCGTCCGTGACGTCCCCGGGCAGGGCGGTCACCCGCGTCCCGTGCCCGGAGACGGCCTGCGCCGCCTCCGTGAGAGCCTCCGCGCCTCTGGCATCGAGCACCAGATCCCAGCCCCGGGCGGCCAGAGCGTCGGCCAGCGCCCGCCCCAGTCCCTTCGAGGCCCCCGTGATGATCGCTACAGGCATGACACACGTCCCCTCGTCCTCGACGCCTCTGATCGGTGTGCCCCCAACGTAGGAACCGTGCCGTCGTACCCGCCTCGGACGCGGGCCGCAAAGCGGTGAGGCCCTTCGCCCTAGGTCTCCCGGCCCAGGAGGCGGCCGCCACAGGTCGGATACGGACTGTCACACCCCGCCGGTACCGTGAGGGCATGAGTCAAGGCCCCCGGTCCGGCCTCGCCGCGGTCAGCTCCGCGCTGCTGGCCATGAGCAGGCACCTCGAGGTGCGCGACGTCCTCAAGACGATCGTGGCCTCGGCCCGCGAGCTGCTCGACGCGCAGTACGCCGCCCTGGGTGTGCCGGACGACCACGGCGGCTTCGCCCAGTTCGTGGTCGACGGCGTCAGCGAACAGCAGTGGCGGGCCATCGGCCCGCTGCCGCGCCAGCACGGCATCCTCGCCGCGATGCTGCACGAGGCGCGGCCCGAGCGCCTCGCCGACGTGCGCAAGGACCCCCGCTTCGAGGGCTGGCCGTCCGCCCACCCCGAGATGTCCGACTTCCTGGGCCTGCCGATCCGCGACGGCGACGAGGTCATCGGCGCGCTGTTCCTGGCGAACAAGAACTGTACGAAGCCGGAAGGCAGCTGCGGCTTCACCGAGGAGGATGAGGAACTCCTGTCGATCCTCGCCCAGCACGCCGCGATCGCCCTCACCAACGCCCGCCTGTACGAACGCAGCCGCGAGCTCACGATCGCCGAGGAGCGCTCGCGGCTCGCCCACGAACTGCACGACGCGGTCAGCCAGAAGCTGTTCTCGCTGCGCCTGACCGCCCAGGCAGCCGCCGCCCTCGTCGACCGGGACCCGGCCCGCGCCAAGGGCGAGCTGCACCAGGTGGCCGCGCTCGCCGCGGAGGCCGCCGACGAACTGCGCGCGGCGGTGGTCGAGCTGCGCCCCGCGGCACTGGACGAGGACGGCCTGGTCGCAACCCTCCGCACCCACATCCAGGTCCTGGACCGCGCCCACGCCGCGCGGGTGACCTTCACGAGCCTCGGCGTACGCGCCCTGCCCGCCACCCAGGAGGAGGCCGTGCTGCGCGTCGCCCAGGAGGCCCTGCACAACGCCCTGCGGCACTCGGGCGCCGAACACGTCGACGTGACCCTGGACCGGCGCGGCGGCGGAGCCGTCCTGCGGGTGACGGACGACGGCAGCGGTTTCGACCCCCAGGGGATACGCCGTGCGGGTCGCCACCTGGGCCTCGTCTCCATGCGGGACCGGGCGAGCGGGGTCGGCGGCGCACTGATTGTGGATTCGGTGCCCGGCAAGGGCACCACGATCGAGCTGGAGGTCCCCGGTGGCTGACCCAATCAAGGTGCTGCTCGTCGACGACCACCAAGTGGTCCGCCGGGGCCTGCGCACGTTTCTCGAAGTGCAGGACGACATCGAGGTCGTGGGCGAGGCGGCCGACGGCGCCGAAGGGGTCGCCCGCGCCGAGGAGCTGAAACCCGACATCGTCCTCATGGACGTCAAGATGCCGGGCATGGACGGCGTCGATGCGCTGCGCAAGCTCCGCGAACTGAACAACCCCGCGCGCGTGCTGATCGTGACCAGCTTCACCGAACAGCGCACGGTCGTCCCGGCCCTGCGCGCGGGCGCCGCGGGGTACGTCTACAAGGACGTCGATCCCGACGCCCTGGCCGGGGCCATCCGCTCCGTCCACGCGGGACACATCCTGCTCCAGCCGGAGGTCGCGGGGGCGCTGTTGTCCCAGGAGGGGAACAACTCCGGCCAGGGCAGGGGCGGTTCACTCACCGACCGGGAGCGCGAGGTGCTCGGGCTGATAGCGGACGGCCGCTCCAACCGGGAGATCGCCCGCGCGCTGGTGCTCTCCGAGAAGACAGTCAAGACGCACGTGTCGAACATCCTGATGAAGCTCGACCTGTCGGACCGCACACAGGCCGCTTTGTGGGCCGTACGCCATGGTGTGACCGGCTGAAACGCGCCCGGCGTGCGCTCCGCACGGCAATACGGAGCGTTCCGCTCCCGACTGAGATTCATACCGTCGTGGGAATGTCCCCCGGATGGCGCATCCTTTGCGGATCTCCGCCGTTCTCCAGTGCGTGCTGCGGCGACTGCCGCGGCAATCGCTAGGGAGGGCTCAGAAGTGAAGAACCTGAAGAAGGCAGCGGCCGTGACGATGGTGGCCGGTGGGCTGATGGCCGCCGGTGCCGGTATGGCCTCCGCCACTAACGGCGCGCACGCCGACGGCCAGGCCGTGGGCTCGCCGGGCGTCGTCTCGGGCAACGTCGTCCAGGCCCCGGTGCACGTCCCGGTGAACGCGGTCGGCAACAGCGTGAACGTCATCGGTGTGCTGAACCCCGCCTTCGGCAACCTGGGCATCAACCACTGACGCCAGTCGCCGAGCAGGTCATGACTTCGGCCTCCCGGGGGTTTCCCCGGGAGGCCGGTCAGCTTTTCGCTCGAATAATCCGAACGGGCCGTTGGCCTTGCGTTCCCGTGCCGTTCCGGATCTCTTCCGCGTTGATCAGCGCACGACCCGCGGCCGGGTCGGACACGCAAACGCAGGAGGAACGCTTTTCATGAACATCGCCAAGAAGGCTGCCGTAGCCATGACCGTCGCCGGCATCGCCGCCGGCGCCTCGGCCGGCGCGGCTGTCGCCGACGTGGGTGCCAATGCCGCGGCCGTGGAGTCGCCGGGCGTCGTCTCGGGCAACCTCGTCCAGGCCCCCGTCCACATCCCGGTGAACGCGGTCGGCAACACCGCCAACGTCATCGCTCTGCTGAACCCGGCCTTCGGCAGCCAGGGCGTGAACGACTGACGCCACCCGGCCGACGAGGAGCCCCACGAGTCGACGACGACGCGCGGGGCTTTTCGTATGCCGCCGCCAGGCCGCGGGCAGGCCGGCACCCCCTTCAGTGCTGGACCACCCTCGCCCCGCACCAACCCCGGCCACCAGTCATCCGACGGCTCACCGCACCCCCCGCTCCCGCTCCTCCACATACGCGTTGTACGCCGCCACAGTCGCCCGCCGAGCCGTCCGCTCCACCGGACGCAGCGCGACACCCCGCGCCGTCATCTCGGACGCGCTCACCGCACCCCCGTGCCCGTTCTCGTACGCCAGCGACACCAGCAACCCCACCCGCTGCGCCAGCTCCAGCACCCGCACCGCCCGCGGCGGATACCCCGGCGCCAACACCTCCCGCCCCCGCTCGGCCCGCGCCCGATACGCATTGATCGCGGCCTCCGCCACCGGCCCCGACCCGGCCACGTCCAGCCGCGTCAGCACCTCGGTCGCATCCCGCAGCGCCTCCGCCAGCTCCCGCTCGGCCTCCCCGAGCGACGGAACATCGGCCGGCGGCGCCTCCCGGACGGCAAGGCAGTGCCACACGACCTCGACATGGACATCACCCTCGGGCCCCGCCTCGTACACCTCGGGCACCAACCCGAGTGCGGCGCCGTGACAGACGACGGCCTCCTCGGCCTCCAGCGCCCGTGCGTTGAACTCCGGCGGCCCGCTCAGCC
The DNA here is from genome assembly GCF_042870385.1 of Streptomyces sp. NPDC006602. Classification (NCBI taxonomy): domain Bacteria; kingdom Bacillati; phylum Actinomycetota; class Actinomycetes; order Kitasatosporales; family Streptomycetaceae; genus Streptomyces; species Streptomyces sp. NPDC006602. The sequence goes on along the minus strand of NZ_JBIAHG010000001.1, from coordinate 6,137 downwards.
CCAACGGATGCCCGGGCGCGGGCAGAGCGAGCCGTAGTCCCGTCACGCCGAGCGACCGCAGCCGTCCCAGCGCGAGCGTGAGACCGACGGGCGCCGACTCACCCGGCAGCCCCTCCACCCGGTGGACCGCGTCCTCCCCGACGATCGAGAGCACGGCGTCATCGGGCGAGACAAGTCCGGCCAACAGGGCATTTCCCCAAGCGGCAAGGCGTCCAGAGCGTGGTTCCGAAAGCATGCCTCCACCCTAAGGACCGGACCGATGGAATGGAGCGGGCGACCGGTGGCGTAGATTTCTTCGAGGGCTGCGCCCACCGGCGCGGCGGACCGTGCCACAGGCGAACGCGACAGCCGAGACCGGCCACACTGCAAGGGGAGACAACGCGCTCATGAGCGATGTTCTGGAGCTTCAGGACGTATCCGTGGTCCGCGAGGGCCGGGCTCTGGTGGACCAGGTCTCCTGGTCGGTGAAGGAGGGCGAGCGCTGGGTCATCCTCGGTCCGAACGGCGCCGGCAAGACCACCCTCCTGAACGTCGCGTCCAGCTACCTCTACCCCAGCCAGGGCACCGCCACCATCCTCGGTGAGACCCTCGGCAAGCCCGGCACCGACGTCTTCGAACTGCGCCCCCGCATCGGCATGGCCGGCATCGCCATGGCAGACAAGCTGCCCAAGCGCCAGACCGTCCTGCAGACCGTGCTCACCGCCGCCTACGGCATGACCGCCGGCTGGCAGGAGGAGTACGAGGAGATCGACGAGCAGCGCGCCCGCGCCTTCCTCGACCGCCTCGGCATGAGCGACTACCTGGAGCGCAAGTTCGGCACGCTCTCCGAGGGCGAGCGCAAGCGCACCCTCATCGCCCGCGCCCTGATGACCGACCCCGAGCTGCTGCTCCTCGACGAGCCCGCCGCGGGCCTCGACCTCGGCGGCCGCGAGGACCTCGTACGCCGCCTCGGCCGCCTCGCGCGCGACCCGATCGCCCCCTCGATGCTCATGGTCACCCACCATGTCGAGGAGATCGCCCCCGGCTTCACCCACGTCCTGATGATCCGCCAGGGCAAGGTCCTCGCCGCCGGACCGCTGGAGCTCGAACTCACCTCCCGCAACCTCTCCCTCTGCTTCGGCCTTCCGCTTGTCGTCGAACAGGTCGGCGAGCGCTGGACCGCACAGGGCCTCCCGATGGCCTGACCCTCCGAACTCCCCGGACAAGAAGGGGGCGTTCCGAGCTCCGGCGCCCTGTCGGTGGCAGGTCTCCCGGACCTACCATGACCATGTGAACGACATCGACGCATGGGTGTGGTGGCTCGTCGGCGCGGTAGCGCTCGGAATCCCGCTCGTGGTGACCGCGATGCCGGAGCTCGGCATGCTCGCCGTGGGCGCCGCTGCCGCGGCGGTCACGGCCGGAGTCGGCGGCGGCGTCACCATCCAAGTACTCGTCTTCGCCGCCGTATCGGTCGCCCTGATCGCCGTCGTACGGCCCATCGCCGCCCGGCAGGGCGCACAGCGACCCCGACTCGCCACCGGCGTGGATGCGTTGAAGGGAAGACAGGCCGTAGTACTGGAACGGGTCGACGGCTCCGGCGGCCGTATCAAGCTCGCCGGAGAAGTCTGGTCCGCCCGCTCCCTCGCCACCGACCGCGCCTACGAAGTGGGCGAGGAAGTGGACGTCGTGGAGATCGAAGGTGCAACGGCGATCGTCATGTGACCTCGCAGGACGCGGGCATGACGTAACTGAACCGAACGCCTCACGAGGCACACGACGGTCTGTCACACTCGACCAGCAAGATCTTCAACAGACATAAGATCTTCCGAAAGCGCCGAGGCAGAGAAGGGCACGGGGAGCACGATGGAACCGGTCATCATCGTCTTGATCATCCTGGTGGTGTTGGTCTTCATCGCCCTCATCAAGACGATCCAGGTCATCCCGCAGGCGAGCGCCGCGATCGTGGAGCGCTTCGGCCGTTACACGCGGACGCTCAACGCGGGCCTCAACATCGTCGTCCCGTTCATCGACACCATCCGCAACCGCATCGACCTGCGTGAACAGGTCGTGCCGTTCCCGCCCCAGCCGGTGATCACCCAGGACAACCTGGTCGTCAACATCGACACCGTCATCTACTACCAGGTGACCGACGCCCGGGCCGCGACCTACGAGGTCGCCAGCTACATCCAGGCGATCGAGCAGCTCACCGTCACCACGCTCCGCAACATCATCGGCGGCATGGACCTGGAGCGGACCCTGACCTCCCGCGAGGAGATCAACGCGGCCCTGCGCGGCGTCCTCGACGAGGCCACCGGCAAGTGGGGCATCCGCGTCAACCGCGTGGAACTGAAGGCCATCGAGCCGCCGACCTCCATCCAGGACTCGATGGAGAAGCAGATGCGCGCCGACCGTGACAAGCGCGCCGCGATCCTCACCGCCGAAGGTACGCGCCAAGCCGCCATCCTCACCGCCGAAGGTGAGAAGCAGTCCCAGATCCTGCGCGCCGAAGGTGAGGCCAAGGCAGCCGCGCTGCGCGCCGAGGGCGAGGCCCAGGCCGTCCGTACGGTCTTCGAGGCCATCCACGCCGGCGACCCGGACCAGAAGCTCCTCTCCTACCAGTACCTCCAGATGCTCCCGAAGATCGCCGAGGGTGACGCCAACAAGCTCTGGATCGTCCCCAGCGAAATCGGCGACGCCCTCAAGGGCCTGTCCGGCGCCATGGGCAACTTCGGGCCCTTCGGGGGCGGTTCGGGCGGCGGAGGCAACTCCGGCAACGGCGGTGGGGGCACGGAACGCCGCGAGAAGCCGTCGATCGACTGACGACTGTCCTACGAGATCCGGGGTCCACCTCCCAACGGAGGTGGACCCCGGATCCACGTAAGGGCGCGGCCTAGGCCGCGGGCTGGGCCAACCACTCCGGCAGCGCCCCGAAGTCCTCGTTGCCCAGTGACAGCAGCATCGCGTCCGCCGGACTCGGCTCGAACGGCAGCCGTAGCAGCGGCATGCCCGCCTCGTCCGGAGTCCGGTTCGCCTTGCGGTGGTTGTCCTGCGCGCACGAGGCCACTGTGTTCAGCCAGGTGTCCTGACCCCCCTGCGACCGCGGCACCACGTGGTCCACGGTCGTCGCCCGCCGGCCGCAGTACGCGCACCTGTGCCGGTCCCGCACCAGGACACCCCGCCTCGACCACGGGGCTTGTCTTCGGAAGGGCACCCGCACATACCTGCACAGCCTGATCACCCGGGGCGCCGGTATGTCGACCGCGGCTCCGCGCATGCGCAGTTCGGGGTGGGACTGCTCGACGACGGCCTTGTCCTGAAGCACCAGAACGACGGCTCGGTTCAACGTCACCGTCGACAGCGGCTCGAAGCTCGCGTTCAGCACCAACGTGTCCCGCATGACCAGCCCACCTCCCGTGTGCACCCGCCCACCCCTCGGCGGACTGGGATCAACTCTGGCCGGGCACGCCGAGATGGACAACGAAATAAAAAGTGCCCGCCCCTGATCACTTCCAAGACCAGGGGCGGGCAAACGTTCCATGAACGTCAGGCTTCGGCGGGCACCTCGTACTCACCGATCAGCTGCGCACGCCCGATCGTGTGGAACCGCAGATTGAAGCCCACGAAGGCGGGAGTGGCATCCGAGTCCGGACCCAGCTCCTCCTGGTCCACGGCGTACACCGTGAACACGTACCGGTGTGGCCCGTCCCCGGGCGGCGGCGCGGCACCACCGAAGTCCTTCGTCCCGTAGTCGTTGCGCACCTGTACGGCGCCCTCCGGCAGCCCTTCGAACTTGCCGCTGCCCGCGCCCACCGGCAACTCGGTGACCGAGGCCGGGATGTCGAACACGACCCAGTGCCAGAAGCCGCTGCCCGTAGGGGCGTCGGGGTCGTAGCAGGTCACGGCGAAGCTCTTGGTCTCGGGCGGAAAGCCCTCCCACCGCAACTGCGGCGAGGTGTTGCCGGCCGCGTAGACCTGAGCGTCCTTGAGCGTCGCGCCTTCCTCGACATCCCCGCTCGTCACCGTGAACGACGGGACGGGCGGGTGGAAGTCATGGGGGAGCGGCCGCCGCTTGAGCTCGGTCACCTCGGTACCTCCTGAATCGGTTACTGGAGTCAGTGGTTCCGAGCCTAGAACCAGTTGCGCTTGCTGCCGACCTCGGACAGCCACTGGTTGAGGTACGCCGCCCAGTCCGTGCCCTGAAAGTCGTTCAGACCCACCTGGAACGAGCGGAACGTGTCGCTGCCCTCGCTGAACAGGCCCGGCTTCTTGTCCATCTCCAGGATGACGTCCATCGCGCTCTGGTCCGCGACGAAGCTCAACTCCACCTGGTTCAGCCCCCGGTACTGCTGCGGCGGCAGGAACTCGATCTCCTGGTAGAACGGCAGCTTCTGGCGCGTACCCCGGATGTGACCGCGCTCCATGTCCGCGTTCTTGAACCGGAAGCCGAGCTGGAGGAAGGCGTCCAGGATCGCCTTCTGCGCCGGCAGCGGGTGCACGTTGACCGGGTCCAGGTCACCGGAGTCCACCGCACGCGCGATCTCCAGCTCCGTGGTCACACCGATGTGCATCGAGGGCAGCGCACGCCCGTCGATCATCGTGATCGGTGTCTCCCACGGGATCTCCAGCCCGAAGGGAACAACGTGCACGGCCTGTGCCTTCAGCTCGAAGGCACCGCCGAGCCGATGCTTCGTGAACTCGATGTCCTGCTTGTACTCCTGGTCGCCGCTCTCGACCTCGACCTTGGCCTGCAGCCCGACCGACAGCGCCTCGATCTGCTGGTCGACGGACCCGCCCTGGATCCGAACCTCCCCCTGGACGACACCACCCGGCACGACGTTGACCTCGGTCAGCACCGTTTCCACCGAAGCCCCGCCGGCACCCAGGCTCGCGAGCAGCTTCTTGAACGCCATGTCTCTCCCTCTCCAGGAAGGCCCTTCGGGCACAACCTGTTTCCATCGGTTCCGTCGTCCTGCTTCTTGCGTTTCCGGCCCCTTCACGCGCGCGGGTCCTTGACCCGTACAAACGCGATCCGACCGCGCCCGGTTCCGGGTCTCACCCCGGCAAGGCGAACGCCCCCTGACCACCCCGTCGCACCCACCCGTCTGCACTACCCTCGGACGGCATGATCGCGACCCCCGACCGTACGCCTCTGCCCAGAGAGTTCTTCGACCGACCCGTACTGGAGGTCGCCCCCGACCTCCTGGGCCGCATGCTCGTACGCACCACCCCGGACGGTCCGATCTGCCTGCGTCTCACGGAGGTCGAGGCCTACGACGGCCCGAACGATCCCGGCTCCCACGCCTACCGCGGCCGCACGGCCCGCAACGGCGTGATGTTCGGTCCGCCCGGCCATGTGTATGTCTACTTCACTTACGGCATGTGGTTCTGCATGAACCTGGTGTGTGGGCCGGAGGGACAGTCGAGCGCCGTCCTCCTCCGCGCGGGCGAGATCGTCGAAGGGGCCGAACTGGCCCGCACACGTCGACTCTCGGCCCGAAGTGACAAGGAACTGGCCAAAGGCCCGGCCCGCCTCGCCACTGCCCTGGCGGTGGACCGCGCGCTGGACGGCACGGACGCGTGTACCTCCGGGGAGACGCCGCTGAGGATCCTCGCCGGAACGCCGGTGGCCTCCGACCAGGTACGCAACGGTCCCCGCACCGGGGTCGCCGGCGACGGCGGCGACGGGGACGCCCATCCGTGGCGCTTCTGGATCGCCAACGACCCGACAGTGAGCCCCTATCGGGCTCATGCCCCGAGGCGGCGCCGAAGTTGACGCGCCGAGGGGGAGGCGCGTAACGTGGCCCGAGCCGCTGAACCGGGTACGGCGTTCGCCAGCAGCCGGAGCGGCCAAACCACTACCTACGACTCCCTCCAGCGAGGGTGAGTTCGACGTGTCCGCACGCCTGAATTCGGAACTCGCGGAACTCGATTATGAGTTGGCTCGGGAATCGGCTAACGTAGTGAATGTCGAAAGGCCGACAGGCGAAAGCCGAAGCCTCACGGCAAATCCCGCCGACAGGGAATCGGGCCCGAAAGGATCTGGTAGAGTCGGAAACGCAAGACCGAAGGGAAGCGCCCGGAGGAAAGCCCGAGAGGGTGAGTACGAAGGAAGCGTCCGTTCCTTGAGAACTCAACAGCGTGCCAAAAGTCAACGCCAG